>VGWF01000013.1 GCA_016873715.1 Lentisphaerota bacterium | reverse complement strand
GCCAGCGCGGAGAGCGTGTTGCGGTCGAGGTAGTTCACCGCCGTCGACAGCAGGAGCAGGACGGCGATCGACCACCGGAGGTTCCGGACCGGCCTGGGGTTTTCAGCGGGCATCACCGGGTCCTCCTGCGTCGCGTGTGTTCGGGCGCTCCTCGTGTTCCGGTGCGCCGCCCGGCCACGTGGAAGGCGGCCGCGACCGCCAGGAGCGCCGCGCCGATGCCGATGCTGAGCGCGCCCCGGTCGAACCCGGCCGTTGCGAGCACCGCGACGATCAGGATCGCGCCGACCGCGGCCACGCCCCTTGCGATCACCGGCAGGAAGGAGACGTCGGCCTCCTCGGTCCCGGGGGCGGCCCGCGGCGGCGTCTCCCGGATCCGCTCGAAGAAGGCGAGCACGCGTTCGCGCCGCGCGCCCGTGTCGGGACGCAACCACGAGCCGGCCGCCATGACGGCCAGCGCCACGCCGCCGGTCAGGAAGGTGAGCACGTGCGCCTGCCGCAGGACCGGGTGGGTCGCCCCGAGGACGAAGGCGGCCAGGCCGGCCACGATGCCCGCGAACAGCCCGGCCTGCGCCCCGCGCGCCGACAGGCGGGGGGTCAGCATGCCCAGCAGCATCGGCAGCGCGACCGGCGGGAGGAAGAGCCCGAAGACCTTGGCCATGGTGTTGAACAGGTCGCCCGAGCCCTGCAGCGAGCGCATGACGAGCGTGATGCCGAGGACGATCAGTCCGACGATCACCGTGTTGACCCGTCCGACGACGACGAGGTGCCGGTCCGAGACGTCGCGCCCGATCAGGCGCTTGTAGAGGTCGTTCGTCAGCACCGACGAGACCGCGTTGTAGTCGCCCGCCAGCGTCGACATGGTCGCGGAGAACATCGCCGCGATGACCATGCCGAGCATGCCGACCGGCAGGACGGACCGGCAGATCAGTGGATAGACGTCCTTGGTGTTCGCCACCTCGGGCAGGAACACGAACGCCGCGAAGGCGGGCAGGTAGAAGACGGGCGTGCCGACCAGGTAGAGGATGGAGACGAGGAAACCGACCTTGCGCGCGCTGCGGTCGTTGGACGACGAGTAGTACCGCTGCACCAGCGCCCAGGAGGTCGAATAGTTCAGGAAGAGCAGCAGGAAGTAGCCGAGCAGGAATACGATCGGATAGCCGGCGTCCGGGCGGGTGAGACGCAGGAAATCGGGCGGCAGCCGCCCGATCACCGCGGCGATCCCGCCCGCGCGGTCGACGGCGAGGAAGGGGAGCACGATCACGGCGGCGACGAGGATGACGAACTGCACGAAGTCCGCCACCAGCGCGGCCCACAGCCCGCCCATGAACGTGTAGCCGAGGATGATGACGGCGCACGCGATCACGCCGGTCGTGAACGGGAACCCGAGGCCGGCCGAGACGACGGTGCCGATGGCGAAGAGCTTGAGCGAGTCGTCCAGCAGGCGCGTGGGCAGCCCGAGCCACACGAGCCCCTGCCGCATGCCGATGCCGTACCGCGCCTCGATGTACTCGAGCGGGCTGGTCTCGGCCACGCGGCGCCAGCGCCGGGCGAAGAGGAGGGCGCTCAGCGCGGCCGCCGGGACGGCGAGCCAGCTGAGCACGAGCGAGACGATCCCGTACTTGTAGCCCATCTCGGAGTGCATCACGAAGGCCAGCGCGCTGAAGCTGACCATGTAGAACGAGACGCCGCCGAGCCACCACGGGACCTGCTTCCCGCCGCCGAAGAACTGGGCCATGCTCCGCATGCGGCCGCTGTAGTGGAAGCCGATCCCGAGCATCACGGCAAAGAAGCCCGCGATGATCCCGTAGTCCGCAACCGCCAGGGTGTTCGTCATGCGGGGAAACCTCCGTCCGGCGGGCGCCTACCCGGGTCCGTCCGCGTTCACCGATCGCAGCGTCAGGACGAGGGCGTCCGGGTTCCAGTCGGCGATGATCCGTCCGCGCGGCTCGAGGCCGACCGCCGCCGCCGCCCGCGTCGAGGCCATCGCCATCGCCTCGGCGACCGGGATCCCCGCGAAACGCACGGCGTTCGCAACGGCCGCATCGAGGGTCAGCGCCGAGCCCGCGAAGTGGCCGGCGCCCGGCTCCGTCACGCGGCCGGCGTGGTCGAGGACGACCGACACCCCGCCGAGCCGGTAGCGGCCTGGCGCGCAGCCCGCGGCGGCGATGGCGTCGCTCACCAGAACCGCGCGCGCGGGGGTCTTCGCCCGGATCATCGCCTTGAACGTGGCCGGCGGCAGGTGGTGGCCGTCCGCGATCAGGCAGGCCGTCAGCTCGTCCGCCGCCAGCTGCTCCCAGACCAGGTTCGGATGCCGCGGCAGGAGGTTCGAGCATCCGTTGCCGAGATGCGTGGAGAGCGTGGCGCCCGCGCGGATCGCGTCGCGGACCTGGGCCGGCGTCGCGGCGCTGTGGCCGATGGCGACGCGGATGCCGGTCCGCACCAGCGCCTCGATCAGCGGGATCGCGCCCGGCACCTCGGGCGCCAGCGTGACGAGGCGGACGCGGCCGCCGGCGGCGTCCTGCCGGCGCAGGAAGTCGCCCAGCAGCGCCGGGAGCACGTGCGCCTTCCGGTGCGCGCCGCGCGGGCCGTCGTTCGGGTTGATGTACGGCCCCTCCATGTGCACGCCGGCGATGGCCGGGTGGCCGGCGTCGAGGATCGCGCGTGCGCACCGGGCGAAGTCGTCCAGCGGCCCGGTGATCAGCGTCGCAAGGAACCGCGTGACGCCCGTGGTCCGCAGCGCGTCGGCGGCGCGCCGGACGTCGCCGGGCGTCACGGCCGGGTCGTTGAAGTCCACGCCCGCAAAGCCGTTGACCTGGAGATCGAAGAAGCCTGGACCGTGGACGATCATGGCGCGCCGGGCGGCCCTACTCGCGCACGATCCTCGTCCGCTGCAGTTGCGCGGCGGAATCGGGGTCGAGGAAGACCTCGACGTCCCCGTGCTTCCGCAGGGCCGACGCCGGCGCCGTCGGCGTGATCGCGCCCTCGAAGCAGCTGCGGACGGCCCGCGCCTTGCGGGCGTCGGGCACGATGCAGAGGATCTTCCTCGCCTTGAGGATCTGGGCGATCGACATCGAGATCGCCTGGGTCGGAACCTCGGCGAGCGAGGCGTACCATCCCTCGCCGACCTGCTGCATGCGGCACGCCTCGTCGAGGTTGACGACGAGGTAGGCTTCCTGCGTCTGGAAATCGGCGGGCGGATCGTTGAAGGCCAGGTGACCGTTCTCGCCGATGCCGACGAAGGCGACGTCGATCGGCGCCTCGTTCAGCGCGCGGCCCGTCTCGCGGCAGACCGTCGGGAGGTCGCCCTCGCCGTCGATCAGATGGGCCTTCGCGATGCCCGTCGGCCGGATCAGCCGGTCCAGCAGGTAGCGCCGGAAGCTCGCGGGATGGGTGACCGGCAGCCCGGCGTACTCGTCGAGGTGGAACATCTCCACCTTCGACCAGTCGATGCCGGGCGTCTTCACGAGCGCGTCGAGGAACTCGAATTGCGAGGCCCCCGTGGCCACGATGATGCGCGCGCGCCCCCGTTCGGAGATCGCCTTGCGGATGGCGGACGCCCCCGCCTTCGCCGCCGCCTGGCCCAGCCGGACCTTGTCCCCCAGCACCCGGACGATCATGGCATCCTCCCCCGCGCCCGGACGGCGCGCCTGCGGGCAAAAGGATAGCAGGTCAACATTCGCGCGTCAGCCGGGATCTTGCCTCTGCCTCAGGGGAGCGGGACGATCGACAGGTTCCGGAACGAGATCTCGGCCTTGCAGTTCCCGTGGATTTGCAGCGCGATCCGCCCGTGGGCCGGGATCGAGGCGTCGCCCTCGACAACGTCCACCGTCGGCTCGCCGTTGAGCGCGATCCGGATGCGGGATCCCTCGCAGCGAAGCTCGAGCCGGTTCCAGTCGCCGGGCCTCTCCAGCCGGCGGATCTGCCCGTCTGCCGCGCGGGCGAGGAAGCGGTTGCGGCGCGACTCGTCGTAGAGGCAGCCCGAGTGGCCCGCGCCGATGTCGGCCTGGTAGCCCCTCATCTCGTTCGGCGGTTGCGCGATGCGCTCGCTGCGGAACTGGACGCCGCCGTTGACGAAGCCCTCCGTGCCTTCGAGCCGGTACTCGAGGCGGAGGACGAAGTTCGTGAAGGGACGGTCCGCCGCGAGGAACTCGTTGCGCGGGTTGCCGGCCAGCGATCCGCCGACGATCGCGCCGTCGCGTACGCGCCAGACGTTCGTCGCGCCCTCCCATCCGGCGAGGCTGCGTCCGTCGAAGAGCGGCAGGGCGGCCGGCGGCTTGGGCAGGTTGCGCAGCCGCGACGACGCCTTGCCCCGGACGTCGGCCGGGAGCTTGGACTTCGCGACCGCCCCGAGCGCGTCGCGCAGCGCGCCCAGGTCCGCCGGCGCCTCGATCGCGGAGGGCAGGTTCACCACCGCCCACGCCGCCTCGGCGGCGACCTCCGGATCGGCCAGGTACGGCGAAAGGAGCCGCAGGCCCTCCGCGGAAGCCCAGCGGCCGAGCCCGGACAGCACGAGGCGCTTCTCGCCGGCATCGCGCGCGGCGGCGACCAGCCGCCGGAACCAGGCCGAGAGGTCGGGGTCCGCGCTTCGCCCCGCCTCCGCCGCGGCGCCGGCCACGCTCGCCGCCGACGCCAGCGCGATCGCGCGCCGTTTCGGCGTGGCGGACGCATCGATCGCGGCGAGAAGGTCCGTCATCGGGGCGGGATCCGGCCAGCGGCCGAGCTGCTCGAGCGCGCAGACCGCCACCGGTTCGTCGGCGTCGGCCGCCGCCGAGCGGATCGCCGGCAGCGCCGGCGCGTGGCCCAGCGCGCCGAGGATCCGGATCCACGAGGCCTTGTCGGCCGCCGTGGCCGCCGGCGACCACTCGCGGAGGACCGCATCCGCCCCCGCGCCGGTCCGCAGGCAAACGCCGTGCACCGCGCCCTCGGCGGCGGCGCGGACCGCCGCGCTCCCGGCCGCTTTCGTGCGCTCGATCAGCGCGGGGAGGTCCGCGGATGCCGCGAGGCCCTTCAGCGCGCGCAGCGCGGCGACGGCGACGCGCTCGTCGGCGTCGGCCGCGCACGGCATCAACACGCCGGCGGCGGAGGCGGGCGCCCGCGCGCCGGCCACCTGGATCAGCCGCACCCGGGCGTCCGCCGCGGCGGCCCCGGCGACGGCCTTCAGCACGAGCGCATCGACCTCCGGGCCGGGCATTCGACCGAGCCCCTCGGCGGCGAGGGCGTGTTCCTCCGCCGGACCGTCGCGCTGCAGGGCGGCGGCCAGGGCTCCGGCGTCCTCCGCCGACGCGCCGGCCCGCGCGAGAACGGTGAGCGCGGCGAGGCGGACGCCCGCGTCCGGGTCCGCCACCGCGGCGCGGATCGCCGGCATCGTGCGGTCGTTGCGGCAGCCGGACATCGCGAGAACCAGGTGCGCGCGGAGATCCGGCGCCGCGGCGGCCAGCGACTCGCGCAGGGCGTCGGCCAGGGCGTCGGACGGGATCTCGCGGACCGCCAGCAGCGCGGCGTGGCGGACGTGCCGGTCGGCGGACTTCACGAGGTCGGCGAACAGCGGCGCGGCGGCGGGCCCGCGGGCGACGAGGGCGCCGCGCACGGCGGCCGCCCGGAGCCCGTCCGGCACGCCCGCGGTCCGCACGGCGTCGCACAGCGCGGCGGCCTCCCCGGCGCGCCCCTCCCGCCTCATCGCGTCGGCGGCCAGCAGCATCGCCGACGCCGCGTCCGCGCGCGTTGCATCGGTCGCGGACGTCATGACGCGCTTCAGGGCGTCGGCGGCCGCCGGGGATCCGATGCGGCCCAGCGACCGCAGGGCGGAGCGGGTGGCGGCCGGATCGGTTCCGCCGGCGATGCGCTCGAGGTCGGCGACCGCCTTCGGGTCGCGCAGCGAGCCGAGCGAGTCGATCGCGCCGAGGAGGCGGTCGCCCTTCAGGGTGGCGAGGGCGGCGCGCAGGGCGGCGGCCGGCTCCGGGCCGGGGATGCCCTCGAGGCCCTGGCGGGCGTAGGCGGCGAGGACCGGGTCGGACAGCAGCGCCGCGAGCGCGGGGACGGCTTCCGCGGTGCCGAGCGAGCCGAGTTGCTGGCAGGCGCGGGCGCGCTCGTGAAGGCTGGTCGACGAGTTCAACGCGGCGAGGAGGTCGCGCGGGGCCCGGGGGTTCCCCGTGCCGAGGGCGGTGGCGGTGAACAGCGCGGTCAGGGCGGCGGCGGTCGGGAATCGTGTCGTCATCGCGGGCCTCACAGGTGGAGCGACCAGGGTTCGCGCACCACGCGGGCGCGCATGCGGTTGGCTTCGTCGTCGCCGACGAACTCCTCCTTCGCCGGATCGAGCTTCATCGGCCGGCCGAGCTGCCAGGCCAGGGCGGCGGCGAGGCAGGCGATGTGCGAGCGGCGCATGACATCCGGATTGCAGACGGGCTGCGCGCGGGAGCGGACGCAATCGAAGAAGTTGCGGCCGTGGCCCGCGGCGCTGGTCCCGGGGCGCGCGAAGGCGCGGCCGAGGGTGCGCTGCAGGCTGTCGGAGAGCACCAGTTCGCCGTTGTCGCCGGTTTCGACCCAGCCCTCGGAGCCCTCGTAGCGGACCGGGCAGGTGCCGGTCGAGGTGCGGTACTGCGGCGCGCGGTTGCCGAAGGCGTCGGGCAGGTAGTCGCAGACGAGCTTCACGCCGTTCGCATAACGGGCGACGAGGGCGGTCGGCGTCGGCTCGTACTCGACGGGCATCGTGGCGTCGGAGCCGTTCGCCCACTGGCAGAGGTCGACGGTGTGAGCGCCCCAGTCGAGGAAGTTGCCTCCGGCCTCGAAGTCGTGGTGGCCGCGCCAGCCGCCGGAGACGTAGCGCGAGTTGTAGGGCCTCCACGGCGAGGGACCGAGCCAGCGGTCCCAGTCGCATTCCTCCTTCGGCGGCTCGGGCTCGGCGGGGAGCCAGTCGAAGCTCATGCGGGGGACGTAGACCGAGGCGTGCAGCGTGTGCAGCCGGCCGAGCTTCCCGCCCAGGGCCAGGCCCGCCGCGTACTGGAAATTGGCGAGGCTGCGCCGCTGCGTGCCGGCCTGGTAGACGCGGCCGAGGCGGCGGATGCCGTCGGCCAGCGCCTGGATCTCGCCGATGGTCATGCCGCAGGGCTTCTCGCTGTAGACGTCCTTGCCCGCGCGCGCCGCGAGCAGCGAGGCGGGGGCGTGCCAGTGGTCGCCGGTGGCGATCAGAACGGCATCGATGTCCGGGCGGGCGAGCAGCTCGAACATGTCGCGGTAGAGGACGCAGTCGGTCGTGCCGTAGTGCTCGTCGACCATCCGCTTCACCGCCTCGCGTCGCGAGCGCTGGACGTCGCAGTTCGCGACGAACTGCACGTCCTTCTCGGCCAGCATCGACGACAGGACGTACCGCCCGCGATTCCCGACGCCGATGCCGCCGAGCACGATCCGCTCGCTCGGCGCGACCGCGCCGCCGAGGCCGAGGGCGCTGGAGGGGATGATCCATGGCGCCGCGGCCGCGCCGCCCGCCGCCAGCGACCGCCCCAGGAAGGCCCTCCGGCTCAACCGCCGTCCGCCCCGTCGCGATACATGCATCCGCGCACTCCTTCCGCCGCGCCGGAGCGCGGGCATGGGAGCCACCCTAGGCCAGCCCCGGGGCGGGGGCAATGGATGAGCGTGCAGAATCGATGGACGATTCCGCACGAATTGTGGAAGTTTGGCAGGGCCCGCCCAGGCTCCGCGGTGCGCGCCGTCGATGCAAGACACCAGCACCCAGCACCCAGAGCCCAGAACCCAGAACCCAGCACCCAGCACCCAGAACCCAGAGCCAGAACCCAGAGCCCAGAGCCCAGAGCCAGAACCCAGCGCCCAGCACCCAGAGCCCAGAACCCAGAACCCAGAACCCAGCACCCAGCACCCAGAACCCAGAGCCAGCACCCAGCACCCAGAACCCAGAGCCAGAACCCAGCGCCCAGCGCCCGTCCCCGGCTCAGATCTCCCGCCCGACGGCGGTGGCGACGGCGCGCATCTTCGCGACCGTCTCCGCGAAGCGGGCCGGCGTCAGCGACTGGGCGCCGTCGGACCACGCCTCGTGCGGGTTCGGGTGGACCTCGATCATGATGCCGTCCGCCCCCGCCGCGATGCCGGCGAGCGCCATGTCCGCGACGTATTCCGCCACGCCGGTGCCGTGGCTTGGGTCGACAACGACCGGCAGGTGCGTTTCGCGCTTGAGCACCGTGACCGCGCTCAGGTCGAGCGTGTTGCGTGTCGCCGTCTCGAACGTCCGGATGCCGCGCTCGCACAGGATCACGTTCGGGTTGCCCTGCGACATGATGTACTCGGCCGCCATCAGCCACTCGGCGATCGTGCTGGCGAGGCCGCGCTTGAGGAGGACGGGCTTGCGCGTCTGCCCGACGACCTTGAGCAGGTCGAAGTTCTGCATGTTGCGCGCGCCGATCTGGATGATGTCGGCGTACTGGGCGACCTTCTCGACGAGCGTCTCGCTCATGACCTCGGTGTCGATCGGGAGCCCCGTGCGCGCCCGCGCCTCGGCGAGCATCTTCAGGCCGTCCTCCGCGAGACCCTGGAACGCGTACGGCGACGAGCGCGGCTTGTAGGCCCCGCCGCGCAGCACCGTCGCGCCGCCGGCCTTCACCGCCTCCGCCGTCGCGCAGATCATGTCGAGCCCCTCGACCGAGCACGGACCGGCGACGACCGGGATCCGCTTCCCGCCGAAGACGACGCCCGGCGCGACCTCGACGCGGCTCTTCTCCTTGTGGAGTTCGCGGCCCGCGAGCTTGTACGGCTTCAGGATGCGGATGACCCGCTCGACGCCGTCCGTCGTCTCCAGCGCCTGCAGCCGTTCCTTGCCGCGGTCGTCGCCGATCGCGCCGATCACGGTGCGCTCGACGCCGACGATCGGGTGGGGCGTGTACCCGTACCGGCGGATCTCCTGCTCGACCGCCTCGATTTCGCGCTTCGACGCGCCCTGCCGCATCACGATGATCATGGGAACACCCCCCGGGCCCTCCGCGCCGGCCCCGAAGGCACATCATACGATGCGCGGCGGGAAACGCAAAGACGGCCCCGGATCCCCGGCCAGGCCCGGTCGATCGTTCCGGATCGCCCCCGGGGTGGCCGCGGAGCGGGGACGGGAGGCCGCGGGATTGACTTGCCCCGGGGCCGCCCGTAGGCTCCCGCGGATTCCCCGGGAGATTCCATGGATTCCCATCTCGACAACGAGTACCGGCAGCAGCGGCTCGCGAACCTCAGGGAGCTCGAGTCGCGCGGCATCGCGCCGTACGGGCAGGCCTTCGCGCGCGACGGCCGGCTCGCGGACGTCCGCGCCGCCTTCGCCGAGGGGAAGGCCGTGCGCGCCGCCGGACGCCTGATCGCCAAGCGGGACATGGGCAAGAGCGTCTTCGGCCACCTCCAGGACGCCTCCGGCAAGTTCCAGATCTACCTCAAGAAGGACGCCCTGCCCGAGGCCGCCTTCGACGCGTTCCGGTTCGTCGACCTCGGCGACCACGTCGGCGTCGAGGGCGAGTGCTTCACCACCCGCACCGGCGAGCCGACGCTCAAGGTCACCTCGTGGACCCTCCTCGGCAAGGCCCTCCAGGTTCCGCCGGAGAAGTGGCACGGTCTGACCGACGTCGAACTGCGCTACCGCAAGCGCTACCTCGACCTCATCGCCAACCCGGACGTCTGCTCCGTCTTCCGCCGCCGCGCCGCCATCGTCCGCGGCATCCGCGCCTTCCTCGCCGGCCGCGGCTTCGAGGAGGTCGAGACGCCGATGATGCAGCCGGTCGCCGGAGGCGCCGCGGCCCGGCCGTTCGAGACCTTCTACAACGCGCTCAACTGCCCGATGTTCCTCCGGATCGCGCCGGAGCTCTACCTCAAGCGGCTGATGGTCGGCGGCATGGACAAGGTCTTCGAGCTGAACCGCAACTTCCGCAACGAGGGGCTCGACCGCTCGCACAATCCCGAGTTCACGATGCTCGAGATCTACGAGGCCTACGGCGACGTCCGCTCGATGAAGGCCCTGATCCAAGACCTCATCGTCACCGTCGCGCAGGACGTGATGGGCACGCTCCGGGTCGGCACCGCGGAGCGGCCGGTCGACCTGACCCCGCCGTGGCGCGAGGCGACCTACGCGGAACTCGTCCGCGAGACCGCCGGCGCCGACTGGGACGCGCTCGACGTCCCCGCCGCGCGCGCCAAGGCCGCCGCGCTCGGCCTCGAGGTCGACCCCGCGTGGGGCAAGCTCGAGATCACGCACGAGGTCTACGAGAAGCTCGTCGAGAAGTCGCTCCGCAACCCGACCTTCGTCCTGCGCGTGCCGGCCCAGCTGATCCCGCTGGCGAAGCGCTGCGCGGACGATCCGTCCTGCGTCGACGTCTTCGAGCTGGTCATCGACGGCAAGGAGGTCGCCCCCGCCTACTCCGAGCTCAACGACCCCGTCGAGCAGCGCCGCCGGCTCGAGCACCAGGCCGCGGGTGAGGCGCAGAGGATCGACGAGGACTTCCTCGAGGCCCTCGAGTACGGCATGCCCCCCGCCGGCGGCATGGGTGTCGGCATCGACCGCCTCGTCATGATCCTCACCGGGCAGGAGTCCATCCGCGACGTCGTCCTCTTCCCGCAGATGAAGCCGAGGGATTGACGGCGACATGACCCTCCCGTTCTCCCTCTTCCTCGCCCTGAAGTACCTGCGGCCGAAGCGGACGTTCTTCTCGGTCGTCACGGTGCTCTCGATCCTCGGGGTGCTGCTGGGCGTGGCGGTGCTGGTGGTCGTGATCTCGGTGATGACCGGCTTCGACCTGATGTGGCGCGACCGGATCCTCGGCTTCAACGCGCACATCACCGTCAGCGGCGTCCGCCAGATGGAGGCCGACGCGGAGTTTCTCGACGGGCTCGAGAAGGTCGAGGGCGTCACGGGCGCCGCGCCGTACGTGCAGGGCCTCGCGTTCCTCGCCCGCGGCGACGATGTCCACAGCGCGCTGATGCGCGGCGTCGATCCCGCCCGCGAGGGCCGGGTCAGCCGCATCCCGACCTGCATCGTCGAGGGCCGGTTCGCGCTCGGCCGGAACCAGGTCCTGCTCGGCCGGGACCTCGCGCGGAAGCTCGGGCTCGGCGCGGGCGACACGGTCCTCGTCTACTCCCCCCAGAGTTTCGCGAAGGCCGACTCGCTGCGGCTGCCGGAGGAGATGACGGTCGCGGGCATCTTCGACGTCGGCATGTACGACCTCGACGCCGGCTACGCGATCGCCTCGCTCGGCACCGCGCGCGAGCTTTTCGGCATGGCCGGCGGCGTGCACGGCGTCCAGGTGATGACGTCCAACCCCGACCGCGCCCCGGAGATCGCCGCGCGCCTGCGCGGCGCGATCGGCCTCGACCTCGAGGCGCGGACGTGGATGGAGATCAACCGCCAGCTCTTCGGCGTGCTGCAGGCGGAGAAGAACATGATGTTCTTCCTGCTCATTTTCATCACCGTCGTCGCGGCCTTCGGCATCACGAACACGCTGATCACCGTCACCGTCCAGAAGACCCGCGAGATCGGCGTCATGAAGGCGCTCGGCTTCCAGCCGTGGGGCATCATGGGCATCTTCCTCTGGCAGGGGGCCGTCGCGGGCGTGATCGGCACCGCGGCCGGCATCGGCACCGGCCTCGTCGCGCTGCACTACCGCAACGACCTGCTCCGGATGCTCAACCGCCGCTTCGGGCTCGAGTTGCTACCGCCGGAGTTCTACCAGCTCGCCGAGATCCCGTCCGTCACCACCGGCGCGGACCTCGCCCTCATCGCGGGCGTCGTCCTCGTCATCTGCCTGCTCGCCGGCCTTATCCCAGCCTGGCGCGCCGCGCAACTCGACCCGGCCCGGGCGCTGAGGTACGAATGAAAGCACGAAATTCTAATTCCGAAGCACGAAACAAATTCGAAATCGGAGACTTCAAACACCAAACGGCCGTCGCTGTTTGGAGCTTTCCGGCTTTGGGCTTCGTGCTTGTCTCGTGCGTCGGAATTAGGATTTCGTGCTTGTCCCCCACATGAATTCCTCCCTCCATGACACGCCCGCGGCGCCGCGCATCGAAGCGATGGATGTCCACAAGTCCTACCGCGCCGGGGCGCGCGTGGTCGAGGTGCTCCACGGCGCGTCGGTCGAGGTGCGTCCGGGCGAGAAGCTGGCGATCGTCGGCGCGAGCGGCTCGGGGAAGAGCACGCTGTTGAACGTGCTGAGCGGTCTCGACCGGCCCTCCGCCGGCGCGATCCGGATCGACGGCTGCGACCTCTACGCCATGCCCCCCCGCGAGCGGACCGCGATGCGCGCGCGCCGGATCGGCTTCGTGTTCCAGGCCTATCACCTGCTGCCGGAGCTGACGCTCTTCGACAACGTGTACCTGCCGGCCCGCGTGCGGTGGGAGGGCTTCGGCGGCGGCGCCGGGGCGCGCAAGCGGGCGGCCGAGCTGATCGAACGGGTCGGGCTCGCGGCCCGCGCCACGCACCGGCCGGACGAGCTCTCCGGCGGCGAGCAGCAGCGCGCCGCCATCGCGCGGGCGCTAATGAACGAGCCGGACATCCTCTTCGCCGACGAGCCGACCGGGAACCTCGACTCCGCCTCCGGCGGGCAGGTTCTCGACAGTCTCTTCGCCCTCGTCGAGGGCGGCGAGCGCACCGTCGTGATGGTCACCCACAACCCCGACATCGCCGCCCGCTGCGACCGCGTCCTCACCCTCCGCGACGGCCGCATCGGCTGACGCCGTCTGGACACCTCGGGTCTTCCAATCCTTGGACATCAGTCCGCAGGGGGGTTCCAAGCGTTGGAAGCGAACCCGCGACACCGGCGCGGACTCGACATCCGCCCCCTCCGAACGACCGCACTGCAGGCCCTCCGTCCTCCGAGGAGGGACAGAGACGCCGTGTCGGTGTAGAGGAGGGAGGGGGACAGAGACGCTGTGTCGGCATAGGGACCCGGAGGGCGGCAAACCGATGGGGGCAGGAAGACCGGGAGGGGCGGCGGCCCCGCCGCCCGAACGACGGATCACCCCGCGAGGCGCCGCGGACGGAGCCGGGGGCATCGCGCGGCGGGCAGGCGGCGCGAGTACGATGAAGCTTGGCGGTTGATCGGATCGCCGCTGTTCGGCGGGCTCAGGCGCGCGTCACGCGCAGTCGGCGCCAGCAGCAGACGGGGGCCTGACCGGCGGCCGCGACCTCTGCGCGGGCCAGACGGTGGCGGGCGACCTCCTCCTCGGTGCGGACGCGCCGCATCGTCTCGCGGATGAACAGCTCCGAGCCGATCACCAGGCCGTCCACCCAGTGCCGCACCCGCCGGCGGGCCGACAGCGTGAACGCCTCCGCGGGCGCAGCGTCCTCCGTCAGCGGCGCTGCTGAAGTGGCCGAGGCGGACGCCCGGGCCTTGTCCTCCTCCGCCTTGCGCGCGAACTCGGCGGCCAGCGTCGCCCGCAGCGCCTTGAGGCCCAGTTTGTTGAGATGCTCCGGCAGCGCCGGGAGAAGCACCTCCCGCACGGCCTCCTCGAACGGGTGCCGGCCCGTCTGGGCCCAGGCGCCGTAGGAGCAGAATCGATAGTCCCCGGGATCGGCCACCATCTTCGCGCGAACCGGGTTGCGCTCGATGTAGGCCCAGCAGGCCCACAGCGCCGCACCCGTGTCCAAGACCGTGTTCTTGAACCGTCCGGCCCAGATCGTGCCTTTGCGCCGGACCGGCCGGCTCCGGTTGAACCATGCGGTGTAGAGGTGCTGCAGATGGCGCATGCACCAGCTCACATCCCGCAGCCGTTCCCGCCACTGGGCGCAGAGCTTGCTGCCCGGCATCAGCCGGCGCTTGCCGTGGTGGAAGGCTTCGAACCGCCGGATGGTCTCCTCCTCCGACGGCAGGGCCTCGGGTGCCCGAAGCAGGATGTGCCAGTGGTTGGACATGACCTGATAGACGACGATCCTCACGCAGTAGAAGTCGGCCATCCGCATGAGGATACGGACGAACTGCTCCTTCTCGGCCGGGCCAAACGGCCGGTCCTCGGCGGTGCCGACGGCGTGGTTGTAGCAATGGTGCCAGGTGTCCCGCCAGTCAGGCTTGAGTCTCGCATGTCTCATCGCCCTGCTCCTTCCTCTGCGGAGGGCTCTGCCCCCCACCCACAGGAAGAAACCGGCGCGCCTGAATTCCGGGAGTTTCTGCGACTACTTCTCTGTCCCCGCCCGCCCGCTACTTGCTCTGCGTCTCTGTCCCCTCTTGTCGGCACACGGAACTTGAGACACCCAGCAGCTCGTAGAGGTGGCGGTAATAGGGGTCGGTGGCGATCAGTTCGTCGTGGGTGCCCTGGGCGGTGATGCGGCCGCGGCGGAGGACGACGATGCGGTCGGCGTCGCGGATGGTCGAGAGGCGGTGGGCGATGACGAGGCTGGTGCGGCCGCGCATCATGCGGTGGACGGCCTCCTGGATGAGGCGCTCGGTCTCGCTGTCGACGTTCGCGGTGGCCTCGTCGAGCACGACGAGCACCTCGGGGTCGCTGGCGATGACGCGGGCCAGGGCGAGCAACTGCTTCTCGCCGGTCGAGAGCGATCCGCCGCGCTCGCCGACGACGGTGTCGTAGCCCTGGGGCATGCGCCCGATGAAGCGGTGCGCGTTGACGAAGCGCGCGGCCTCCTCGATCCGCGAGCGCGACATCGACGGGTCGGCGAGGGCGATGTTGGCGGCCAGCGTGCCGGAGAAGACGAACGGCTCCTGCAGCACAAGGCCGATGCGCCGGCGCAGCTCGCGCTGCGGCAGCTCGCGCACGTCGACGCCCCCGACGCGGATCGCCCCGCGGCGCACGTCGTAGAACCGCGACAGCAGGCCGGCCATCGTGCTCTTGCCCGAGCCGGTGGCGCCCACCAGCGCGACGGACTCGCCCGGGCGGATGTCGAGGTCGACGTCCTCCAGCACCCAGTGGTCGTCGATGTAGGCGAACCAGACGTGGTCGAAACGGATGGCGCCGCGGCCGACGGGCGACGCGGGCGCCGTCGGCAGCGCGGGCGCGGGATCCCGGATGCCCACCGGCGTGTCGAGCAGGTCGAACAGCCGCTCGGCGGAGGCCATCGCCTGCTGGAGCATGCCGGCCTTGTCGGCCAGGGCGCCGAGCGGTCGGTAGAAGTCGCGGACGTAGGCCAGGAACGCGGCGAGGACGCCGAGCGTGACCGCCGCGTCGCCGCGGACGAAGGCGAGACCGCCGGCGGCAAGCACGAGGGCGATGGACGCGGCCTGGGCGATCTCGAGGACGGGCCAGTAGATGCTGAACCAGCGGATCTCCTCGAAATGGGCGTCGCGCAGGACCGCGGCGCGCTCGCCGAACCGGGCGCGGGCGCGGGCCTCGCGGTTGAAGAGCTGGATCGTCGCCATGCCGGCGATCTGCTCCTGGAGCAGGGCGTTCAGCGACGACGTGCGCTCGCGGATGAGGCGGCTGGCGCGGCGGAGCTTCTGGTTGGCCCAGAAGAGCGCGGCGAAGAGCGGGGGCATCGCGGCGAGGACGAGGGCCGCGAGGCGCGGGTGGACGACGAACATGAAGCCGATGACGCCGGCGAGGAGGAAGAGGTCGGCCATCGCGCCGACGACGCCCTCGGTGACGAAGCGCTGGACGGCCTCGACGTCGGACGTGACGCGCGTCATCAGCCGGCCGACCGGCGTGCGGTCGTAGAACGCCAGGTCGAGCGCGTGCGTCTTGCGGAAGACGTCCGCGCGGACGTCGTACACGATGCGCTGGCCGATCCACGCCGTCAGCAGGCTCTCGCCGAAACGCACGGCGAACGCGGCGGCGGCGAGGGCGAGGTAGAGCAGGCCGTCGCGCGTGAGCCCGGCGATGCGGTCCGCGGCGGGCACGCCGGCCGCGGCGATCCACGCGTCGATCGCATCCTTGATCAGCACCGGGAGGTAGTTCAGCGCGAGCGACATCGCCAGCAGGAGCGCCAGCGAGACCGCCATCCAGCCGGCGTAGGGGCGCATGTAGCGCAGCACGCGCGCGACCAGCCGGCGCGACGGGATGGCGGGGAGGGTGTCCGGAAGGTCGTCGGTCATGGCCGGCCCTCCAGTTCCGCCTCGAGTTCCTGCATGCGCACCAGGTCGCGGTAGTAGCCGGGGCGCGCGGCGAGCTCCTCGTGCGTGCCGGTCGCGGTGATGCGGCCGTCCTCCAGCACGACGAGGAGGTCGGCGTGGCGGAGCGTCGAGGCGCGGTGGCTGACGAGGATGGCGGTGCGGCCGGCAAGGACCGGCCGCAGCTTCTCCAGGATCGCGGCCTCGGTCTGCGTGTCGACGGCGGCAAGCACGTCGTCGAGGATCAGGTAGTCCGGCCGCCGCGCCACGGCGCGCCCGATGGCGGTGCGCTGGCGCTGGCCGCCGGAGAGCGTCACGCCGCGCTCGCCGATGAAGGTCTCGTACTGCTGCGGCAGCGCGACGGCGTCGTCGTGCAGGTGCGCGAGCGCGGAGGCCCACAGGGCGGTCTCGTGTGTCGGCGCGTCGAGCCCGAAGGTCAGGTTGCCCTCGAGCGTGTCGGAAAAGAGCACGGGCTCCTGCGGCGCCACGCCGAGCGCGGCGCGCAGGGTGGCCAGCGGGTAGGCGCGCAGGTCGCGGCCGCCGATGCGGACCTCGCCCTCGGTCGGGTCGAGCAGGCGCGGCAGCAGCGAGACGAGCAGGGTCTTGCCGCTGCCCGTGGGGCCGGTGACGGCGACGGTGGAGCCGCGCGGGATGCGCAGCGAGACGCGGTCGAGCAGGGCGCGGCCGCCGGCGCGGACGGTGACCTCGCGGAACTCGATGTCGCCGTCGACCCGCGCGAGGGCGGCGTCGGTGCCCGGACCGTCGGCGATCGTCGGCGCGCGGGCGAGGATCTCCTCGATGCGGCGCCACGACGCGCGGCCGCGCTGCAGGAGGCTCGCCGTCCAGCCGATCGCCAGCATCGGCCACTGCATGAAGAGGAGGTACTGCTGGAACTGGATGAGCTCGCCCAGCGTCAGCGTGCCGCCGACGATCATCCGTCCGCCGAACACCAGCAGCCCGAGCACGCCCAGGCTGAACCAGAGGCCGAACAGGGGCCAGAGCGGGTTCTGGACGAACCCCAGCGAGATGTTGCGCCGGATCAGCTCGCGGCTGAGGGCCGCGAAGCCGGCCTCCCGCAGCGGCTCGATCGCGAACCCCCGCACGGTGCGGATGCCGGCGAACGATTCCTGCGCGTAGTTCGAGATCTCGGCGTACTGCTCCTGGACGGACTCGTGGCGGCGCCGGATCACGGCGATGAGAAGGAAGAAGACGAGGATCATCGGCGGGAAGAGCGCGACCATGACCAGCGTGAGCTTCAGGCTCGTGACGGCCATCGCGCCGAAGGCGAGGACGCAGACGGCAACCGAGCGCAGGCCCTGGAGGAGGCCCTGGCCGATGTAGTCCCGCACCATGGCGATGTCCGACGCCATGCGGGTCATCAGGTCGCCGGTGCGAACCTCCCGGTAGAAGGCGGGGTCGAGCGACGCCAGGTGGGCGAAGACGTCGTTCCGCAGGTCGAGCTCGACCCGGTGGCTCAGGCGCAGCGGCAGCGCGCGCATGCCCAGCGAAAGCGCGGCGCCGGCCAGGGTCAGGCCGAGGAAGAGGGCAAGGTCCCACGCGAGGCCCGCGCGGCCGAGGGTGCCGTCGGCCAGGCCGTCCACCGTGTGCCGGATCACGACCGGCGCGGCGAGCTGGAACAGCACGACGGCGACCACGCACGCGGCGGAGAGTCCCACGTCGCGCCGGTGCTCGAGAACGTACTCGGACAGCTTTCGGTGTTGGGGCACGGGTCGTTCGGCGCCGGGCGCCGCGAAGAACTCAAGGTCGGGCACCTCCGCCCCGAAGTCAACCGGGATCGCGGGAGCCTTCTTGACAGCCCGCGGGGGGCCGGACACGATGGGCCGTCGTCGCCGGCGGAACGCGGGCGTACGCGGACACCGTGGAGATCGCGATCATGAGCACCGACGCCTGGACCCTTTCGCCCGACCGGTTCTTCGACCCGGAGCCTTCCCAGCTCTCCGTGGCGCGCCGCCTGTATGCGACCGTCGGCACGCTGCCGATCGTCAGCCCGCACGGCCACGTCGACCCGCGCCTGTTCGCCGATGCGAACGCGACGTTCGGCTCGCCGGCGGACCTGCTGATCGTGCCGGACCACTACGTGTTCCGCATGCTCTACTCCCAGGGCGTCCCGCTCGAGTCCGTCGGGGTGCCGCGGGCCGACGGCGGCCCCGTCGAGCGCGACGGCCGGAAGATCTGGCAGGTCTTCGCGGACCATTTCCACCTCTACCGCGGCACGCCGTCGGGCGTCTGGCTCGCGCACGAGCTGATCGAGGTCTTCGGCGTCACGAAGCGGCTGAACTCGAAGACCGCGCAGGAGATCTACGACCAGCTCGAGGCCTGCCTGGCCTCGCCCGACTTCCGGCCCCGCGCGCTGTTCGAGCGGTTCAACATCGAGGTGCTCTGCACCACCGACGGCGCCGCCGACCCGCTCGCCTCGCACCGGGCGATCCGCGCCTCGGGGTGGAAGGGCAGCATCCGGCCGACGTTCCGCCCCGACCAGGTCACGAACCTCCTGACGCCGAACTGGGCCGGCCACCTGCGCGCGCTGGGCGAGGCCGCGGGGGTGACGATTCACACGGTCCCGCAACTCCTCGCCGCGCTGGCGGACCGGCGCGCGTTCTTCCGGTCGATGGGCGCGACGGCGACCGATCACGGCGTCGTGTCGGCGCACACGGAGCGGCTCGCCGACGCGGAGGCCGGGGCGATCTTCGCGCGCGCGCTGCGCGGCGAGGCGACGGAGAAGGACGCGACGCGCTTCACCGGCCATATGCTCGTCGAGATGGCGCGGATGAGCCTCGAGGACGGGCTCGTTATGCAGATCCACGTCGGCGTCCACCGCAACCACAACGTCGAGGTCTTCCGGGCCTTCGGAGCCGACAAGGGGGCCGACATCCCGATCCCGTGCGAGTTCGTCGCCGGCCTCAAGCCGCTGCTCGACCTCTACGGCCGCGAGAAGGACCTGCGCATCCTGCTCTTCACGATGGACGAGACCACCTACTCCCGCGAGCTGGCCCCGCTGGCCGGCCACTACCCCGCGCTGAGGATCGGCCCGCCGTGGTGGTTCCAGGACAGCCTCAACGGCATGCGCCGCTACCTCGACCAGGTCATGGAGACCGCCGGGCTGTACAACACCGCCGGTTTCAACGATGATACGCGCGCGTTCCCCTCCATTCCCGCCCGCCACGACGTGTGGCGCCGGGCGGCGTGCAACTGGCTTGCGGGCCTGGTGGTCCGCGGGCTGATCGCCGAGGACGAGGGGTTCGAGATGGCCGCCGACATGGCCTGCGGGCTCGCCCGCCGGGCCTACCGTCTGGACCGGCCGGGGTAAGAAGCAGGGCAAGGAATCCGGAGGCACTCGATGAGTTCGGAGCAGGATCCGTTGTTCTCGGTGGAGGGCCAGGTGGCCGTGATGACCGGAGCCGGCGGCGTGCTGATCGGCGGCATGGCGCGGGAGCTGGCGCGGCGTGGCGCGCACGTGGTCGTCGTCGACCGCGCGGTGGACCAGGCCCAGAAGGTGGCCGAGGGCATCCGCGCCGAGGGGGGGATGGCCGAGGCGGTCATCGCCGACGTGCTCGACCGCAAGAGCCTCGGCGACGCGCTCTCGTGCGTGATGGAGAGCTACGGCCGCGTCGACATCCTGATCAACGGCGCCGGCGGGAACCGCAAGGAGGCCTCCACGTCGCCGGAGCTGTCGTTCTTCGACATGCCGTCCGACGCGCTGAAGTTCGTGATGGATCTCAACCTCCTCGGCACGATCTTCCCGACCCAGATCTTCGGCCGCATCATGGCGCGGCAGAAGCAGGGCGTGATCCTGAACATCTCGTCGATGAACTCGTTCCGGCCGCTGACCAAGATCATCGGCTACTCGGCGGCCAAGGCGGCGATCAACAACGTCACGCAGTGGCTCGCCGTGCACCTGGCGCAGAACTACTCGCCGGGCATCCGCGTCAACGCGATCGCCCCCGGCTTCTTCGAGACCGCGCAGAACAAGTTCCTGCTTCGCGACGAGAAGACGGGCGAACTGACCGCGCGCGGGCAGCAGATCGTCGGCCACACGCCGATGGGCCGCTTCGGCGTGCCGGAGGACCTGATGGGCACGCTGATCTGGCTCGTGTCGCCCGCGTCGAAGTTCGTCACGGGCATCGTCGTGCCGGTCGACGGCGGCTTCTCGGCCTTCAGCGGGGTGTGACCATGACGGACGGCGCGATCGGCGAGGGCTTCACGGACCGGCTCCTGACCGAGGCGGAGGCGCGGGACATCGTCGCGCGCTCGCTGGCGGCGCGGCCGCTGGACGGGAAGCGCGTGACGGTGCTGATCCCCGACGGCACGCGCACCGCCCCGGTTCCGATGATGTTCCGCCTCGTCAACGAGGCCCTCGCGGGCCGCGCGAAGGCGCTCGACTACCTGATCGCGCTGGGCACGCACGGGGCGATGAACGACGGGGCGATCGCGAAGCTCGTCGGCATGACCGCCGCGGAATGGACGCGACGATGGCCGAACGTCGCGGTGCACAACCATCTCTGGGAGAAGCCGAAGACGTTCGCGACGCTCGACACGATCTCGCGCGCGGAAGTGGAGACGCTGAGCCGCGGCATGCTGTCGCTCGAGGTGAAGGTCCAGGTCAACCGGCGCGTGGTCGAGTGCGACCATGTCCTGATCTGCGGCCCGGTCTTCCCGCACGAGGTCGCCGGCTTCTCCGGCGGCACCAAGTACTTCTTCCCGGGCATCAGCGGCCCGGAGGTCATCAACTTCACGCACTGGCTCGGCGCTCTCATCACGAACTGGAAGATCATCGGGGTCAAGAGCACGCCGGTGCGCGAGGCGATCAACCGGGCCGCGGCCTGCATCCGCACGCGGAAGTCGGCGCTGTGCATGGTCAGCCGCGGCGAGGGGCTCGCGGGTCTCTACGCGGGGCCGGTCGACGCCGCGTGGTCGGCTGCGGCCGACCTCTCGGCCCAGGTGCACGTGAAGTGGGTGCCGCGGCCGTTCCGCACCGTCGTCTCGGTGATGCCCGAGATGTACGACGACATCTGGACCGGCGCGAAGGGCATGTACAAGATGGAGCCGGTCGTCGCCGACGGCGGCGAGGTGATCATCTACGCGCCGCACATCACCGAGGTGTCGTACTCGCACGGGAAGCTGCTCGACGAGATCGGCTACCACACGCGCGACTACTTCGTGAAGCAGTGGGACAAGTTCAAGTCGTACCCGTGGGGCGTGCTGGCGCACTCGACGCACCTGCGAGGCGTCGGGACCTACGAGAACGGCGTCGAGCGCGGCCGCATCCGCGTCACGCTCGCCACCTCGATCCCGGAGGAGCGCTGCCGCCGGATCGGGCTCGGCTACCGCGACCCGAAGACGTTCAACCCCGCCGAGTACGCCGGCCGCGAGGCCGAGGGCGTTCTCCTCGTCCCCCACGCCGGCGAGCACCTCTACCGCCTCGAGAGCGAGCGCGGCGCGGGCTGAGGGAACCGGCGGGTTCCGGTGTCCGTTCCGGGGCACGACGGAGCGTGCCCCTCCAGGGCAATGAGGGCGTGGAGGGCGCCGCTCCGCCTGCGCCAAAGGAGGCGTCCGGGAACGCGAAACCCCCGCCGCGGTTGCCCGCGACGGGGGTGGATCGTGTCCTGCGCCGCTTCCGGCGCGGCGCTTCCTACACCACGTAGGTGCTGGCCGCCGTCGTGCCGCCGCGGCCGGTCCAGTTGGTGTGGAAATACTCGCCGCGCGGCTTGTCGCCGCGCTCGTAGGTGTGTGCGCCGAAGTAGTCGCGCTGCGCCTGCAGCAGGTTCGCCGGCAGCCGCGCGGTGCGGTAGCCGTCGTAGTAGGCCAGGGCCGAGCCGATCGCCGGCATCGGGATGCCGGTCTCGGCCGCGAGCATGACCACGCGCCGCCACGCCGCCGTCGCCTTCGTGACGGCGGCACGGAAGAACGGATCGAGAAGCAGGTTGACGAGGTTCGGATCCTTGTCGAACGCCTTCTTGATGTCGCCGAGGAAGACCGAGCGGATGATGCAGCCGCCGCGCCACATCAGCGCGATGCCGCCGTAGTTCAGGTTCCACTTGTACTCGGTCGCCGCGGCGCGCATGAGCTGGTAGCCCTGCGCGTACGAGACGAGCTTCGAGGCGTACAGCGCCTGGCGGAGGTCGTTGATCAGCGCCTGGCGGTCGCCGCTGTACTTCTTGCCGGGGCCCGGCAGCACCTTGGCGGCGGCGACGCGCTCGTCCTTGATCGCCGACAGGCAGCGGGCGAACACGGCCTCGCCGATCAGCGTCAGCGGCTGGCCGACATCGAGGGCGGCGATCGCGGTCCACTTGCCCGTGCCCTTCTGGCCGGCGGTGTCGACGATCAGGTCGATCGTGGCCTTCCCCTCCTCGTCGCGGTAGGCGAGGATGTCGCGCGTGATCTCGATCAGGTAGGAGTTCAGCTCGCCCTTCATCCACTCGGCGAAGGTCGCGTGCATCTCCTCGTTCGTCATCCCGAGGCCGTCCTTCATCATCTGGTACGTCTCGCAGATCATCTGCATGTCGCCGTACTCGATGCCGTTGTGGACCATCTTCACGAAATGGCCGGCGCCGTTCTCGCCGACCCAGTCGCAGCAGGGCTCGCCGGCGTCGGTCTGGGCGCAGATCTTCTGGAAGATGTTCTTTACGTGCGGCCACGCGGCGGGCGATCCGCCGGGCATCATCGAGGGTCCGAGCAGCGCGCCCTCCTCGCCGCCGGAGACGCCGGTGCCGATGTAGAGAAGGCCCTTGCCCTCGACGTAGGCGGTGCGGCGGACGGTGTCCGGGAAGTGCGAGTTGCCGCCGTCGATCAGGATGTCGCCGGGCTCGAGCAGCGGGATGAGTTGGTCGATCAGCGCGTCGACCGCCTTGCCGGCCTTGACCAGCATCATGATCTTGCGCGGACGCTTGAGCGACTTGACCAGTTCCTCGGGCGACATGCAGCCGAGGATCGTCTTGCCCTTCGCCCGGCCGGCCATGAACTCCGAGACCTTGCTGGTGGTGCGGTTGTAGCAGGCCACCGTGAAGCCCTTGCTGGCCATGTTGAGGACGATGTTCTCGCCCATCACCGCCAGCCCGATCAAGCCGATATCCGCCTGTGCCATGGGTGCGATTCCTTCCGTTGGGTTGGTTGGCAAACGCGCGTAAAATAGGCCCGGGAAGGAGCCCTGTCAATTCCCCGGGTCGGCCGGCGGGACACGCGCCAGGCCGGGCCCGAGGGTCACGACCTCGCCGGGCCGGGTCTCGAACGAGGCGGTGCGGTCGCCGCACCGGACGGAGAGCGGACCGCCCTTCGACGAGCGGATCGTCGCCGCGGCCAGCGCCCCGCCGCGCCACGCGAGGTCGACCCCGAAGCCGCCGCGGGCGCGCAGGCCGCGGACCGAGCCCCCGGGCCAGGCGGAGGGCAGGGCGGGAAGCAGATGCACGAGGAAAGGGGCGAGGGTCGAGGGCCGGGGGGCAGCCTCGTCCCTCGTCCCCCGCCCCTCGTCCTTCACGTGGCTTTGCAGGAGCATCTCGGCGACGCCGGAGCAGCCGCCGAAGTTGCCGTCGATCTGGAACGGGGGGCACGAGTCGAGCATGTTCGGGAGGGTCGATTTCGCGATCAGATCGCGCAGCAGCAGGTGCGCGTGGTCGCCGTCGCCGAGGCGCGCCCAGAAGTTGACCTTCCACGCCTTGCTCCAGCCGGTGCCGCCGTCGCCGCGCAGCTCGAGCGTCCGGCGGGCCGCGGCGGCGAGGTCCGGGGTTCCCGACGGGGTGATGAGCCCCGCGGGATGCAGGGAGAAGAGGTGCGACACGTGCCGGTGCTTCGGATCGGCTTCGTCGAACTCCTCCTGCCATTCGAGGATCTGCCCCCGCGATCCGATCTGAAGGGGCCGGAGCCGGGCGAGGCGCGCGCCGAGATGGCGGCGGAAGTCCGCATCGGCCCCCAGGACCTCCGCGGCCCGGATCGCGCTTTCGAACGTGTCGCGCACGATGCCGAGGTCCATGCCGGTGCCCGTGCAGACGCTCGCGCGCTGCTTCGCGCCGTCGGCGCCGGCGTAGACGAACGCGTTCTCGGGCGAGGTGCTGACGGGCGTTGTGAGGCGCCCCTGCGCGTCCTCCGCCAGCCACGCGTCGAGGAACTCCGCAGCGCCGCGGAGGAGCGGGTAGGCCTCTCGCTCGAGGAAGGCGCGGTCGCCGGAGAACGCGTAGTGCTCCCACAGGTGCCGGGCGAGCCAGGCGCCGCCCATCGGCCAGTAGGAGCAGACGGCGGAGTTGTCGACCGGCTGCGCGCAGCGCCAGAGCGTCGTGTTGTGGTGGGCGACCCAGCCGGGCCGGCCGTACATGCCGCGCGCGACGCGTGCGCCGTCGACCGCCAGCTCCCGGACCATGCGGAGCAGCGGTTCGGCGCACTCGGAGAGGTTGCACATCTCCGCCGGCCAGTAGTTCATCTCGGTGTTGATGTTGATCGTGTACTGGCTGGCCCAGGGCGGGATGACCTCTGCGTTCCAGATGCCCTGCAGGTTGAGCGGCTGCGAGCCGGGGCGCGACCCGGCGATCATCAGGTAGCGGCCGAACTGGAAGTAGAGGGCGGCGAGCGAGGCGTCGGCCCCGTCGCCGGCCATGCGGATGCGGGCGTGGGTCGGCAGGGCGGCACGGTCGGCCGGGGCGGGGCCGAGGTCGAGGGCGACGCGGTCGAACAGCGCGCCGTGGTCCCCGACGTGGCGCCGGAGCAGGTCGTCGAAGCTCCGCTTCGCCGCGCCCGCCAGCCGGTCGGTGGCGAGTGCGGCCGCGTCGGCGCCGTCGCGGCTCGGGCTGCGGTCGAACCCGTTGTGGCTAGTCGCCGTGACGAGGCGGAGCACGACGGAATCCGCCCCGCGGACGACCAGCGTGTTGCCGTCGGCGGCGACCGTTCCGCCGGAGATCTCAACGGCCAGCCGCGCCTCGAACCGGACGCCGCGGTTCTGGATATTGGTGCCGTAGAGGACCTGCGCGGCCCACGGGTGCCGCTTCCCGTCGCGGTCCCACAGCTCGGGGTACTTCCACGCGTCGCCCCGTTTCTCGACCCAGTCGAGGGTGCGGCGCAGGGCGAGTCCCGGGCCCTGGCCCTGCATCCGCAGCACGGCCTTCGCGGCGTCGGGCGTGGCGGCGGCGGTCGGGTGCGGCGAGGTCAGCCGCGCGCGGAACGAGAGGGCGCCGGGCCGGTCGCAGCCGAGCCGCATCACGAGCGCGCGGTCGGGGTGGCTGGCGAAGATCTCGCGGGTGAAGGCCGCGCCGTCCTGCGTGTAGGCGACCTTCAGGACCGCGCGCGCGAGGTCCAGCTCGCGGCGGTAGCCGGCAACGGCGTTCGTGCGGTCGAAGTCGAGATGCAGGTCGCCGAGCGGCTGGTAGCAGGCCCACGCGCGGCCGAGCCAGTTGCTGGAGACGAAGGCGTCGGCCTCGGCGAACCGGCGCTGCGCGATCAGGTCGGTGACGTGGCCGAAGGTCTTCGTGATGTCCAGCGGGATCGTCCGGTAGCCGGGCTCGTCGGAGACCAGCGTGTCGTCGTTGAGCGCAAGGCGTTCGCGGACGGGGTCGCCGAAGACCATCACGCCGAGCGAGCCGTTGCCCAGCGGCGTGGCCTCGGTCCACGCGGCGGCGGGGCGGTCGTGCCAGACCGCGGGCGGATCCCCGGCGCCCCCCGGCAGGGCGACCAGCAGCGGCAGTGCGACCAGCGTGCGTGCGAGCGCGTTCATGGCCGGTTCCCTCCGCGGACGATCCGATCCGCGGGCGCAGTATGCCACAACCGCCGCGCCCGCGCCTTGGCGGCGGGGTGGGGCGGGCGTAGACTGGAGCGGCACGGAGGAACCGGCGATGGGCGATGACCTGCTCCTGATCGTACTGACCGCGCTCGCGACGCTCGCCGGCGCGGGGTGGGCAACGACGGCCCTCCGCCGCCGGCGCCCGGCGCCCGCCCTCTCGATCCAGTCCGGCCTGCAGAACCTGCGGGCGGTCGGGCACCTGTCCGTCTTCAAGGCCGTCACGCGCGAGATCGTCACCGAGACGGACCACACGTGGGGCGAGCTGGGGAAGAAGTACCTCTCGTGGATCCTCTCGACGAAGAAGATGGCGATGATCTTCGAGTTCGAGATCGATTTCCGCTACGACCTGAGGCGGCCGGAGTTCGACATCGTGCCCGCCGCCGACGGCTCGGTGGTCGTCCGCATGCCGCCGTGCCATCACGACGCGCGCATCCGCGACATCCGGTTCTACGACGAGCAGCGCTCGCGCCTCCTGCCGTGGCTGCTGCCCGACCTGGTGAACGGGTTCCTGTCCGGCGGGTTCACGGAGGAGGACAAGAACCGCCTCGTCTCCGCCGCCAAGGCCCACGCCGAGGCGCAGGCCCGGTCGCTCATCGACAACCTCCAGCCCGAGGTGCAGGCCTCTGCGAAGGCGACGCTCCAGTCCCTCGCCCGCGCCTTCGGCGTCGAAAAGGCCGTCTTCGACTTCTCGGGCGGCGGCGCCCCCGAGATCACCGTCGAGGTCGCCCGCCCGGCCGCCGCTTGAGCCCCCGCCTCGCCGGGGGCTCGCGGATCGCGTGCGCTCGTCAACGACGACCTGTCGGCCTCCGTCGTCGGCGAACGCGCGGTGGCGCTGATCCTCGCGCCAAACCGCAGGACGCACCCGGCGTGGCTCCGTACGCGCGACAGCAACTTCTCGATCGAGGGCCTCGTCGGCTTCGACCTGCACGGCAGGACCGCGGGCATCAGCGGGACCGGCAGGATCGGCTGAACGAGACGCCGGTCAGGGATCAGCGGCGCCGCCTCGCGGATCGGGTTGTCCTCGGGAAGGTCCCCGCGATCATCGTGGCGAATCGGGCCGGAGGCCGGAACGCGGCGGGCCGAAGAGCCGCAGGGCGTTGGCCCAGGTCAGGTCCGCGACGGACGCGACGTCCATTCCGCGGGCGCGGGCGAGGGCGTCGGCCACGAGGGGGAGGTTGGCGGGCTCGTTCACGGGCGTGCCGCCGCCGTCCGGCGCGGGCAGGGACTCGGGGGGGAGGTCGGGGGCGTCGGTCTCGAGGAGCAGGCGGTCGGGAGGAACCACGCGGGCCGCGGCGGGCGACCTCCGGTTGCGGGCGTGCGTGATCGTGCCGGAGAACGAGAAGAACGCATTCAGCGCGGCGAAGGGCGCCACGAGGTCGGGACCGCCGCCGTAGGAGTGCAGCACGAGGCCGGCGGGATGCGGACCGTCGGCACGGAGCAGATCGAGCAGCGCGCCCCATGCGCGGCGGCCGTGGATCGAGACGGGCCGGCGGAGATCGCGCGAGAGGCGGAGCTGCCGGAGGAACACGTCGTGCTGGAGGGCGTCGTCGCGGGGTTCGATCGCGGCATCGAGACCGATCTCGCCGACGGAGGCCGACGGGTCCGCGGACAGCCGCCGCGCGAGGTCGTCGAACCAGTCGGCGCGGAGCGCTTCCAGGAACCACGGGTGGACCCCGTAGGCCGGGGCGATCGCCGGGAATCGGGTCGCCAGCGCGGCGACGGCGTCCCAGTCGCGCGGCGAGGTCCCGTTGACGACGATTCTCCGGACGCCCGCCGCGGCGGCGCGGCTCAACACGGCGGTGCGATCGCGGTCGAACGCGGCGTCCTGCAGGTGCGCATGGGCATCGCAGAGATTCACGAGGCCATCACAGTCGTGTTTCCGCGGCCGCATTTCAATTCGGAACGAATGACGCATCCCGGGTCCCCGGCGCATCTCCGGTTCATGGACCGGATCACGCGGGCGCCTTCGTCCTCGCTTCACAGGACCTGAGATGCGCCCCTCCGGCCATCACCCCGCGCAAGATCGGCGGTGGCCCCGCAGGGTAGTCATCACGCTCCGCGTGATGATAATCCGGATTGCGGAGATGTCCTCACGCGGAGCGTGAGGACTGCTTTGGCACCCGCCCCCGGCCGTGTCACCCTGCACAGGCCCGGAGATGCGCCCCTGGGTCCCCGGTTCTGCACCTCGTGCTTGCCACGGGGCTGTCCGGGGGGCATCCTGCCTTCGGAGCGGCGCCCGAGCGCCGGATCAAAGCCATGAAGCCGTATCCGTGGATGCTGGTCCTCCTGTGGTCCGCCGCCGCGGCCGTTGCCGCGAAGAAGGAGGCCGACCCCGTGGCCCCGCCGCCGGCCGCCGCGCCGGCCGCCAAGGATGCCGCCGCCGGGCCGGAAGCGAAGAACGCGGCCCCTGCGCCCGCCGCCCCCGAGGAGCAGGGCCCGGCCTTCGACGCGATGGACCTCGACAAGGATGGCGGCGTCACGTGGAACGAGTTCCTGGTCGGCCAGGCGGTCGCCTCGGGGAAGCCGGCGGCCCATGCGGCGACGCTGCCCGCCAAGGAGCAGACCCGGATCAAGAAGGCCTTCAAGGAGGCGGACCAAGACCGGAGCAGCATCCTGACCGAAAAGGAATGGTCGGGCTACGGTGAGGCCCAGCTCGCCGCCAAGGCCCCCCCGGAGACCGCGGGGGACAAGGAGAAGGAACTCGAAGAGAAGCGTGAGTACTACCGGCGGATGATGCGCCGGCAGATGCGATGAGGGGTGCCATGAAGACAGTATGGATCCTGGTCCTGGGCCTTGCGGCGGCGGCATCCGCGCCCGCCGCCCCGAAGGCCGACCCCGCGGCGCCGGCCCCGACGAACTTCGCGAAGCTCGATGCCGACGACGACGGTTTCCTTTCAGAGACCGAGTTCGTCGGCGGGGGCGGCACAAACCTCACCGCCATCGCCCCGGTCCGGCAACTGGAGCTTCGAAAGGAGTTCCAGAAGATGGATGACGACCGCGACCGGAAGGTCAGCGCGGCCGAGTTCGACAAGGCCCACGAGCCCAAGGCCAAGGCCGAGCCGAAATCCGCCGAGAAGAAGGATGGCGGAAAGGGCAACTCGCGCAGCCTGCGAAAGAAGGCGCAGCAGCTGGCCAAACGCATGAAGCAGGCGCAGGGCGGGAAGTAGCGGGTCCCTCCGCCCGCCTGGTCTTCGCCCCCTCCCTCCGGCGGATATCCATCCCCCGCCATGCATTCCGGCATTCCGCCGGTCCGCACCCCGGATTGGAATGGGGCGACATCGACGCCATGCCCGCCACCGTGCCGCGGACCTTTCGCGGAGGGGAGCCGGACTCGCTGCGGAAATCCGCGCCCGTCCCGGCAGAGGGCGCCCCCGTACCGAAGGCGCAATCCGCCGGTGCTTCCCCGATGCGGCGCGGGGGGTGTATGCTGCGTCCCGGCCGCGCGGTTGCGCGGGGAGGTGCGCCATGGTGAAGATCGGAATCGAGTACAAGGGCGGGCTGCGGTGCGAGGCGGTCCACGGGCCCTCGGGCTCGCGGATCGAGACCGATGCTCCGGCCGACAACCGCGGCCGGGCGGAGCGGTTCTCTCCGACGGATCTCGTCGCCGCCGCGCTCGGCACCTGCATGTCGACGATCGTGGGCATCCTGGCCGAGGAGGAGGGCTGGGACCTGCGCGGAATGCGCGTCGAGGTCGAGAAGGAGATGGGCGGCCCCCCGCGCCGCATCTCGCGGCTCGCCGTGCGCATCCACATGCCCATCGCGCTGGCTCCCGTGGACCGCGAACGCGCCGAGGGCATCGCCCGCGCCTGCCCCGTCGCCCAGAGCCTCCACCCGGACATCCACGCCGATATCCGGTTCGTCTGGCCGGCCTGAGCCGCGGCGGCTAGCCCTGGCCCGCGATCTGCCGGTCGATGCCGTCCGCCAGCGCCGCGGCCGCGGCCAGGTAGCCTTCGAACAGGGCCGGGATCCCGGACGACGGGATCCGGCTCCCGGACGCCTTCGCGTCGAGCACGTGGAGAAACGGCTGGGGGTCGAAGGCGACGCGGGACGCCAGGGCCTCGATCGCCTGCCGCTTGCCCGCCGGCGCGGGGGCGCCGAAGAGACGCAGCGCCGCTCGGGCCAGCACGCCGTACGTCGCGACCGACTCCCGCATGAGCGATGCCATCTGCGACGCGCGTCCCGCGGCGAGAAGACAGCCCTCCTGCAGGCGCATCAGGTTGACCTTCAGCTCCCGCTCCAGTTCGAGGCGGAGGGCCGGACGCGCGATCTCAAGGGAGTCGAGCCCATGGGTTCCGTGCAGGACCCGGTGGTGGTCCTTCATGTCGGCCAGTTCGATGGGGAAGACGTCCGCCGAGCGCTCCAGCCCCTCGCGGGTGAAGACCTGCGGCGGCCGGTTGCCCGCCCGCACCCACGGGCGGACCGCCGGCGCCATCGCCTCGAGCTCCTTCGCGCCGACTCGCTCGAGAACGACCATGATGTTGTAGTCCGACCCCTTCGCGGCGTGATCGCCGGCGGCGGCGGACCCGTACAGGATCACCGACACCAGCGGCAGTTCCGGTGTCGCCACGAGCCTGGCTGCGAATTCCTCCGGCGTCATCTCCACCTCCCCGCCCCGCCGCGCGTCGCGGCGGAAGCACGACATACGAATTCCGAAGCACGAAACGAATCCCAAACCGGAAATCCGGGAAGCCCCGAACACCGCTCCCCGCTGATCACTCTGCACTCATCACTCATCGCTCTCTTCACCATCCCCTCGTCGCCCCGCCGCCGCCGCTGCGGCCGCCGCCGAAACCGCCGAATCCGCTGCCCCCGAATCCGCCGCCTCCCCCGCGCCCTCCGCCGCTGCTGAGCAGCATCCAGATCAGGATCTCGGGGTGGCGGATGGCCATGTAGACGAAAACGATCCCCATCAGGATCAACACGGGCAGGGGGATCGTCCGGGACTCGCCGCCGCCCGGAGGGGTGTGGACGGGGGACGGAGGTGCGACGGCGCCGACGGAGGACAGGGCGAGACCGCGGCTGGCGGCTACCGCGAGGGCGATGGCCTCGGCGCCGGCCATGAGGCCGCCGCCGAAGTCACCGGCCCGGAACCGGGGAAGAACATGCGTGTCCAGCATGCGGCCGGCCAGCGCATCCGGAAGGACGCCCTCCAATCCGTAGCCGACCTCGATGCGCACCTTGCGATCCTCGATCGCCGCAAGCAGCAGGGCGCCTTCGTCCTTCCCCTTCGCGCCGATTCCCCAGCGTTCGTACAGCCGGGTCGCAAAGTCGCGGATCTCGCCGCCGTCGAGCGACTTCAAGGCCACGACCTTCACCTGGGCGCCCGTCTTCGCCTCCAGCTCCTCGAGGACGCGCGAGATCTGCGCGCGATGGGCGCCGGACATCACGCCGGCGAAGTCGTAGGCGAAGCCCGGGGTCCGGGCCCGGACCAGCTCCTCCAGCAGCCGGTCGCCACCCGCGGCGTGCGCGCCCGCCGCGGCGGCAAGCCACAGTCCGGCCATCACGACGCACCTGGGAATCCCGACCCGCATGCGGAGATTACTCGGTCCGAACCGCGCCGAAGTCAACCCCGCGCCGCCGGTCGGGCGCGGGCCCGGGTGCGGCTTGCAGGGCAGCGGCGCCTGTTCCATGCTCTGCCGCAGTGCCGCCCGCAGGGCGGAGGAAAGGGATCATCATGAAGGCAGCCGTTGTTCTCTCGCTCGCACTCGCGCTTCCCGCCCTCGCCGCCGACAAGCCGCTGCTGGGGGTGCCGGGGAAACTTGTCTACGAGAACGACCTCGCCGCGGGGGTCCCGGAGGGATGGGCGGCGGCCAAGGGCAAGTGGGAGGCGGCGGACGGCGCGTTGCGCGGCGCCGAACTGGCGGCGGACAAGCATGGCGCGGTGATGCGGATGGCCAGGCCCCTCCAGGACTTCATCATCGGGTTCGAGGTGAAGCTCGACGGGGCGAAGGGCACGAGCCTCTCGATCAACGATCCGAAGGGCCATCTCGCGCGGATCGCCGTCGCGCCGACGAGCGTGCGCGTGACGAAGGACGACCACGACAAGACCGGCCCCGACAAGGCCGAGGTCTTCGGCCATCTCAAGGCCGACATCGCGCCGGGCGCGTGGACGAAGGTCCGCATGGAGATCGTCGGCGACACGATGCTGGCCAAGGCCGGCGAGATCGTCGCCTGCGGCACGCACGAGCAACTGGCGGGCCCGAAGTCGAACGTCGGCCTGACCGTCGCCGGCGAAACGGCCTCGTTCCGGAACTTCAAGGTGTGGGAGGCAACGCGCAATCCCGACTGGGAGGCGGTGAAGGCCGCCCTGCCGACGTGCGAGCCCGTCCCCGCTCCCGCCCCGCGTCCCGCGGCGGCGAGGACGCCTGCGCCCGCGAAGAAGCCCGCGGTGAAGTAAGGTCCGGCGGCGGTCGGAAACACGGGAGAGCGACGATGCAATACCGGCGGATCGGGACCACGGACCTGCGGGCCTCGTGCATTGCGTTCGGGGCGTGGGCGATCGGCGGGGGGCCGTGGTGGGGGCCGACGGACGACGACGAGTCGATCCGCGCCATCCACGCCGCGCTGGATGCCGGGATCAACCTGATCGACACCGCCCCGCTCTACGAGCACGGCAAGAGCGAGGACCTCGTGGGGCGCGCCATCCGCGGCCGCCGCGACAAGGTGCTCCTCGCGACCAAGTGCGGCCTGTGGACCCGCGACGCGCGCGGGAGCGAGTGGTTCGTGCAGGGGCCGCACACGGTCCGGATCTCGCTGCGGCCCGATACGATCCGCCTCGAACTCGAGGACAGCCTCCGGCGCCTCGGCACCGACCGCATCGATCTCTACCAGACCCACTGGCAGGCGATCGAACCCGACAAGACGCCCATCGAGGACACCATGGCGTGCCTCATGGACCTGCGCGCCCAGGGCAAGATCCGCGCGATCGGCGTTTCCAACGCGAGCCCCGCCCAGATGGATGCCTACCGATCCGCCGGCGATCTCAGCGCCTGCCAGCCGCGCTACAGCATGCTCGACCGCGCCATCGAGGCGGACGTGCTGCCCTACTGCCACCGCCACGGCATCGCCGTGCTCGCCTACTCGCCGCTCGAGCAGGGCCTGCTGACCGGGCGGATCGGCATGGACCGCACCTTCCCCGCGGACGAGTTCCGCAACCGGATCCCCTGGTTCCAGCCCGCGAACCGCGCGCGCGTGCTCGCGATGCTCGACGGCTGGAAGGACCTCTGCGCCGCCCACGCCTGCACGCTCGGCCAGCTCGTGGTCGCGTGGACGGTGGCCCAGCCCGGCCTGACGATCGCGCTGTGCGGCGCCCGCAAGGCCGCCCACGCGGTCGAGAACGCGAAGGCCGGAGGCCTTGCGCTCGACGCCGCAACGCTCGCCCGCATGCGCGCCGACGTCGAGGCCCTCGGCGCGCCGGCGTAGCCGCCCGGGCCCGGGTTGACATTTCGGGGCCTTGGGCGAAGGTTCTGCCCAGAGACCCGGCGGCGGGACGCCGCCGGAGCGGAGGTGGTCCATGAAGACGATCGTTCTGTTCGGATGCGCGGCGGTATCCCTGTCCCTCCTGGCGGCCGGCTGCGGCCCGAAGCCCGCCGAACCCAAGCCGGAGCCCGCCGCGGCGGCCTCCGCCGTCGCCGAGAAGGTCGGCCAAGCCGTCGGATCGGCCGTCACCAAGGCGGTCGAGGCCACGGAGCAGGCTGCCGGCACGGCCGCGGACGCCGCCGCGAAGGCGGCGGATGCAACCAAGGAGGCCGTGAGCAAGGCGGCGGACGCCACCAAGGATGCGGTCGGCCAGGCCGTGGAGACCACCAAGGAAACGGCCGCGAAGGCGGCCGAGGCCACCAAGGAAGCCGCCGGCAAGGCGGCCGATGCGACCAAGGAAGCGGCGCAGAAGGCGGCCGGCGCCACGGCCGATGCGCTCCAGAACGCGGCCGACGCGGTCCGGCCGAAGCCCTAGCGCCGGCTCCCCGGGTTTCCAAGGGTTGGAAGCCGCCGCGTCGCGGACGTCCAACCCTTGGAAGGCCCGCGGACCTACTCGGCGGACGGCGCGGCGACCTTCGGGCCGGTCGCGCTGTGCTTCGCCTTGATCTTCTCGATCAGCATCGCCTGGAGGTCGGGGTTCTTCTTCAGATCGGCGGCGGCCGCCTCGCGGCCCTGGCCGAGCTGCTGGCCCTCGCACGAGAGCCACGAGCCGCGCTTCTCGACGATGCCCGCCGCGATCGCGGCGTCCATGATCGAGCCGGTCCACGAGATGCCCTCGGCGTAGAGGATGTCGAACTCGCCCTCGGTGAACGGCGGCGAGACCTTGTTCTTCACGACCTTGACCTTCACGCGGCTGCCGATCGCGACGCCGGCGGAATCCTTGATCGTGCCGATGCGGCGGACGTCGAGGCGGACCGAGGCGTAGAACTTGAGCGCCCGCCCGCCTGGCGTCGTCTCGGGATTGCCGAACATCACGCCGATCTTCTCGCGGATCTGGTTCGTGAAGATGCAGCAGGTCTTCGAGCGGTTGATCGCGCCGGTCAGCTTGCGCATCGCCTGCGACATCAGCCGCGCCTGCAGGCCGACGAAGCTGTCGCCCATCTGCCCCTCGAGCTCGGCCTTCGGCGCGAGCGCGGCGACGGAGTCGACCACGACCACGTCGAGCGAGTTGCTGCGGACGAGCTGGTCGGCGATGTTCAGCGCCTCCTCGCCGGAGTCCGGCTGGGAGACCAGCAGGTTGTCGAGGTTGACGCCGATCCGCTTCGCGTAGGCGGGATCCAGCGCGTGCTCGGTGTCGATGAACGCCGCCATGCCGCCGTTCTTCTGCGCGTTGGCGATGATGTGCAGCACGAGGGTGGTCTTGCCCGACGATTCGGGGCCGAAGACCTCGATGATGCGGCCGCGCGGGACGCCGCCGATGCCCAGCGCGATATCGACCGTCAGGGCGCCCGTGGGGATGCAGGGCACCTGGACGGCGCTCTCCTCGTTGCCGAGGCGCATGATCGCGCCGTCGCCGTATTCCTTCTGGATCTGCGCCAGGACGTTGGCGAGCGCCGAGGGAAGCTCCTTGCCCGGTCCCTTCGCGGCCTCGTCGCCCGAACTCTTCGCTGCCTTTGCCATGGGATGCCTCATTCCTTCAGGAGGGACTCGTGCAGGACGGTGTAGACCGGCCCGCCGGGCCCCAGTTCGCTTCGCATCAGGTCCGCCCGGTCCACCACCAGCCGCCCCCCGGGCGGTGGATTCATAGGGGACCGGAGGACCGAAGTCAACGCCTCCGCGCCGTGCGCCGACCGCACGCGACCAAGCGTCACGTGGGCCGCGAACGGCCGCGTCTCCAGCGGCACTCCGCAGGCCCGCAGCGCGGCGGAAACCCGCTCGTGGAGGGCCGTCAGGCCCGGCGGGACCGACGCCGCGCCCGCCCAGATCACCCGCGGCGAGCGCGGGCTTCCGAAGGCGCCGAGCCCGGCGATCTCAAGATCAAACGGGGCGACGCCCCCCGCCGCGCCATCGAGCGCCGCCGTCAGCCCGGGCACGCGCGCCGCGAAGGTGTCGCCGAGGAAGGCCAGCGTGAGGTGCAGGTTCTCCGGCTTCACCCACGAAACCCGCGCCCCGGCGCGCCGCAGTCGCCCCTGCGCCCGCACCAGCGACGCCCGTGTTCCGGGGTCGAGACGGAGGCCGACGAACAGCCGCCACACTTCGTCGCCCCTCGCCGCCGGGATTGGATCCGATGCGCTCATCTCATCCTAGGGAAGGAAACCGCCGTCCGGAATTCCGGAACTTTCTTCGACCAAGTTGCACGACGGCCCGGGGCCTCGTCCTCCGCCTCGAACGTGAAACCGGAACCGTGGAACTCGAAACCCCTCAGGCCGTGCCGTCGAGACGGCGGCGCAGCAGGTCGAGGGCGTACTGGGCGGTCCAGCGGCGGATGAGGTCGCGGTCGCCGGGGAACCGCCGCGTGCGGGCGACCGTCCCCTTCGCGTCGGCCAGCGCCCACCAGACCAGGCCGACCGGCTTCTCCGGCGTCGCGCCGTCGGGCCCGGCGACGCCGGTCGTCGCAAGGGCGAAGTCGGTCCCGAGCGCGCGGCGCGCGCCCTCGGCCATCGCGCGGGCGACCGGTTCGCTGACCGCGCCGTGGGCCGCGATCAGGTCGGCCGGCACGCCGAGGAGCGAGGTCTTCGCGTCGTTGGCGTAGGCGACGATCGATCCGCGGTACCACGCCGAGCTGCCGGGGACGGACGTGAGGACCTGGGCGACGAGTCCGCCGGTGCACGATTCCGCCGTCGCGACCGTCGCCCCGCGCGCCTCGAGGCGGCGGCCGACGGCGGCGACGAGATCCTCGCGGGACTCCGCGTAAACGTGGTCGCCGAGGACCGCCAGCGCGCGCGCCGCCGCGGATGTCACGACGGACTCCTCGCCGGGCTTTCCGGTCAGCCGCACCTCGAGCTGGCCCGGCCCCGCGCAGTAGGCCAGGTCGAGCGGGGCGGGATCGAAACCGGCCGCCGCGAAGCGCTCGATGACGTCGGACTCGCCCAGCCCGCAGACCATCAGGATCCGCTCCGGCGCGACGGGCGCATGCAGGTGCCCGCGCAGCCAGGGGAGGACGTGCTCGGCGAGGATCGCCTCGAATTCGCGCGGCGGGCCTGGCAGCACGAGCAGGACGCGTCCGCCGCCGAGCTCGATCCGCTGGCCCGGCGCGGCGCCGACGGAGTTGGAGAGGGCGGCGGCGCCCTCGAGGATGTCCGCCTGGCGCGCGCGCGAGTCGGTCATGGACTGGCCCAGGCGCACGCAGCGGGCGCGGATCCGGGACAGCGCGGCGGTGTCGCGGACGATCTTCCGGCCCAGCGCGTCGGCCAGCGCCTCGCGGGTCAGGTCGTCGCACGTCGGCCCGAGGCCGCCGGTGACGAAGACCACCTGCGAGCGCGTCAGCGCGGCGCGCACCGCCGCGGCGATGGCGGGACGGTCGTCGCGCAGCGTCGTCTCGCGTTCCAGCGCGATCCCCAGCGGAGACAGCGCGCGCCCGAGCCGCTGCGCGTGCGTGTTCACCGTGCGGCCGATGAGAAGTTCCGTGCCCGTGGCGACCAGTTCGGCGGCGATCATGATCTCACTCCGGCGCGGGCTCCGCCCGCATGGCCAACAGCCAATCGCCAATAGCCAATTCCGGACCCGAAGTCACGGCGGAAGCGCCGCGGAAAGCACGAAGCGGCCGCCGGATTCGTGACGGACCGGCGGGCCGGCCGGAGGATGACAACCGAATGGGGACAACCGAATGGAGGCGCGCATAGAGCTTCCCGGTGGCGCCACGGCTACGACGTGGCGTATGGGACGCGGCGGGTGCCAGGCGGATGGCGGTCGTCCCGGCGCCGCGGGTCGTAGCCCCGCGGCTACCCGTGCTGCCACCGGCACAACGTCGGTGTCCCCCTCGCGCAGAACGGCGGGGCCGGGCATCGCGGGCGCCGGGATGGGGTTCCGTGTCGGCGGGACGTGGGGTAGAATGGCCCCGGGCCGGGACGGCCTCCGCCGCGAACGCCCGCCGTGCGGGTGCAGGGTCGGGATGGGTGCGACGCACGGCGGGTTGCGGTGCGCCGGCTCCGGTGGGATACATCCGGAGGGGAATGCCCATGAACACGCGGTTCCTGCCGGTCGCTCTGGCGGTGTGGATCCTCACGGGCCCGGCGCCCGGCGTCGACCTCATCGAGAACGCGGTGCCCGCCGACGTCTGGAACCGGCGCGCCCCGGCCGACGGGCCGGTGCAGGGATACGTCGAGTGGAAGGACCGCAATCGGCGCGACGCCTCCGACTGGGACAAGACCGACTACTGGGCCGCCATCGCCGTATCGCCGTCCACGCACAAGTACGCCGCCAGCTGCTCCTACATCGCCTTCGACGTCGCGTCCCGCGCGGCCCGCGACAAGTGCAATGCCCCGGACGCGCGCACCGTTGTCCTCTGCGCCAACGGCTGGTGCGCGCTGGCCCTGGGAGATCCGAAGGAGTCGAAGGACTTCAAGTGGGGCGTGGGCTGGGGGCCGGACCAGGCCGCGGCCGAACGGTTCGCCCTTGAGGGGGCCGCCAAGCAGGGCGTGGCGAAACCCAGGGTCGTCTACAGCATCGACGCACGCCAGATGCGGACCGGCGGCGCGATCGCCTTTTCCGAGTCCACCGGCCGCTGGGGATACTCCACCGGGGGCGCCCGCGAGGCTCCGTTCAAGGCGGTTCGATACTGCAACGCGCCGGACGCGAAGGTCGTCGCACAGGCCGAGGATTGCTGGCTCGCCCTGGCCCTGGGCGACGACAAGGGCGTCTTCGGCTGGGGTCACGCCGGCAATCGCGCGGACGCCGAGCGAAACGCGCTGGAGGCATGCACGAAGCGGACGAAGAACGCGAAGATCGCGGTCAGCTTCTGCAGCAACGGCGTGGTGCACTGACCCCGGTGGCGCCACGGCTACGACGTGGCGTGCGTGGGACGCGGCGGATGCCAGGGGGGTGGCGGTCGCCCCGGTGCCGCGGGTCGTAGCCCCGCGGCTACCCGTGCCTCACCACGGACCGAGCTTCTCTGTCCCTCCCCGGTGGCGCCACGGCTACGACGTGGCGCATGGGGTGCGGCGAGTGCCAGGAGGGTGGCGGTCGCCCCGGTGCCGCGGGTCGTAGCCCCGCGGCTACCCGAGCTCCACCACGGGCCGAGCTTCTCCGTCCCTCCGCGGTGGCGCCACGGCTACGACGTGGCGCATGGGACGCGGCGGATTCCAGGCGGATGGCGGTCGTCGCGGCGCCGCGGGTCGTAGCCCCGCGGCTACCCGTGCCCCACCACGGACCGAGCTTCTCTGTCCCTCCGCGGTGGCGCCACGGCTACGACGTGGCGTGCGTGGGACGCGGCGGATGCCAGGAGGGTGGCGGTCGCCCCGGTGCCGCGGGTCGTAGCCCCGCGGCTACCCGTGCTTCACCACGGACCGAGCTTCTCTGTCCCTCCCCGGTGGCGCCACGGCTACGACGTGGCGTGCGTGGGACTTGGCGGATGCCAGGCGGGTGGCGGTCGTCCCGGCGCCGCGGGTCGTAGCCCCGCGGCTACCCGTGCCCCACCACGGGCCGAGCTTCCGTGTCCCTCCGCGGTGGCGCCACGGCTACGACGTGGCGCGTGTGGGCGCGGCGGATTCCAGGCGGATGGCGGTCGCCCCGGCGCCGCGGGTCGTAGCCCCGCGGCTACCCGTGCCTCACCACGGGCCGAGCTTCTCTGTCCCTCCCCGGTGGCGCCACGGCTACGACGTGGCGCGTGTGGGCGCGGCGGATTCCAGGCGGATGGCGGTCGCCCCGGCGCCGCGGGTCGTAGCCCCGCGGTTACCCGTGCCTCACCACGGGCCGAGCTTCTCTGTCCCTCCCCGGTGGCGCCACGGCTACGACGTGGCGCGTGTGGGCGCGGCGGGTGCCAGGAGGGTGGCGGTCGTCGCGGCGCCGCGGGTCGTAGCCCCGCGGCTACCCGTGCCGCACCCCGGATCCCGCGTGAACGTCAGCGCATCCCAGCGTCTCACGTCCTCTTCCCGGGTCGTTTCGCCTTGCCGGTTGCGGCGTCGGCCGGCGGCTGGATGGAGCCGTCGTCGCGGTAGAGAGTGCGCAGCCGGGCGAGTTCGGCCTTGAGGTCCGCCACGGTCGTTGCCGCGGCGGGGTCGCCGACGATGTTGCGCACCTGCGCCGGGTCCTTCGCGAGGTCGAAGAGCTCCCATTCGTCCGTCTTCGGGTAGTACGCCAGCGTGTGGCCCGCGGTGCGGACGCCGTAGTGCGCGGCGACGCCATGGCCGGGATCGAAATAGCGGTAGTAGACGCTCGTGCGCCAGTCGGACGGCGTTTCCCCGCGCAGGATGGGCAGGAAGGACCGCCCGTGCAGCCCGTCCGGGACCTTGCCGCCGGCGATCTCCACGAGCGTGGCGGCGTAGTCGATGTTCTGGATCATCGCGTCCGGCCGGCTGCCGGGCTTCACGACGCCGGGCCAGCGGACGATGAAGGGCATGTGGATCGATTCCTCGTAGATCCAGCGCTTGTCGAACCAGCCGTGCTCGCCCATGAAGAAGCCCTGGTCGGACGAGTAGATCACGACCGTGTTGCGGTCGACCTTCGCCTCCACCAGCGCGTCGAGGAGGCGTCCGACGCTCTCGTCGACCGCCTTCACGCAGCGGAGGTAGTCCTTCATGTACTCCTGGTACTTCCAGCGCGTCAGCGCCTCGCCCGCCGGCGGGTTCTTCAGGAACGCCTCGTTGCGGGCCTTGAACGCGGCGTCCCACGCGGCGGCGGCCTCGGGCGGCACGGGGCGGGCGCCCTTGTCGGGCGGGACGACCTTGAGGTCGCTCTCGAGCGTCATGTCGCGGCCGATCTCCATCTTCTGCGTGCGGGCCGGCGAGGCGCGGGTCGCGTAGTCGTCGAGCAGCGTCGCGGGCTCCGGGATCTTCACGTCGGCCAGCCAGCCGTAGTGCCGCGGCGGCGGCGTCCAGTTCCGGTGCGGCGCCTTGTGGTGGACCATCAGCAGGAACGGCTTCGCCGGGTCGCGTCCCTTGAGCCACGCGAGGGCCTTGTCGGTGATGACGTCGGTCGCGTAGCCGGTGTTCTTCTCCGGCCCGTCGGGACCGGTCATGGCGGGGTTCCAGTAGGCGCCCTGGCCCGGGAGGACGCGCCAGTGGTCGAAGCCCTCGGGCAGGTTGCCGAGGTGCCACTTGCCGATCACGGCGGTCTGGTAGCCGGCCTGGCGCATGGCGTCCGGGAACATCCAGGTGCCCGGCCAGACGGTCATGCCGAGGTTCGGCACGCCGTTCGCGTGGCCGTGGAGACCGGTCAGGATCGCCGCGCGGCTGGGTGAGCAGATCGAGGTTCCGCAGAAGCTGTTGCGGAACAGCGCGCCCTCGCCGGCGAGGCGGTCGATGTTCGGCGTCACCTTCTGCTCGCGGCAGAACGGCGAGAGCCAGGTGTCGTACGCGCCGATCGCCTGCAGCGAGTGGTCGTCGGAGAAGACGAACAGGATGTTCGGCTTCGCCGGCGCGGCGGCCTGCGCCGTCGCGGCGAGCAGGAAGGCCAGCGCGGGGGCGGCGGCCTGCGCGCGCCCCCCCGCGATCCCCGTGCGGCGGCTCACGGCTTCGCCCAGTAGTCGACGACGAGGACCTTGTCGAGGACGGGCTTGAGCACGTCGACGAAGGCCTTGTGGTCGGGGTGCGGGAGGTAGGCGTCGCGCGCCTCGGCGGTCGCGAAGGTGACGAAGAAGCAGTGGGTGAAGCCCTGCGAGAGGCCCTCGGGGCTGTTGTTGGTGCCCCACTCGAACTCGCGGATCAGGTCGATCTTCACCGCGAGGCCGCGGAACGCGTTCTCGACCGCGCGGATGTCGGCCTCGGCCGCGCCGTCCTTGAACTTGAAGAGCACCACGTGCCGCAGGCGTTTCGCCGGGGCGGGATCCGCCGCCCGGACCGTTCCCGCCGCGCCCGCCACCGCCGCGCCCATCGCACCCGCCAGGATCTCCCGCCGCTTCATCTTCATGGTCCGCTCCCTTTCGTGCTGGTTTCCGTTCCGGCGCCGGGCGCGGGAATGCGCTTCGGCCACCGGTTGTTCCATCCGTCGAACGTGAGGCGGACGGCCGCGCCGTCCGGCAGCGCCCGCGCGAAGACCTGGTAGTTGGACTTCGGGCTGAGGTGGTCGTGCTGGCCGGGGCGGCACGCGCCCCAGAGCAGCCAGCGGCCGTCGGGAGTGACGGTGGGGAAGTACTCGTGGCCGAGCGGGTCGCCGGCATCCTGCAGAACCGCCAGCGGGCCGGCGGGGAGATCACGCGCGACGATCCCGGTGGAGGCCTTCATGCCCTTCTCGACGACGTGCACGACGCGCCGTCCGTCCGGGAACCAGCCGGGCTGGCAGCCGGCGCCGAGCCGGGCCGCCTCGCCGGACGCGAGATCGGCGGTCCATGCGCTCCAGCCGATCATGCTCCCGCGATTGGAGATGAACGAGACCCGGCGGCCGTCGGGCGAGACGCGCGGCTTCACGACGTGATGGCGCCAGCCGCGATGGGGGCCGGGGAAGACCTCGCGGGGCTCGCCGCCGTCGAGGCGACCGGCCATCACGCGGAGGCGGTCGCGCTCGAAGTACACGGTGGCGGAGTCGGGACCGAAGGTCGGGAAGGTGCCGTTGTCGGCGAGTTTGCGGTCGTCCGAGCCGTCCGGACGGCAGACGCGGATCTCGCTGGGCGACTTCGCGGCGAGGGTCGCGGCGCGCGCGTAGGCGATCCAGCGGCCGTCGGGCGAGGGGTCGGGGTACATCTCGTGCGCCGGCGTGTCGGCGACGGCGGCCGCGCGGAGGCCGTCGGCCGACATGCGCCAGACGCCGAAGGTTCCGGAGCGCGTGCTGTCGAAGAGCAGGTCGCCCCCGAAGGCCGCGGCGAAGTCCGCGCGCCGCGCGGCGTCGGCGGGACCGGGGCGGTCGGTCGCGCCGCCCGCGTGCGCGCGCGGCGCGGGCAGGACCGCAAGCGCGAGCTCGGCGGCGGCGAGGACGGCGACCGTCGCGGCGACCTTCGCGTAGAAGGCGACCGGGCGGTCGCGGACGGGCGTCGCGGCCGGCGCGGCGCGCATCCGCCGCCAGACCGGCAGCAGCAGGGCGACGAGGGCCAGGCCGCCGAGCCCGTAGCCGTAGGCCTGCGTGAAGAGGTGGTGCGCGACGCTGGTCACCTGCGCGATGTCCTTCGGGAACCCGAGCAACTGGAACACGGCCGCCCACGCGCCCTCGTAGGCGCCGAAGCCGGCGATGCCGGAGACGGGCAGGCTGGCCGCCAGCTCCGAGGCGCACAGGCCGAGGAACACGCGCGGCGCGTCGAGCTGCGCCCACGTGTATCCCATCGGCGCGAGCAGCGCGAACAGGAAGACGTAGAGCGAGGCGTACTTCGCGACGCGCAGCATCACCGAGAGCGCCAGCACGCGCCCGTACAGCCCGGCCGATTGCACGCGCCGGACCTCGCCGCCGATGGCGCCGAGCGTTTCCGACACCCATCGCCGCAGCGCCCAGCGCGCCGGCAGCAGGCGCTCCGCCAGCCGCGCCGCGAGGCCGAAGCCCCAGGGCATCAGCGCGACGAGGCCGCCGGTGACCGCCAGCAGGATCAGGCCGCCCAGCAGCAGGCCGCCGGCCGGCAGCGTGCCCGCCGCGCCCGCGCGCCACGCGGCGAGGGCGATCAGCGGGGCGAGGGCGAGGATCTCGAAGATGAAGGTCAGCGAGAAGCACGAGGCGGCGGCGGGGAAGGGGACGCCGAGGCGCGTGGTGAAGAAGTAGACGTCGATCAGCGTCCCCAGCCGCGCGGGCAGGAGGTCCGAGAACGCGTTGCGGACCAGCACCATCAGGAACAGCGGCAGCGGCGGGGCGTCGTAGCCCGAGAGCCGCAGGAGGATCCGGTAGCGCCACAGGCGGAACAGGCTGGCCCCCAGGGACAGGACCACGAACATGGCCACCGCGCGGAGGTCCAGGTTGCGGAGAAGGGCGAGCACCTCGCCCGGTCGGATGTGGCGGAAGAGATAACCGAAGATCGCCGCCGTCATGGCGACGTTGGCCAGGACCAGCACGATGCGGCGCCAGGATCGGCCGGCGCCCCCCGTGGTTGTCTCCGCCATTGCCTTCCTTCCCGAGGGCCGATAGCATTCGGCCGCATGAGTTTCAACGATTCCGCGGGCTCGATCCGCACCGTCACGCTGCTGGGCTCGTCGTCCGGCCGGAACGCCGGCGACGCCGCCCTCATGGCCGCCATCCAGGCGTCCGTCAACGCGACCTGCGGCCGCACGCTGCGCTTCGAGATCCCGACGATCTGCCCGTCCTACGTCCGCAACAACTACCCCGAGGGCGCCGTCCCGGTCGGCATGCTGCCGTGGAACCTGTCGGTCAAGATGCTCGGTCTTCCGACGTGGCGCTCGGTCTGCCGGGCGGACATCTCGCTGATCTTCGACGCGATCCTGTTCGACCGCGCCCTTTATAATCCGCTTTTCAACTTCCTGTCGACCCTCCGCCTCCTGCTGCCCGCGGCGAAGCGGCGCGGGAAGCGCATGGCCTGCTACAACGTCGGGACGGGCCCCGTCACGACGCCGGCCGGCCGGCGGATGCTGCGCGAGCTGATGGAGGTCATGGACTTCATCACCGTGCGCGACGCCGATTCGCGCGACGTGCTCCTCGACATCGGCGTGAAGAACCCGCGGCTGCTCGTCACGGCCGACGCCGCCATCAACGCCCCCGCCTGCGACGACGCCCGCGCCGACGCGATCCTGCGCGCCGCCGGGGCCGATCCCGACGCCGGCGCGCCGCTGATGGCGGTCAACATCAACCACTACCTCGACTCGTGGGCCGGCACCGGGCGCGAGCCGCTGACGCGCGAACGCTTCCTGGGGATCTACGCCGAGGCCCTCGACCGTGTCGGCGGGACGACCGGCGCGCGGATGGTCTTCGTCTGCACGCAGCATGCGGACGTGCCGATCACGCGCGAGCTGATGGGGCGCCTGAAGAAGGTCCGGCCGGCGGGGATCGTCACGAACGTCGAGCACAACCACGTCGAGATCAAGGGCGTGCTCCGGCGCGTCGGCCTGCTCTTCGGCATGCGGCTGCACGCGATGATCCTCGGCTCGTCGGAGGAGACGCCCGTCTGCGGCCTGGCCTACCAGCCGAAGGTGCACCACTACTACAGCCGCATCGGCCTGCGCGAGCGCAGCCTGGGTTTCGAGGACTTCTCCGTCGATGCCGTCGCCGCGCACGTGACCCGGGCGTGGAACGACCGCGCCGCGCTGCGCACGCACCTCGCGGCGGTGATGCCCGACCTCCGGCGCGACGCCCACACCCCGGCGGCGCTCGTCGCGGCGCTCGACCGCGGCGAGGATCTCGACGCGGCCTTCGCCCGCCTGGCCGCCGGGAATCCGCTTGCGAACGGGGTCGCCGCCGGGTAGTCTCCCGCTCGGTCGGCGTCCGCGCGGTCCTCCCGCGCCCGCCTTCGTTCGTCTTCGTGCTGCTCGGGTGGTGGAATGGCAGACACGCATGTTTGAGGGGCATGTGCCGCAAGGCGTGGGGGTTCAAGTCCCCCCCCGAGCACCAGACGAAGGAACCCAGCTCCAGCTCAATCAGGATCGGGGGTAGGATGGGCTTCAAGATACCGGGACCGAAAGCCGCGCAACTGGGCGCCTTCAAGGACCAATGCGAGGCATGGGTGGATGCCTTTGCGCGGGACGATGAAGCGGCCTGTGGTCAGATACGCAAGGCGATCCGTGAACAGCCCGACTGCCTGCAGCGGCGCCTCGCCCTGGCCTATGTCGACAAGAAGGCCAGGCTGGGCGTCAAGCCCAAGGTGGAGCCCGAACCCTTCGCGCCGACGCCCGAGGAGACGATGCGCGTCGCCATCGAGATGCTGGCCCGGAGCCGGAGGGCCTTCGCCGGGCTGATCATGGAGGATGCCCGCGACCAGCGCATCACCGAGGACGTGTTGCTGGAGATCCGCGCCGTCTGCGAGGCCGCCCTCACCGCCGTCCGCCGCCGGGAGGAACTGCGGACCCTGATGCGGGTGCCGGACGGGATCGCCTAGCGGGGCGGCGGACGAGGTGAATCCATGAGTCCCGCCCCCGGTGTCCGAGTCGCGGTCCTGGCCGGGTGGATGGCGTGCGTCGGGGGCGCGGGCGCCGGGGAGGTCCGGATGCCGGAGCGGGGCGTGTGCGCGCACCGCGGCGCGATGTCGACCCACCCGGAGAACACGCTCCCGGCCTTTGCCGAGGCCGTCCGGCTCGGCGCGCACATGATCGAGTTCGACGTCCAGCCCACGTCCGACGGCGTTCTGGTGCTGATGCACGACGCCACCGTGGACCGGACCACGGACGGCCGCGGCACGGTCGCCGATCTCCCCTTCGAGACGATCCGCACGCTGGACGCCGGGATCCGGAAGGACCCGCGCTTCGCCGGAACCCGCATCCCCACGTTCGAGGAGGCGCTCGCGGTCATGCCCCGCACCGTGTGGCTGAACTGCCATCTCAAGGGGAAGGCGGAAACCGGCGCGGCCGCCGCCCGGGCGATCGCCCGGGCGGGACGGCTGCACCAGGCGTTCCTTGCCGCCACGGCCGACGCGGCCCGCGGCGCGCGCGCCGCCGTGCCGGGCATCCTCATCTGCAACATGGAGCGGCAGGGAGGCTCCCTCGACTACGCGAAGGCCACGATCGCCATGAAGGCCGACTTCATCCAGATCCTCGGCAAGGGCGGGATCCCGGATGACGTCGTGAAGATGCTTCGGGCGGCCGGCGTGAGGATCAACTACTTCCAGGACGAGACGCCCGACGGCCTGCGCCGCCAGTGGAAGGCGGGCATCGACTTCCCCCTCGCCAACGACGTCGCCGCCGCCCTTGCCGTGGCGGCGGAGTCCGGCATCCCGCCGTGGCGCGGGAGCTAGGCGCGGCCCGCGCCGGAGCGTCCGCGGACGTCCGGCCCACGGCGCGGCGGGCGCGTACTCCGGCCGCTACGGCGGCGCCTCCGCCCGCTCCGCCGCGATGCGGAAGAAGTTCTGCAGGACGAGCCGTCCGTCGGGATGATCGTCGTCGTAACACTCGGCGTGGAACTGGATGCCGTAGACCGTGCGGTCGCGGCGCCGGAAGGCCTCGATCTCGCATTCGTCCGTTCCGGCGAGCCGGTCGAACCCCTCCGGGAGCGAGCGGACCCCGGCCACGTGGTACTCCTGCACGACGATCGTGTCCGGCAACCCCTCGAAGAGCGGATCGCGCCGCGCGATTCGAACCGGGAGGAAGCCCCACTCCTTGAACAGGCCGGGGTGATACCGGGGATTCGGGTCCGTCTCCCCCTTCCGGAGCGGGCGCATGGAGGCGACGGCGGAGCCGTGGGCCTTCGCGATGTGCTGGTGGCCCGCGCAGATGCCCAGGACCGGCACGCGCGCATCCCGGATCACCGCGTACAGATCGTGGAGCATCGGCTCGACGGAGGGCGACGCGGCGCCCGACAGCACGACCGCCCGCAGCTTCGGGCTTGCGAAGTGCTCCGTCCGCACCTCGGCGTAGTGGACGACCACGCACGGAAGGCCCGCCAGCTCGCCCTCGATGCGCGCGCGGAACTCGGCGATCTTTCCGGCGTGCGTCCTGCCGGTTCCGCTGCCGCGGACGGGGCTGGCGACGGCCTCGGGGCCCTCCATGTCGATCAGCGCCACAAAGGGCTCCGCCTGCCGCAGCATCTCCGCGGGATCGCGGCAGACCTCGCGCACCAGCGCGCGCGTCCGCTCCCGGAAGGCGGCGCGGGCCTCGGGCAGGCGCCGCGCGGTGTCGATGCCGGCGATCGCGAAGAAGTTCTGCAGCACGCGGCGCCCGTCGGGGTGCGCCTCGTCGAACCGTTCCGGAAGGAACTGCACCCCGTAGACCGGCCGGTCGCGGTGGCGCAGGGCCTGCACGGAACAGGCGTCGGTCGACGCGAGAACCTGGAACCCCGGCGGAAGTTCCTGGATCTCCGTACTGTGCCGCTGCATCACGGCGATCGTCCCGCCGAGCCCCTCGAAGAGCGGGTCATGCCCGGACACCCGGACCGCCGTGAACCCCGTCTCCTTGAGAAGTCCGGGCGCGTAGCCCGGTTCGGGATCGGTCTCGCCGGGGGCGAGGCGCCGCAGGTTGCCGACCGTTCCGCCCCACGCCCGCGCGATCAGGCCCTGTCCGCCGCCGAGGCCGAGCAGCGGCTTCCGGCAGCCGCGGATCAGCGCGAAGAGCGCCTCGTCGGCCGCCGCGCCGGAACTCCGATTGCGTCCGCAGAGGACCACGGCCCTCACGGCGGCGCGGTCCAGGTCCCCGGTCGACACCATGGAGGCATGAACCAGCAGGCAGGGCAGCCCTGCGGTCTCAAGTTCGAGGCAGAGCCGGATCCGTTCCATCGGGTGGTGGCGCGGGGCCCGGTCCCGGAGGTTCTTCCGCACGTCGTCCGGGTGCTCCGTGTCGACGAGGCAGACGATCTCGCCGGCCGCCTCGCGCAGCGCCTGTGCGCCGGGATACATCGACGCCATCGGCCGGGGCGCCTCCGGTTCCGCCGCCCGCACGCCCGCGGCGAGAACGATGGCCGCCAGCGGCGGAATCCGCCGCCGCCACCGCTCCATGAAGCGCAGGGTGTTCACGCGCACGGTGTGTCCTTCCACGAAACGTCCGCCGCCCGCCCGGCCCTGCATCCTGACAGATGCGGCCGGCGCTTGCAGCCTGTTTCCGGTTTGGTGCGCGGGGCCCGGGCCGGGGTGTCCGGGGGCTTCTTCCGGTCGCCGCGGCGCGGAGGCTCCGGTAGGATGCGGCCCCATGGACGTCCTTCGCGTCAACTGCCTGGGCCGCGACCTCGAAGTCGGGGTGCGCGTGTCGGACCGGGCGCGACGGTGCAGGATCCAGGTCGGGCCCGACGGCGTCACGCTGGTCCGTCCGCGCCGGGTCGGCGAGCGCGCCGCCTTGCGGCTGCTGCACGAGCACGCCGCGTGGGTGATCGCGCAGGTGCGGAGGGCGGCTGCGGCGCGGGCGACCGCCCGGGGTCCCGACGGCACCGTGCTCCTGGAGGGCCGTCCCGTGCCCCGTCACGAGCTGCCGCAGGGCGAGGCGCTGGAGCGGACGCTCCGGGCGCGGGCGCGGGCGGCCCTCGAGGCGGCCGTCGCGCGGCACGCGCCGCGGATGGGCGTGCGCCCCGCCGGGATGCAGGTCCGCGCGCAGCGCACGCGATGGGGGAGCTGCTCGCGCGCGGGCGGGCTGTCGTTCAACTGGCGCCTGATCCAGGCCCCGCCGGAGGTCCTCGACTACGTGGTGGTCCACGAGCTGGCCCACGGGGTGCATCCGAACCACTCGACGGCGTTCTGGATGCTGGTCCACGCCCACTGCCCGGACTACCCGGCGCACCGGCGCTGGCTGCGCCGCCACTCGGCGCTGCTGGCCGGCGGTTGGACGGACGGGTGAATCAGGCGGGCGGGTCGCCCGAGGCCCGGAGATCCTCAAGCACGGCGAGGACGGCCGCGCGGTGCTCCTCGGCCGCCTCGACGTGGCCCCAGCCCTTGCTGCCCAGGAAGAGCCCGTCGAGGACCAGGTCCTCGTAGCTGCGGATCACGTGCGGGATCCCGAGATCCCGGAGTGCGGCCTCCACGCTCTGCGCCTCGACGAGGCTGTCGAGGACCGCGATCTTGACCGTGTCGCTCATGCCGCCTCCTTCCCCGGCGCCGATCGGCGCGCCGGTCACGCCCGGCCTGCCAGGTCCGGCCGGGGATCCTTCGGTTTCGCCGCCATCGCGGCGATGCTGTTCATGAACGAGATCCGGACGGCGCCATCCTCGAACCGGCACGCGATCGTGTCGCGGTGCGGGGTCTCGACGTAGCGTACGACCAGCTCCAGCGTGCGGGCGTCCTTCCACGCGGCCGCCGCGGCGGTCTTCGCCGGCGTGCCGGGTTTCGGCGCGCCGCCGGAGATCAACCGCGGCGGGGTGCCCGGCAGGGCGGTTTCGCCGGTCCGCCACCGGCCGAGGCCGAAGTCGATCGCGTGGTCGCGGCCGCCCTCCGTCAGCGTCATGCGGCCGCCGCCGCCGCCGAGGTCGAATCGCGCGGACTGCAGGCCGGCCTCGTTGGGCTCGAGGCGGAACGTCCGCCCCTGGACTTCCGTTGCGGCCGGCGCGGCCGGCGCGCCGGCGGGCAGAGGCAGCGCCAGGCCGGCGAGCCGCTCCTGCAGCCGGCCGTGCGCGCGCGGATCGGCGGGCAGCGGCCGCGGCTTCAGGGCGGGGAGGATGTGATCCCAGACAAGGTCGAGTTCGCCCTGGAGGTTCCTGCTCTCCGCCGTGATGGCAACCACCGCCTCCTGCTCCGGCAGGACGACCATGAACTGGCCGTAGGCGCCGTCGCCGCGGAAGGCGTTGTGCCGGCAGCGCCAGAACTGGTAGCCGTAGCCCTGGTGCCAGTCCTTGCGCTCGCCGCCTGCGGGGATGGGCTGCTGGATCTTGAACGTCGTCGCCTCGTCGACCCACGCGGCCGGGAGGAGCCGCCGGCCCTGCCATTCGCCGCGCCGGCGGAGGAGCTCGCCGAACTTCGCAAGCGCCGCGGTCGGGACGCTCAGCCCCCAGCCGCCGGTGTTGATGCCGCGCGGGCAGACCTCCCACGTCATGCCGTCGATGCCGAGCGGCTCGAACAGGCGCGGCCGCAGGTAGTCGAGGATCCGCTGCCCGGTCAGCCGCTGGACGATCGCCGAGCACATGTACGTGGCCTCGCTGTTGTAGACGAAGCGCGAGCCCGGCGGGTGCGCGAACGCGGAGCCGAGGAAGGCGCGGACCCAGTCCTCCTCCTTCACGATGGGATGGGTGGGGTCCTTGTCGTGGCCCGAGGCCATGCACAGCAGGTCCCGCACGCGCAGGGCGGCGAGGTGCTCGTTCACCGCGGCCGGCCGGGCCTCGGGGAAGAAGGGCAGGACCTTGTCGTCGACCGACAGCCGGCCCTCGGCGACGGCGAAGCCGACCGCGGTCGACGTGAAGCTCTTGCTCAGCGAGTAGAGCGTGTGGTTGAGCTGCGGGCCGTACGGCGCCCACCAGCCCGCGGCCACGACACGGCCGTGGCGGAGGACCATCAGGCCGTGCAGCTCGTAGCCGCCCTGCTGCGCCGCGTCGAGGAAGGCGAGGAGGCCGGCGGACGAGACGCCCTCCGCCTCGGGCGTGCTGTGCGGGAGCCCGGCGGCGGCGGCGCCTCGTCCGAGTCCTGCGCAGCCGGCCGTCCATGACGCTGCACCCAACCCGGCGGCGGCTCCGCCGACCCTGCGGAGAAACGACCTGCGGTTGAGGTTCATGCCGGAAGAGTCGCGCGAACGCGGCGGCGGAGGCAAGCGCAACGTGCGGGGGCGGGGGGAGGATTCCGGGCCGCGCGCCCCTTGGGAGGGGGGTTGGGTTGGAGGGCGGGGCGCGCGGCGCCGGAATCGAAGCTCAGTATTGCAGGCCGACGGGAACCGTCCCCCCGGTGCCGTATTCGACGGGGCCGCCCGGGCTCAGCCGGAGCATGGGCGGACCCTGGTTGGTCATGACGGCCAGCAGAGGGACGGCGGACGTCATCAGCGTCGGCGCCCTGCTGTCGGCGAACATGGAGATCGGCTGGGCCGTCGGCGCCTCGGACGCCAGCCCGGGCACCGGCACCGGCACCGCGCCGGGACGGAGGAAGCCGACGGCCGCGACCACGATGGCGGCGGAGGCCACGGCCCACCGGACCGCCGGCGTGAACCACTCGATCGCCGCGGCCGGGACCCACCGACGGGTGGGAACCGTGCCCTCGATCTCGCCGCGAACCCGGGCGACCAGACGGGTTTCGAAATGGGCGTCCGGCGTTTCATTCCTCTTGAACGCAAGGAGGTTGCGAACCGAGGCGTCGCGCGCGGCGTAGGCGCGGCAGGGCGGGCAGCGCTCCAGGTGCGCGGCGAGGGCGGCGGAACGGGTCTCCGTTTCCGCCGTCGCGATCTCGAATCGGGCGCTTTCGCAGTTCATGGCGCAAACTCCGCTAACTCGGCCTGCAGAAGCTGGCGGGCGTAGAACAACCTCGACCGGACCGTGCCCACGTTCACCCCGAGCGCCTTTGCGATCTCGTCGTGCGGCAGCCCCTGGACATCGTGCAGCACCACCACGCTTCTGTGTTCTTCCGACAGCGTCTGGAGCGCGGCGTTCAATTTCTTTTGCAGCTCCGTCAGGGAGAGGTCGCGCACCGGGGATTCCCGCGCGACGAGTTCGACGTAGGCCGGGTCGCGCTCGGCCCCCTCGTCGAGGTCGTCGAGGCTCATCTCGCCCTGGCGGCGCTTGCGCCGCTGCAGGTGGTTGAGCGTGGTGTTCATCGCGATCCGGTAGAGCCACGTGGAGAACGACGAGCGGCCGCCGAACGATCCGAGCGCGCGGTAGGCCTTCACGAAGATCGTCTGGACGATGTCCTCCGCGTCCTGCTTGTGCGACGTCATGTTGTAAACCATGCCGTGCACGCGCGACTGGTAGCGGCGGACGAGGATCTCGTAGGCGGGGGTGTCGCCGGAGCGCGCGCTCTCGACGAGTTCGGCGTCCGGCGGGCCGCCGTCCTCGGGCTCGCGCGCGGCGGCCAGTGACGGCGCCCGGGATGGAGAAGTCTCGTCCATGTTCAAACGGGAAGACATACACCAGCGCCGCGGATTCGTCACGGCGGAAGACGGGCGGCTCGCCCGGCCGTTCGGGCGATCAGGGGCCCCTGGAGGGCGCCGCTCCGTCGGCGCCGGGATCGCTTCGGTGAATCGGCCCGATCGAAGGAGGCTCTTCCATCGGCCCTCGGTCTTCCTCCGCCCTCTGACTTCCGCCCTCCGCCCCGCTCCGGCCACCGCCCGGCGGGGCCGGCTGGCGCGGCGGCCGCGGGCGGCCATCGTGTGTCTTTTCGGA
>VGWF01000012.1 GCA_016873715.1 Lentisphaerota bacterium | reverse complement strand
AGGGGCGAGGAGGAACAGTGGCGGGTGGCGAGTGGCGAGTGGCGGGGCGGAGGAAGGCAAACGAATGCGGACCAGGAGGGACGGACTTCGGCGCGCTCAGTCGAGCCGCGGCCCCGCCGCCCGCGGTCCGGCGGGCGCGAAGGCGGGCGTGCCACGCCGTGGCCCGAAGGGCGAAGGTGGGGACTTCACGGTTCGCTGCCGCGATCCGTGGGAGTCCTCAGTCTCTTGAACCTCGCGAGTTCCGGATCTCCGGTCCCTCCGTCCCTACCAGCACGGCCAGAATCCGGGCCACCGACTGGGCGACGTTCTCCAGCTCGTAGCCGCCTTCCAAGAGGAACACGATGCGCCCGGCGGTGTGGCGGTCGGCGATGCCGAGGAGCACTTCGGCCATGGTCGCGTAGCCGTCGTCGCTGTAGGCAAGCCCGCCCAGAGGATCGCCCTTGTGGCCGTCGAAACCCGCGGAGACCAGGACGAACTCGGGCTTGAACTTCTCCATGGCCGGCTTGAGCTTGTTCCGCAGGGCGTCCAGGGCCGCATGGTCGCCGGCGCCGGCGGGAAGATCCACGTTGAGGGTGAAGCCGGCCCCCTTGCCCTTGCCGGTCTCCGTCGGCCGTCCGGTGCCCGGGTACAGCGGGTGCTGGTGGACGCTGAAGTAGAAGACCGAATCGTCCTCGTAGAAGATGTCCTGGGTGCCGTTGCCATGGTGGACGTCGAAGTCGACGATGAGCACGCGCTGGATGCCGTGGCGCTTCTGGAGATGCCGCGCAGCCATGGCCGCGTTGTTGAACACGCAGAAACCCATGCCCCGTGCGCGTGAGGCATGGTGCCCCGGCGGCCGGACCAGCGCGAAGGCGGACGAGACCCGGCCGGACATCACCTCGTCGCAGCCGGCGATCCCCGCCCCGGCGGCGAGTGTGGCCGCTTCCCAGGTGCCCGGGGAGATCACCGTGTCCCCGGTGCTCAGGTCGGCGATGCCGCGTTCCCCGATGGCCTTGACTTCTCGTTCGACCAGCCTGAGGTAGTCCTGGGCGTGGACGGCTTCGAGGGCCTCGATCGTCGCCGGCCTGAACTCCGGCCAAACCAGTCCCGCCGAGAGCTTCTTGTCGCCCTTGAGGCGGGCGACCACCCGCTCCAGGCGATCCGGACGCTCCGGGTGGTTCGGTCCGGTGTCGTGCAGGAGGAACGTGTCGCTGTAGAGCACTGCCACGTTCGGCGCCGGTTTCCCGGCGGGTCGATGGTGCACGGCCGGGTCTGTTGTCCCGCCCCCAGATCCATCCGCGGGTGCCGAAACGAAGCACGGTACCGCAACGAGCGGGATCATTCTCTTGAGCATCCTGTTCCTCACGGTTGCGACTAGGTCAAACGCCCGCGGCACGGGCGGCGCGGAGCGCAACGTGCCGCGCGACGCCGTGTGCGCGTCCGTCATGGGCGCGTTCCTGTCGGACATCATGCGATCAGCATGGTGGGAAGCCGCAGACGAAGTCAAGGTTGGGCGGGGCGAGGGGGAGTAGTGACGGGTGGCAAGTGGCGAGTGGCTGGCGGAGGAGGGCAAACGAATGGGGGCAGAAGACGAGGGGCGGGGGGCGAGGGTCGAGGGCGGGCCGGAAGACGACAACCGAATGGGGACAACCGAATGGGGACGAGGGGCGAGGGACGAGGGGCGAGGGGGAACAGTGGCGGGTGGCGAGTGTCGAGTGTCGAAGGCAGGGGTGGACTTCGGCGAGGTCAGTCGGGCCGCGGTCCCGCCGCCCGCGGTCAGGCGGGCGCGAAGGCGGGCGTGCCGCGCCGTAGCCCGAAAGGCGGAGGCGGAGACTTCACGGTTAGCCACCGCGATCCGTGAAGGCCCGTGGTGCGTTCGACAGAAGTCTTCTCAAATCGAATCGGTACCTTCTCACCCATCGTCGCCCCTGGTCGTACATCTCCGTCCCTTTCGGGACGCGAACCGTGTTCACGTAGGTCCCCCCGGCAATTTCGCATGTGCGGCGTGATGCCATGTTCCTCGGGTCGCATGTGATCCAGAGCGTCTGCAGTCCGTGGGCGGACGCAAGGGGGAAGATGAGCCTGCAACTCCTGGCGGCATAGCGTTTGCCTCTCGCCTTCTCGTCGACCCCGTATCCCACATGTCCGCACCAGCCGACCAGGGGACGTGTCCGGCCGATCCTCAAACGAATGCTGCCGATCGTGGCTGTCTTGCCAGCCTGGCGCATCTCAAACTCGTACCCCGGCACATGCTTCTTCACCGGATCCGCCTGTGTTGTCTTCGTCAGCACCAGTTCCAGATCGGCATCCAGGTATCTGCGGGTACGAACGAACTTGAATCTTGTCTTCATCTCTTGGTCGATGGTCATGGGTGAGCGGACCAGAAACCGCTGCGGGCCGGGTGCGTCAGCTGCCGGCGCGCCGCGGGTGAAGCGAACGCTCCACGCCTTGGTTCGCCGCATTTCATCTGCTTAATGGTGGCACCTGACTTCCCGCCTGCCCATCCATCGCCACGTAAACGTGCAGGACGTTGGTGCGCTCGGCGCCGGCGTCCTGATACTGCAGATGCCAATGCCGGGAAGACCCATGTGGCGCGGGTGCCATTCCCCCTTCATCCAGGACGGCACTGCAGCAGTAGCGCGCTGAATGGGTTGCTGCGCCCACGTACTTGTCTGCAATCTCTATGGCTTTGGTTGCTGGGACGTGCGGCGCGGCAGGATGGAATGCGATCGGACTCGATGCAATTGCCGCCGTGATCAGTGTGAGAACAGCCACCATGCTGCCGGTTGATGATTTCATGTTTGCTCTCTCTCCAGGCGGACGACCAAGCTCATCGACAGACTCGGCGGCGGCGCGGCGCACGGTGTGCTCGCGGGCGCCCGCGACGCTCGAACGGGCGGCGGAGAGGCCGTTCGCTGCCGTGCCCCGGCTCGGCGGTTCGTCTCTTGGGGCTTCCGTGACATCATTCCGGCAAGGTCGTCGGGGCTTGCCGGCCGACAGGGTTGGTAACGAAGGCCACTTTCAGTCCTGCGAGGTGGATCCAGTTGTCCGTGGCGATATCCGGATGCCGGTACATGCCGAGCTTCAAGTAGTGCTGGAAGCCATTGTGCATGTTGGGGCCGTCAAGGGTGAAGACGGGCCGGGTCATGTCGTCGAAGAAGACCTCGGCCCTCCCATCGGCCTTCTGCGACCAACGGATGACAAGCGCGATGGGATGCCACGTCCCGCGTTCAATGAAGAGGGGGCCTCGCTTCTCCGCTTGGGTAGGGCCGTACTCGATGCCGATGGCCGTGCGTCCGTCGTGCTCTCCGATGCCGATGAGAACGGTCGGGCTGCGCGAGGGGAAGCCCTTCCATGTCTCGCCGCGGCTCGTGTCGGGCTGGTCATGCCACTGCCCGATGACCCACCAGCGGTTCTTCGGTGCGTCGGAGTGGAAGTCCGCAGGCACCCGGAAACGCCACTCGTAGCGAAGGGTGTCGCCCTCCCGGTGAGGCACGTCAACGCTCACTTCCGCTCGGATGCCTCCGTTGCATTTCTTCTGGCCGGGAAACAGTCGAAGGCCAAGGTACGGCTCGGCCCCGTCTCCGAGAATGGCGATGTTCTCCAGGCTGGGCACCTCGACGTGTGCATGCGACAGCAGGTCCTCCGCCATCAGAACCCGCAGGCAGGCGAGTCCCCTTTCCCTGGCCCTCGGGTCTTCGCGAGGGGTGCACCCCGTCGGACCCAAGAGCGAAGCGAAGAGGCAAAGCAGGATCCGACAGCTCCGCACTTGCATTTCTGTGTGTTTCATTCGTCCCTTCATGACGTGCGCCGAGGTGCCGAACCTTGCGCCTCACCGTCGAGCGACCCGTGGCGGGTCGCTCGTACAAGCGAGGGCGATGGCTGGGCCATGAATGACTTCGCCACCAACACCGCGAGCAACCCGAAAACGAGAAGTCCCATGAAGACACACGTGGACAGTTCATAGAAGGTGTGCTTCACGCCCGGCAGATCCGTGTGCAGAAGAATGAGCCCGACAACGAGCGCGCCCAGGACACGCATGCTCGCCTTGCCGCCGGCCTCGTTGGAAAGGGCGATTTTCGCAAGAAGTGCGCAGGGGAAGAGAAGAAGAATGTAGTAGTGCTTCCAGCTCGTGGGCGGAAGCAACGCCCAGCATAAGAGGTACAGTGCGAACGCGGCATGCTCATCCTGTTGGCGCCCCGTTCGCGCCGCGGCAAGCGTCGTCAATACCGTCACGACAACCAGGGCGGCAATGCTCAGCCAGACAAACCAGAAGACGGGATCAGCCGGATCTGTGAGGAAAGGAGGGGGATGATGTCGGCCAAAGGCTCGATACCAGAAGGATGAGATCGATTGGTGCCCCCAGTCGGAAATGTCGTAAATGGTCTGCTGCTGCCGATTGACTTGCATCCAACGGTTGAGCACTTCCACATAGTGCTCCTTGAAGCGGAGAACGGGCAGGATCAGGAAGACGCACGATGCAACGGCCGTTGAGAGGATTGTGAGCCATCGTCTCCTCAAGAGGCAGAATCCGAGGACGATGACGGGGAATGGTTTTATCAGCATGGAGGCCGCCAACGCGATCCCCGCCAGCCATTGTCGTCCTTGCCGGTCAAGGTAGTAGGAGAGGATGACGAGGAACATCATGAGGGGGGTGGGTTGACCATTCAGCGCGTTGTAGTAAGCGAAATACGATACAGGAGCAACGGCAAGGAACCAGTACCCCTTGGGAACCGCAGCGTCGGATCGTTCGCGGTCGTAGAGAATCCGTGCAGTCAAACTCCATGATCCAGCAACGAACAGCCACGTCAGAAGATACCAGAGGAACCGGATAGCCGGATCGGGAAGCATTCCAAGCGGCTGAAGCAACAACGCATACAACGGAGAATAGGGGTAGGTGGGTCCGGTCTCGTTGCCGACATACAGCGGTTCTCCCGCTGCCAGTCGGTTGACAGCGTCGATGACGGGCCCGAAGTCCCCGGTCTTTCCTCTCCAGGTGACGCGGGTCGCCTCAGCCAGGAGTGCAACTACGGCAACCATGAGCGCCACCCGCTTGTATCGCACAATCAGGTCGCCCGCCCTGTAGATCAACCGCATCATCGGTGAACTCGGTACACGGGCGTCCTGTGTTTCCATTTCGCGCCCTTCCCCTGTGGAAGCCCACCATCGAATGAGCCCGAAAATGATTGATGTCGGAGGGTTGGGATCATGTGCCGGGCCTCATGACTTTTCCCGCTTGGTTTCGTGGGTGCAGTAGGGGAAAGCGATAGGCCTCAGACGGGGCCGAGGGGCGGGGAGCCGGTGAGGCGCGGAGGGTGCGAAGGTATGCGGCGGGAGATCGGAGGCAGGGAACGGACGATCCGCCGATGGGAGCGAGTCCGCGGGATCCCGCCGGATCCGCGGCCCGATGGACCTGTGCGTCGCCTTGCATCGGTTCATCCACTGCGTCCGCGGTCTCCCGGCGTGCGGACTCTTCGTATGGGGCGGAGGGTACGTCGCTGCGGAACGGGCTGTCAAACGGGACGCTGGGCGGGGCGTTCGTTTCAGGTCGTTCGTTCGGCCGCCGGGGCCGGCGGCCCTCCCGGCACCAGCCACTCTCACACGCCCCCTCGACCCACGCCCCTCGTCCCTCGTCCTCATGCGCTTGCCTTCGTCCGGGCCGGGCGACGAGATGACGACAACGGCGCGGGAGGGCTACCGGTACGGCTGGGACCAGGCGGCGGGGCGGGATTTCCAGTCGGGCTGGAGTTCGGGGGAGACCCGGACGATCCGGGCGCGGACGTAGAGGTCGTCGGGCTTGAGGGTGTAGGCGCCCTCCGTGCCCTCGACCGTGGCCAGGGTCGTGCCGATGGAGTCGGAATAGACGTCGATCCTGCGTTCGGGGCAGCGGGGGCCCTTGGCGACGTCGACCGTCCGGCGGGACGGGTCGTAGCCGCGCTTCGTGCCGACGAACTGGATGCGGTGGGCACCCTCCTCGCGGACGTCGATCCGGACGGCGAGCGTGCGGCCGTCGAAGCGGATGTCGGCGAAATCCAGCCCGTTGGAGGCGTAGAAGTCGCCCGCCGCGATCGCGTCGATCAGGTCCCCCGCGCGGAGGTTCGCGGCGCGAACGACGGACCACGCCTTCGCGGGACCGTCGTAGACGTGGCGGTCGTCGCATCCCATCCCCAGCAGGAGAGGCTGGTCGTGCGCGGCCCGGTGCGCGTTGACGATGTCCCAGCAGCGCTCGGGTGTCCAGCCCCGGGGATGCGCGTCGAAGCCGCCGGTGACCTCGTTGTTGTTCAGCTCGAAGAGGCGGATCTGCGGCAGGGCGATCAGGTCGGCCGGGGAGACGTCGTAGTAGCGCCACAGCGGGTGGTTGGCGGTGAAGAGGTAGTCTCTCCCGTAGAGTTCGCGGCCCCTGGCGTAGGTCCGTTCGAGGATCTCCCCCGGCTGTTCCGCGGCGATGTAGGGGAAGGCCTCGCGGACGTTGATGAAGTTGACGTGAACCTGGCGGCCGTCCGGGCAGCCGCCGGTCTGCTCGAAGCCGGGGATCATGAGGAACCTGTCCGGCTCGACGAACTGCTTCTCGAGTTCGGCGAACGGCTTCATGCGGACGAAGGTCTGGCCGCCGACGACGAGGGTGCGGACGGAGTCCCTGCCGAAGCGTTCGGCGGCCTGGTCGATGCGGGCCCGGGTCAGCTTCGCCCAGCCGGCCGCGGGGGAGACCATCTTCCACAGCGACGTTTCGCCCTTGAAGGCGGCGGGATCCGACGGCGGGAGGTTGAAGCCGAAGCCGTCGAAGCGGAGGGCGTCGGTCTGGAAGATGTTGTGGTCCGACGGGCAGATGAAGTGGTAGCCGTTGGACTTGTACCAGTCGACGGCCCACTCCGGCAGGGGCTCGCCGTCGGACCACTGGTTGTGCATGTGCAGGTTGCCCTTGAACCACCGCCGGGCGGGGGCGGAGGCGGAGGCCGGGGCGAATTGCCGGCAGCCGGAGACGGCGGCGGCCGCGGCCGCGCCCGAGGCCTTGAGGAAGTCGCGTCGGGAGATGCGGGTCAGCATGGCCTCGGCTCCTCAGAGCACTTCGAGGATGGCGGCGCCGAAGGTGAAGCCGCCGCCGAAGGCGGTGAGGCCGACCTTGTAGCCGGCGGGCTGGCCGGGGATGAGGGCGGAGAGGGCGAGGGGGATGGTGTTCGACGAGGTGTTGCCGTAATCGCGGATGAAATAGAAGACCTTCTCGGTCGGGAACTTGATCGCCTTCTGGATGGCCTCGATGATGCGTTCGTTGGCCTGGTGGGGGACGATCATGGAGAGGTCGTTGATCGAGAGCCCGTCGGCGCCGCAGGCGCCCTCGAGCATGTCGATCATCTTGCGGATGGCGACGCGGAAGACGCGCTTGCCGTCCATCGCGACGTAGGCGCCGGTGTTGATGGCGGGGACGTAGAGAACCTTCTCCTCCTCGCCGAGGGCGGAGAGGACGGGCCGGCTGACGCGCAGGTTGAAGCCGCCGGGGCGGGACTCGCGCGAGATGAGCGAGGCGGTGGCGGCGTCGCCGAAGAGGAAGAGGGTGCCGGGGTCGGAGTGGTCGAGCATGGGCGAGAGGGTCTCGGACGTGACCAGGAGGATGCGGGCATCCGGGTTGTGCTGGAGCATGTCGCAGGCCTGCTGGAGGGCGTAGAGGTAGCCGGTGCAGGCGGCGTTGACGTCGTGGGCCTGCATCTGGACGGCCCCGCCGGGCTCGTTGAGTTCCTTCAGGATGCGGCACGCGAGGGAGGGCGTGGCCGAGAGCGGCGTGCCGGTGCTGCAGATGATGGCGTTGAAGTCGGCGATCGTGAGGCCTTCGCGGTCGAGGAGTTTCCGGCAGGCGGAGACGGCGAGGGTGAGGGCGTTCTCGCCGGGGCCGATCCAGTAGCGGCGCTCGATGCCGGTGCGCTGGACGACGTCCTCCGGCTTCCAGTCCGGGTAGGAGCGGACGAGTTCCTCGTTCGAGACCTCGCGCGCGCCGGTGGTGTGGCAGATGGCGGAGATGACGACGGGACGTTCGTCGCGGCGGAGCAGGGCGGGGGCGGTGCGGGCGGAGCGGGCGCGGCGCCGGATGACGGGGACTTCGGCGGCGGGGGCGGCGGAGGCGGCATCGTCCGCGACGGCGAGGCGCAGCAGGGGGGCGCCGGCCTTGAGGATCTCGCCCTCGGCGGCGGCGAGGCTGGCGACGGTGCCGGCGCAGGGCGCGGCGATCTCGTGCGGGGCCTTGTCGGCCTCGACGGAGGCGAGGATGGCGCCCGCGGCGACGGCGTCGCCGGGCTTCGCGTGGAGGCGGACGATGCGGATGTTCTCGTCCGACGGGCTCGACCCGGCGGCGCGGACGGTGCGGGTGCCGGGCGCGTCGTCGGCGGGCTTCTCCCAGCGGAGGTCGAGGTCGAGCATGGCGGCGGCGCGTTCGAGGATGCGCCGCACGGAGGGGAGGACCTCGAGCTGGAGGTCGGCATGGAACGGCAGGAGGGAGTCCGGGCCGGTGACGCGGGCGAGGGCGACGGGGGCGGTGGACGACTCGGCGACGGCGGCGAGGATCTCGGCCCCGACGCCGCAGAAGGCGGAGGCCTCGTGGACGACGATGAGGCGGCCGGTGCGGGCGGCGGAGGCGGCGACGAGGTCGCGGTCCCACGGCGAGATCGAGCGCAGGTCGATGACCTCGGTCTCGACGCCGGCGCGGGCGAGTTCGTCCGCGGCGCGTTCGCAGAGGCCGACGGTGTTGGCCCAGCCGACGAGGGTCAGGTCGCGGCCGGAGCGGACGGTGCGGGCGCGTCCGAGGGGGACGAACTGGGCGGCGACGTCCGGCGAGGTGGCGAGGCGGCGCTCGTTGAGGAGGGCCTTGGGGTAGAGGAAGACGGTCGGGCGACGGGATTCGTAGGCGGCGTTGAGCAGGCCGGCGGCGTCGGCGGCGGTGGCGGGGGCGACGACGTCGAGGCCGGGCGCGAGGGCCATGGCGGCCTCGGGGCTCTGGGCGTGGTAGGGGCCGAGGCCGGGGCGGTAGCCGCCGGTGACGGCCATGACGATGACGGGCGCTTCGTACGCGCCGTTGGTGCGCCAGTGGATGGCGGCGAGTTCGGCGGCGAGCTGGTTGTAGGCGAGCGGGAAGAAGTCGGCGAACTGGAGGAAGGCGACGGGGCGTCCGCCGGCGAGGGCGCGGCCGACGGCGGTGCCGACGATCGTGCTCTCGGTGAGGGGGGCGTTCGCGACGCGGCCGGGGAAGGCGGTGGAGAGGCCGCGGGTGACGCCGAAGACGTCGCCCTTGGGGTCGGCGATGTCCTGTCCGCAGAGGGTGACGGCCGGATCGCGGTCGAGCAGCGAGCGGAGGGTTTCGCGCATCGCCTCGAGCATGGAGAGGGTGCGGCCGGCGTCCGCGCCGCGGGCCTCGCGCGAGCGGCGGTCGGCGCCGTCGGGCAGGGGGCGGCGGGCGGGGGCGTGGACGGGACGGGGGGCGGCGCGGGCGGCCTCTAGGGCGGCGGCGAGGTCGGCCTCGACGGCGGCCTCGAGGGCGTCGACGCCCCGCGCGCCGAGCGGGCCGGCGGCGAGGCGGGCGCGCAGCGTGGCGACGGGGTCGGCGTCGGCGCGGATGCGGGCGATCTCGGCGTCGCTGCGGTAGACGGACTGGTCGTCGGAGTTCGAGTGGCTCAGGAGCCGTTCGCAGTGCATGACGACGATGCGCGGGGCGCGGTCGGAGCGCATGGCGGCGACGAGCGGCGCGACGGCGGCGTGGAGGGCGAGGGGATCGCGCCCATCGACGTGGACGATCGGGACGCCGAGGAAGGCGCCGGCCGGTCCGGCGGGCAGGTCGTAGAAGGTGCGGCCGGCGGTCGGGGTGGAGAGGGCGAAGCGGTTGTCCTGGACGACGAAGAGGACGGGGAGCCGGGCGCGGACGCACTCGGCGACGGCCTCGAGGACCTCGCCCTCCTGCGAGCCGCCGTCGCCGAGGGCGCAGTAGACGACGGGGGCGCCGGGCCGGTCGCGGACGGCGGCGGCGACGCCGGCGGCCTGGAGGGCGTTGTTGCCGACGAGGGTGGGCATGCTGAGGATGTGCAGGGCCGGGTCGCACTGGAAGGGGGGCATCTCGCGGCCGGCGGTCGGGCCGGAGGCGGTGCCGAGCAGCGAGTGCAGGTAGGCGGAGGGGGGGAGGCCGCGCGCGAGGATGAGGGCGACATCGCGGTAGTGCGGGTGGAGCCAGTCCTGCGGGCCGAGGAGCGCGGCGAAGGCGGCGGAGGCCTCGTGGCCGTCGCCGCCGAGGTGGAACGAGGCGTCGCCGCGGCGCGCGAGGTCGGTGGCGGTGGCCTCGATGCGGCGGGCCATCCGCATGGCGCGGTACAGGTCCGGCCACGGGGCCGGACCGGCGGTTTCAGGTTCGTGTGACATCGGGCGTACGATAGCCTCCCGCGATGCGCGTGGCCAGTCTCACGCCTCGCGCGTGGTATAGAGTTCGGCCCCGGTGGCGGCGTTCTGGATGGTGAAGTCCTCGATGTGACGGGTGTTGTCCGGGACGAAGCCCAGGCGGCCCTTGTACTTCGACTCCATGGCGACGAGGGTGGCCTCGTCCTCGCGGCGCAGGCGCTCGAGGATGACGGGGTTGACGACGATCCGCAGGTCGAGGGTCTCGCCCGGCTTGCGGTGGCGGCGCATGACGCCGGCGATCTGGCGCTGGAGTTCGACGCTCATCGACAGGGCGGACTTCACCTTGCCGCGGCCGCCGCAGTAGGGGCAGTTGACGAGGGCGGTGTCGCGGATGCTCTCGTCGGTGCGCTGGCGGGTCATCTCGAGGAGGCCGAGCGGCGAGATCTGGAGGACGTTGGTGCGGGCCTTGTCCTTGCGCAGGCACTCCTTCATGCGGCGGTAGACCTGGGCCTGGTCCTTGCGGGACTTCATGTCGATGAAGTCGATGACGACGAGCCCGCCGACGTTGCGCATGCGGAGCTGGCGGGCGACCTCCTCGGCGGCCTCGAGGTTGACCTGGAGGATCGACTCGTCCTGCGTCTTCCCGCCCTTGTAGCGGCCGGTGTTGACGTCGATGGCGACGAGCGCCTCGGTCTCGTCGAAGACGATGTAGCCGCCGGACTTCATCCACACCTTGCGGCGGAAGGAGTTCTCGATCTGGCGTTCGATGTCGTAGTACTCGAAGATCGGCGCGTCGCCCTCGTAGATCTTCAGGGCGCCGCGGGCGCGCCGGGAGATGCGGGCGACGAGGGCCTTGATGCGTTCGTACTCCTCGCGCGAGTCGACCATGATGCGGTCGACCTCCTCGGTGAGCGCGTCGCGGATCATCCGCTCGATCAGGTCGGGCTCCTGGTAGAGGCGGCAGGGGGCGGGCTTCTCGCGGATGCCGGTCTCGATCTGGACCCAGATGTCGAGGAGGGAGCGCAGGTCGCGGGCGAACGCGGTGCGGCGGGTGCCGAGGCCGGCGGTGCGGACGATGATCCCGAGGTTCTTGGGGACCGGGAGGCGGGCGAGGACCTTCTTGAGGCGTTCGCGTTCGTCGCGATCCTCGATGCGGCGCGAGACGCCCTTCAGCGACGAGCCGGGCATCATGACGAGGTAGCGCCCGGGGACGCTGAGGTTGGCCGAGACGCGCGGTCCCTTGGTGCCGATGGCGCCCTTGGTGACCTGGACGACGATCTCCGAGCCGATCGGGAACCGCTGCTGGATCTCGGAGGCGAGCTGCTTGCTGCGCCGCTGCTGGCGGTTGCCCTCGCCGCCGCCCCCGCCGCCCTCCTCGACCTCGAGGCGCATGGTGTCCTCGGGGATCATGTCCCAGTAGTGGATGAAGGCGTTCTTCTTCATCCCGATGTCGATGAACGCGGCCTGGAGGCTGTCCTCGAGGTTCTGCACGCGGCCCTTGAAGATCGAGCCGACGATGCGGTCCTCGCTGGGCCGCTCGACGTGGAAGTCGGTCAGCTCGTTCTCCTGGAGGATCGCGACGCGGGTCTCGAGCGCCTCCGCGTTGATGATGATCTGGTTCTTCACCGCGCGCTTGCCGAACACCATGTCGATCAGCTTCCTAATCATGGATGCCCTTTCCCGGGATCATGCCGGCCTCCGGCGCGCGAACACGCTCTGCGTCAGTCCCGCGGCCAGGCCCATGGCCACCATGAACGACCCCCCGTAGCTCACGAGGGGAAGGGGCAGGCCGGTGATCGGCAGCAGCCCGATGGTCATCGCCAGGTTCACGAACACGTGACAGAAGAGCAGGGTCGCCACCCCTGCGGCCAGCAGTTGTCCGAACTTGTCTCTTGCTCCGATCGCGGCCCGGATGCCGCCGCCCAGCACCACCGTGAAGAGGGCGAGCAGCACGACCGAGCCGGCAAATCCCCGTTCCTCCGCGATCACCGAGTAGATGAAATCCGTCGGGGCGACGGGGCGGGGGAGGAACCCGAGGGTGTTCTGCGTGCCCTCGAGCCATCCCTTGCCCCACAGGCCGCCGGCGCCGACGGCGATCTCGGACTGGATCTTGTTCCATCCCGTGCCGAGCGGATCGCGCCAGGGGTCGAAGAAGACCCGGATGCGTTCCTTCTGGTACTCGTCGAGGAAGATCCACGCGGCCGGCAGCATCAGCACGCCGAGCCCGAGGATCAGCGCGAGGCGGCGGGCGGGGACGCCCGCGACGAACAGCATCGCCATCGTGACCGGGACCAGGGTGAAGGCCGTGCCGAGGTCGGGCTGGAGCATGATCAGGCCGAACGGCGCGGCGCCGAGGACGCCGCCGCGCACGAGGACGGCCCACCGCTCGGGGTTGAGGTCGGGCCGGCTCAGTTCGCGGGCGAGCATCGCGATCGTGGCGAGCTTGGCGAACTCCGCGGGCTGCACCGGCGTGCCGAAGAAGTTCAGCCAGCAGCGGGCGCCGTTGATCTTCATGCCGAAGAACAGCGTGAACACGAGCACGCCGAGGGAGATCGAGTAGAGCCAGAGCGCCTGCGTCCCGATGCGGCGGTAGTCGGACACGATCGCCCCGGCGCAGAGGATCAGGCCGAGGACCGCCCAGCCGATCTGCTTCTGCCAGAGGGTCGCGAGGTTCGGGCCGTGGCGGCCGGCGCTGTAGATGAAGGCGATGCCGATGCCGATGAGCAGGACGACGGCGGCGAGGAAGAGGCCGTCGGCCCGGAGGAGCCAGCGGAACGGATGGGCGGCGGCGGTGCGGCGCATCATCCCTGGCCTCCGGCGGGCGCGGCGTTGGTGCCGGCCCCGAACGCCGCGGCGAAGAACTGCTGCAGGCGCGGCGCGACGGTGAGGCCGCCGGACACCGCGTCCTCGACGACCATCGCGACGGCGACGCGGGGCTTCTCGAACGGCCCGAACGCGATCATCCAGCCGCGCTTCTTCCCCTCCTCCTTGCGTCCGTACTCGGCCGTTCCGGTCTTGCCGGCGAGGGCGACGCCCGGCACGCGGAGGCGGCGGCCGGTGCCGTCCTCGGCCATCACGACGTCCCGCATGCCCTCGCGGACGACGCGCAGGGCGGCGGCATTCCAGCCGAGGGACTCGGGCGCCTCGCCGGGCGCGTCGCGGAAGGCGTCGGCCCCGTGCGGGCGGACGGCCATCAGGAGGCGCGGATGGACGCGCTTCCCGCCGTTGGCGATGGACGCGGCGACCATCGCCATCTGGAGCGGCGTCGTGGCGATCGGTCCCTGGCCGATGGCGTAGTTGCAAGTGTCGCCGTCGCGCCACGTGTCGCGCCATGCGCGGCGCTTCCAGGCGGGGTCGGGCACGATGCCCGGCGACTCGGCGTCGAGGTCGATCCCGGAGCGTCCGCCGAGGCCGATCGCGCGCGCCGTCGCCGCGATGGGATCCGGCCCCGTATCGAGGCCGAGGTGGAAGAAGTAGACGTTGCACGAGTAGCGGATCGCGTGCGAGAGGTCGATCGTGTCGTGGCCGAGGGTGTCCCAGCAGCGGAAGCGCGCGCTGCCGAGCTGGAAGTAGCCGGGGCAGGTGTGGCGGGTGGAGGCGGACGCCTTGCGCGACTGCATCGCGGCCATGGCGACGACCGGCTTGAACGTGCTGCCCGGGGCGTAGGCGCCGGCGGCGGCGCGGTTGAGCAGGGGCGTGAGGGGATCGTCCCGCAGCGCGGTCCACAGGGAGGAGGGGATGGAGGGCACGAAGCCGTTGGGGTCGTAGGCGGGGGTGCTGGCCATCGCGAGCACGGCCCCGGTGTCGGGGTCCAGCGCGACGAGGGCGCCGGGGATGCCGGCGAGCGCGGCCTCGGCGGCGCGCTGGAGGTCGAGGTCGAGCGAGAGCTTCAGGTCCTGCCCGGGCCTGGCCTCGGTGCCGCCGAGATCGTGGTAGCGGAACCCGGCGGCGTCGACGCGGACGAGCCGGCCGCCGGCCTGGCCGCGCAGCACGTCGTCGTAGACCTTCTCGATCCCCGCGGCGCCGGCCATTTCGGAGAGGTAGTAGTGGTAGGGCTCGTCCGCCCCGGCGTCGATCTCGGCGCGTCCGACGTAGCCGAGGACGTGGCAGGCGTTCGATCCCGCGCGGTAGACGCGCACCGGCTCGGGGTAGAGGTCGACGCCGGGCATCGACGCGCCGCGTTCGGCCCACCGGGCGACGGCCTCCTCGGGCAGGTCGCGCCAGGCGATGTAGGGGAGGGGGAGACGGCGCTTGATGTGGGCGCGGAGGTCGTTCGTCGTGACCTGCGGCGGGACGCCGAGGATCGCGGTCAGTTCCTCGATCGTCCGCGTCACCTCCTGCGCCGTGGTGCGGCGGCGGGCGGTGGGGCGCAGTTCCTCGAGGTAGAGGGCGATGCCGTAGCTCGGCCGGTTCTCGGCGAGCGGCCGCCCGCGGCGGTCGAAGATGAGCCCGCGCGGGCCGGGGATGCGGACGCGGCGCACGCTCTGCTTGGCAAGATCCTCGCGGTACTGCTCGCCGTGGGCGACCTGGATGCGCCAGAGCGTCGCGAGGATCACCGCGAAGGCGCCGAGCATGCCGGCGAAGAGCAGGCGGAGGCGCGCGACCTCCCAGTCCGGCGGGATGCGGGTGCGGTCGCTCATCGGCGCGCCTCCGCGACCAGGCCGAGCATGACGTCCAGCCGGCGGACGCCGCGGCAGACGAGGGGCGTCGTCGCCACGCCGAGCCCCGCCGCGCCGAGGGTTTTGAGCGCGATCCGGCCGACCGGGAGGTGCATCCCCGCCGCCGCGCCGAGCAGCAGGCCCAGCGCGAGCGTCGTCCCCGCCGCCGCCGCGCCGCCGAGGATCATGTGTGTGAGGCCCTCCCACTCGAAGACCTCCTCGCGGTAGCGGTTGAGCAGCAGCGCCGCGACCGCGAAGCAGCACGACGAGAAGCCGAGCGGCACGATCCCGAGCGCGTCCTGCACGAGGCCCGCGGCGACGCCGATCCAGAAGGCCGCGACCCGGTTGCGGGTCAGCGCGTAGTAGACCACGAGCGCCGGAAGCACCGGCACCGGCATCTGGCCGGCGGCGGCCCAGGTCGGGAGCACGGCCTGGAGGACGCCGCCGCTCAGCAGCACGATGACCAGCGAGAGGACGCTCATGGGGCGGCCCCCCGGCGCGACGGCGCGGGCGCCTCGCGGGGCGCCGCCAGCACGAAGGCGTGGCGCATCCGCGCCAGGTCCGCGCGCGGCAGCACCTCGGCCCGCAGGTAGAGCCCGGCCGCGTCGGTCTCGACGGTCTCGACGTACCCGACCGGGAGGTCCGGCGGGAAGACCCCGCCGAGGCCCGAGGTGACGACCTCGTCCCCGGGGCGGATCGCGTGGTTCCGGTTGATGAAGTCGATGCGGCAGACAACCTGCCCGTTCCATCGCACGCCGGTCCCGCTGAGGACCCCGTTCGAGCCGGTGCGCGGGATGCGGACGGCGACGCGGCAGCTCGGGTCGCTGACGAGAAGGACGTCGGCCGTGTGGTCGGAGACCTCGACGATGCGCCCGGCGAGGCCGTCGGGCGTGACGACGGCGAGGTCGGCCGCGAGGCCGTCGCGGCTGCCGCGGTCGAGACGGAGGGTCTGCCACCAGCCCGTGCTGTCGCGCGCGATCACCTCGGCGGCGACGAGCTTCTGGCCGGCGCGCCGCTTGAACCCGAGGAGTTCGCGGAGGACGCCGTTCTCCTTGGCGTCCGTCTGCAGCGCGCGCATCTCGCCGCGCAGGCGGAGGACCTCCTCCTGGAGCGCCCGGTTCTCCGAGGCGAGGCCGCCGATGCCGCGCAACGTCGTGCCCGCCTCGCGGAGCCGCAGGCCCGCGCCCGAGACGAGCGCGTGCAGGGGCGCGAGGGCCTCGCGCACCGCCTCCTTCGCCTGCCGCGACGCGGGGAGGGGCAGGTTCAGGAGGCCGAGCAGCCCCGCGAGGAGGACGGCCCAGATGACGAAACCGCGCTGTTTGACCATGGATGGAAAGGCTGCATGGGTTGTGTGGGTGCCGTGGCGGCGCGGGAACCGCCGGAACGGGCCGGCGGACGGGAACGAAGCGGATCGGCGCTACGGTCAGACGCCGTCGGAACTTGCAACCTTGCGGAGGAACGCCAGCTCGTGGAGCACCACGCCCGTGCCTTCGGCGACCGCGCTCATGGGGTCGTCGGCCCGGTGAACCGGCAGCCCGGTCTGCTCCGCAAGAAGCTTGTCGATGCCGCGCAGCAGCGAGCCGCCGCCGGCCATCACAATGCCCCGGTCCACGAGGTCCGCCGCCAGTTCGGGCGGGCACCGCTCGAGGGTCGTGCGCACGGCCTCGACGATCGTCGTGACCGGCTCCTGCAACGCTTCCCGGATTTCCTGCGAAGTGATCGAAAGGGTCTTCGGCAGGCCGGCGATCAGGTCCCGGCCCTTCACTTCCAGGCTGGCTTCCTCCTCCATGGCGTACGCCGAGCCGATCTTGATCTTGATCTCCTCGGCCGTGCGTTCGCCGATCATCAGATTGTAAACCCGCTTCATGTACTGGACGATCGACTCGTCCATCTCGTCCCCGCCGACCCGGACGCTGCGGCTGAACACGATGCCCGCCAGCGAAATCAGCGCCACCTCGGTGGTGCCGCCCCCGACGTCCACGATCATGTTCCCGGCGGGCTCCTGAACGGGGAGTCCCACGCCGATCGCCGCCGCCATCGGCTCTTCGATCAGATACACTTCACGCGCGCCCGCATGGGTGGCCGAATCCTTGACGGCGCGCTTCTCCACCTCCGTAATGCCGCTGGGCACCGCCACGATCACCCGGGGGCGCACCCAATTGCGGCGCCCATGCACTTTCCGGATGAAATACCGCAGCATCGCCTCCGTGATCTCGAAATCCGCGATGACCCCGGCCTTCAACGGCCGGATCGCGACGATGCTGCCGGGCGTGCGGCCCAGCATGCGTTTGGCCTCATCCCCCACGGCCAGAACCCGGTTCGTCCCCGCCTGGATGGCGACCACGGACGGCTCCCGGAGCACGATCCCGCGGTCCTTCACGTAGACCAGGGTGTTGGCCGTGCCCAAATCGATGCCGATGTCCGACGAAAAGATCCCTAAGAGTCGACTGAACATGATATTCCCCGCCTCGGGCGGTCGATGGGGGACTGTGAGGGAACCGCCCGGGAGCGTCAAGCACGGAAAACGACCGGATCCGCCGCCCCGCCGCCCGCCCCGGTCCCGTCACAAGTGTAACATTATCCGATGCGACCGCATCCGATAATGTTACACCTCCCGGCGGCGGGCGGGGGAGGTTCCGCGATTGCGCCGGGGACGAGTTCGGCTATCCTGCCGGCCGGTTGCCGGCGGCCCGGGACGGGACGCCGGAAGCCGGGAGGAGCCACGGATGAACGACCTTCGACGGCGGGCGGCGGTGTTCGCGGCGGCGGCCATGACGGCGGGAGCCCTCGCGGCCCCCGGCGCGGAGACCCGGGTCGGGCGGATCCTGCTGCCGCCGCGGCTGGCGGACGGGAACGCGGGCGTCGTCCCCGTGCAGGAGATCGACTCCGCCTCCTGGATCTGGCACCCGGACTTCGCCGGGCTGCCCGAGGCCGGAAAGCGGGACCTCCCCGACGCCCTGGCGACGCGGTTCGCCGACCGCGCCGCGTACTTCGACGGCGGCTGGCGCGGTCCCGTGTTCCTCCGCTTCCGGCGCGACTTCGCCGCGACCGCGGAGCCGCTGACGATCCATGTCAGCGCCGACGAGCGCTACGAACTCCTCCTCGACGGCCGCCGCATCGCCCGCGGCCCCGACCGCTCCCCGGTCGATGCATGGAGCTACGCGACGCACCGCATCGAACTGGCCCCGGGGCCGCACCGCATCGAGGCCCTGTGCTGGAGCCTCGGACCGCTCTCGCCGATGGCCCAGCACACGTGGCGCGGCGGCTTCATCCTCAAGGCCGAGGGCGCCTACGACAAGGCCCTGACCACCGGCAGGGCGCCGTGGCAGGTCGCCCGGCTGGACGGGCTGACGATGGCGCCCCCGCGCGAACCGTCGATCTTCGCCGTCGGCGGCGAACTGACCGCCCGCGGCTGCGGGCCGCAGTGGAAGGACGGCGCCTTCGGCCCCGTCACCGTGGTCCGCGGCCCCGTGCCGAACCAGCCCTACGGCCAGTACGTCGCCGGCTGGCGGCTGCATCCGTCGACGCTGCCCGACCGCCTCGACCGCCGCATCCACACCGGCCGCGCCGTCGCGCTGACGACCGCCGCCGACCCCGCCGCGCCGGTGGCCGCCGACGCGGGCGCGCATCCCGACCTGCCGGCGTGGCAGGCGCTGGTGGACGGCACGGGCGCGGTCGTCGTGCCGCCCAACACCACGGTCTCGCTGCTGTGGCACCTCGGCCGCTACCAGTGCGCCCATCCGTTCGCCGAGGTCTCCGGCGGCGCCGGCGCGTCGATGGAGTGGGGCTGGGCCGAGGCCCTCTACCTGCCGGACGGCCGCGCCAAGGGCCATCGCGGCGAGTTCGCGGGCAAGGTCTTCAAGGGGCTGGTCGACACGTTCCTGCCCGACGGCGGCGCGCGCCGCCCGTTCTCGACGCACTGGTGGCGCGCCGGCCTCTGGTGCCGCGTGCGCGTCACGACCGCCGCGGAGCCGCTCACGCTCCACGCGCTCGCGCTCGACGAGACCCGCTACCCGCTGGAGTTCGAGGGCGCCTACGACGCGGGCGACCCGGGCCTGCCGGGCGTGATCGACCTCGCCGTCCGCGGCATGCAGATGTGCTCGCACGAGACGTTCATGGACTGCCCGTACTACGAGCAGCTCATGTACGTCGGCGACTCGCGCCTCGAGATGCTCACCACGCACGTGATGACGCGCGACGACCGCCTCGTCCGCCGCGGCATCGATCTCTTCGACCGCTCGCGCTCCAACGGCGGCTTCGTGAACGAGCGCTTCCCGTCCCACGTGCCGCAGATGTCGACGACGTTCTCGATGATCTGGGCGCTGATGGTCCGCGACCAGGCGTGGTGGCGCAACGACCCCGCGTGGGTGAGGGCGCGCGCGCCGGGCCTGCGCGCGATGCTCGGGCACTTCGAGGCCTTCCTCAACGCCGACGGCCTCCTGGACGGCCTGCCCGGCTGGTCGTTCATCGACTGGGTGCCGGAGTGGAAGGTCGGCTACGCGCCCGACGGCCGCGACGGCTGTTCCGCGATCAACAACCTGCTCTACGTCCTCGCGCTGCAGGCGGCGGCGGACGTGGAGGAGTCCCTCGCCGAGCCCGCGCTGGCCGCGCGGCTCCGCGCCCAGGCGGAGCGCGTGCAGGCCGCGATCCGCGCGAAGTTCTGGGACGCCGGCCGCGGGCTCGTCGCCGACACCGTCGCGCACACCTCGTACAGCGAGCACGGCCAGTGCCTGGCGCTGCTGACCGGAACGGTGACGGGCGCCGACGCGGAGCGCGCGTTCGACGGGCTGCGGAAGGCGCCGGACCTCGGCCGCGCGACGATCTACTTCAGCTTCTACCTGCTCGAGACGTGGCGGCAGTTCGGTCGCGGCGATCTCGTCGTCGAACGCCTGCAGTTCTGGAAGGACCTCCTCGCGCAGGGGCTGACCACGCCCGTCGAGGCGCCGGGCGACACGCGGTCGGACTGCCACGCGTGGGGCAGCCATCCGCTCTTCCATCTCTACGCGACCGTAGCCGGGATCCGGCCGTCGTCGCCCGGCTTCCGCACCGTCCACATCGCGCCGCAGCCCGGACCGCTGCCCCGCGTGAAGGCGCGCATGCCGCATCCGGACGGGTTCATCACGGTCGACCTGGACTTCGCGGGCGGCGCGTGCCGGGGCTCCATCGAGCTGCCGGAGGGCATCCGGGGCGTCCTGGTGTGGAAGGGCGCGGAGACGGCGCTGGTGCCGGGACGGCAGGCCGTCGGCGGCCGCTGAGCCGCCGGCGCCGGCGGGCCGGAACGTTCCAACCCTTGGAAGCGCCCGCGCGTGCGCCGTCCAAGGGTTGGAGCCTACCGCGCCTGTGCGGTTACTTCGCCGAGAACTTGTAGACGGTCTCGGTGTCGTAGACCTGGCCGGGGCGCAGGATGGTCGACGGGAAGGCCGGCTGGTTCGGCGAATCCGGGTAGTGTTGCGTCTCGAGGCAGAAGCCGGTGCGGTAGGCGTAAGGCCGGCCGCCCTTGCCGACGTTCGAGCCATCGAGGAAGTTGCCGCAGTAGAACTGGATGCCCGGCTCCTTCGTCCAGACCTCCATGACGCGTCCGCTCTTCGGCTCCGTCACGCGGGCGGCGAGGCGGAGGTCGCCGGCCTTGCCGTTGACCACCCAGTTGTGGTCGTAGCCGCCGCCGAAGGCGAGCTGCTCGTCCTTCGCGCCGATGCGCGCGCCGATGGCGGTGGGCGTGCGGAAATCGAACGGGGTTCCGTCGACGGGCCGCAGCTCGCCGGTCGGGATGAGCCCGGCGGTCACGGGGGTGAACCGGTCGGCGGCCAGCATGAGCTGGTGGTCGAGGATCGGTCCCGCGGCGTGGCCGGCGAGGTTGAAGTAGGCGTGTTGCGTCAGGTTGACCGGCGTGGCCTTGTCGGTCGTGGCGCGGTAGGTGATCTGCAGCGCGTTGTCCTTCGTGAGCCGGTAGTGAACCGAGACGTCGAGGGTGCCCGGGAAGCCCTCCTCGCCGTCGCGGCTGACGTAGCGGAGCTTGAGGGCGGGGTCGCCGTCGATCTCGATCGCGGCGGCGTCCCAGACGACCTTGTCGAAGCCCTTCAGGCCGCCGTGGAGGCTGCAGGGGATCCCGCCGGGCGTGTTGTTCGTCGCGAGCGTGTACCCGGCGCCGTCGAGGGTGAAGCGGCCGTTCGCGATGCGGTTGCCGTAGCGGCCGATGAGGGCGCCGAAGTAGGGCGTCGCCTTCACGTAGTCCGCGAGCTTGTCGTAGCCGAGGGTGATGTCGGCCGGCTTCCCGGACCGGTCCGGGGTCTCGAGGACGGTGATGATGCCGCCGTAGTTGGTGACCTTCATGCGGAGGCCGCGCCCGTTGTCCAGCGCGTAGAGCAGGACCGCCTTGCCGCCGATGTCGCCCCATTTCTCGCAGATTGTCGCCTTCACCTTCACCGAGTCCTTTCCGCCGGCCCCGCACGCGCAGTCACAGGTCGTCGGGGAACGGCATGCGCCCATCCATCCCGCGGCCGCCGCCAGGGCCAGCGCCGCGCCGGTCGTTCGGATCGTGTTCATCGCGGTTCCTTTCGCTTTCGGTTCCTCAACGGGGGGCGGGGGGGGGGGGGGGGACCGGCAGCGCCGCCGGGGCGGAGGGCCGCGACGACTGCTGGGTCTGCGGGACGACGATCGTCCGCGCGCCGGACCGGACGGGCTGGTTGGTCGCGACGCCGCGCAGGAACTCCTCGATCCGCGGCGGCAGTTTCGCGTCCTTGCGGACCTGGGGGATCTCGAGGCGCTTCTGCCGGGCGAGGTCGCTGTCGGTGAAGCCCTTCTCGAACCAGCGGCTGCTGTCGGCGTCGGTGGAGTCGTGGATGCGGCGGGTCTCGGCGCGCGCCTCCTGCGGGGTCTGCAGGACGTAGGGGGTGATCAGCACGAGCAGTTCGGTCCGCTGCGTGCTCTTGGTGTCGGAGCGGAAGAGGCGGCCGAGGATCGGGAGGTCGCCGAGGAAGGGGACCTTGGAGCGGCTGTTGCGGTCGGCGTTGCTGACGAGCCCGCCGAGGATGATCGTCGAGCGGTTCTCGACGGCGATGTTGGCCTCGAGTTCGCGCTTGGTGACGACGGGCACGTCGTTGCCGTCGATCGTCACGATGTCGCCGACGTTGTCCGCGGTCTGCAGGACGTCCATCACGACGACCCGCTGCGGGTTGATGTGCGGCTTCACGGTCAGCTCGATGCCGATGTTCTTGTACTCGTAGGCGGAGGTCTGGTTGCCGCCGGTGGTGACGGTGGTCGCGGTGACGATCGGCCGCTCCTCGCCGGCGATGATCTTCGCCTCGGTGTTGTCGGTGGTGAGGATGACGGGCGTGGAGAGGATGCGCGCGCCGGAGTCCTTGGCGGCCATCCGGATCACGGCGTCGAGGTTGAGGTTCTCGATCGTCGCGTAGTAGGTCATGGCGCCGGACGAGAGGGCGACGTCGCGGCCGACCTCGGCGCCGCTCTGGAACGCGGAGGCGGCGCTGCTGAGGAACCCGCCGCCCCACGACATCACGGGCTGGCGGACGGCGACGCCGCCGCCGGGGCCGGCCGTGGTCTCGGTGTAGGCCTGCATCGAGCGCTGCAGCCAGTCGACGCCGTAGGAGACCTCGTCGCTGAGCGAGACCTCGATGATCACGGCCTCGATCACGACCTGCGCGAGCATCACGTCGAGTTCCTTGACGATCTCCTCGAGAACGTTGAGATCCGTCTTGCGGCCCATCAGCAGGATCGAGTTGCTGCGCAGGTCGGGCAGGATGCGGGTCTCGTCGGACAGCTCCCCGATGCCCTCGCCGTCGGCGCCGCCGGCGGCCGTCGCCGCCGGGTTGCCGCCGGAGGTCTGGCTGGCGATGTAGTCGCGGATGGACTGGCTCCGGTTGTCGCCGGCGGTGGACGAACCGCGGTTGGCCGTGGGGGACAGGCGGGAGTTGGAGGACCGGGAGCTCAGGGAACGGGAGCCGGTCGTCCGCGACGACGACGTCGTGCCGGAGCGGTTCTGCGACGTCCCGGTGCGCGCGGCCGACGGACGCCGGCCGCTCGTGCTGCCGATCAGGGAGGACAGCAGGTCGGCGACCTCGTCCGCCGCGGCGTATTCGAGCGTGTAGACCTTGACGAGCGTCTCCGGTTCGACGGCGCGGTCGAGCACCTTGATCATGTTGTCGAAGAACGGGAAGTTCGCCGGATCCGAGATGATGATCAGGATGTTCGTCCGGTCGTCGGCGACGATGCGCGGCTGTCCGACGATGATGCCGCGGTCGGCGAGGCTGACGTCGGTCCGGACGGTGGGGCCCGTGGTCGGCGCGCGCACGACGCCCGGCGGGGTGGGGGCGGTCGGCTGGACGATGGTGACGGTCGGCCGCCGCTGCTGGGAGTTGGGGTCGGTGATGAGTTCGTTGAGCCTCTGGGCGACCTCGTAGGCGATGGACTCGTGAAGCTCGTAGATCCGCGTGTCGACCTTGGTCTCGGCGGGCTTGTCGATGTACTCGACGAGTTCGAGGAGGCGGCGGATGTTGCTCTCGGTGTCGGTCACCAGGATGGCGGTGGCCGTCAGTTGCTGGATCTTGCCGTACCCGTGAAGGATCTGCTGAAGGATGGGCACCGCCTCCGTCACGAGGACGTGCCGGATCTCGATCACCTGGCTGACGATTCCGTCGCCTTCCCGAAGCTTGCCGTCCGGCGTGAACCGGATCGGCAGGCCCTCCTGGCGCGCGGTCGGGGGCTGGACCACCTTCAGGAACTTCTCGTCGAGCGGCACGAGGGAGATGTTGTTGAGCGCGAGCACGCTCTCGATCGCCTGCTTGACCTCGTCCTCCGTCAGCTTGGTCTGTCCGCGCAGCGTGATGACGGCGGTGATGCCCTGCGCCTTGATCATCGTCCGGCCGGTCAGCTCGGCGTAGAAGGCGAGGACCTGGTCCACCGGCGCGTCCTGGAAGCTGAGCGAGATGAGCTTCTGTCCGCCCGGGCCCGTGGCGGCGGCGCCCGGCAGTCCCGGGGCCGCGGGCGCGCCGGCCGGGATGACGGCGGGCGGCGGGGCAAGCAGGGCGGAGAGGGGCGCCGGGGTCCGGACCGGGCCGGGCGCGGCGACCACCGTCGCCGGGGCCGCGGTGACGGCCGCCGGAATCGTCGGGGCCGCGGGGGGCGGGGCGGCGGGGCCGGCCGGTGCGGGGGGGATGGCCGGGGCCGCGGGGGCCGGCGCAAGGGCCGGGGCCGGCGCCAGGGCGGCGGGCGGGGTGACGATCACCGCCGGCGCGGCGGTCGAGCCGGACGCCGCCGGGGTCGCGATCATCGGCGGAGGCGCCGCCGTCGACGAGCCCGCGACGGACGCGGCGCCCGGGGCGGCCGCGGGTACGATGAGGGAGATGACCCGGTTCGTCGCCAGGGCGGGAACGGCGGCTGACGGGGCCGGCGCGGCGGTCTGCGCGACGACCCGCGCCGCCGGGGCGAGGGCCAGCGCGAGCAGCACGGTGCCGGCGATCGAACGATGGGCGATGCCATTCATGACGTGACTCCGGTCCCTGCCGGCGTTTCCGGTTTCGGGGTTCACTTCGGTTTGCCTCCGGCCGGCGCGGCGGCCGCGGGGGATGCAGCGGATGCGGTGGATGCGCCCGGCGCGCGGACGCGCGTGTAGGCGCAGGCGACGGAGAAGTTCCCCGACAGGGCGCCGGACCCGGAGCGTCCGGCGGTGATCGTCAGGGCGCGCACGTCGAGCACGGCGCCCTTGGACTGGATCGCGTGAAGGAACCGGGTCAGGGCGTCGAGGGTGCCCTCCCAGTTGCAGTTGATGGCGACCTCGTAGAGCTCGCCGGCCGCCTTCTCCCGTTCCGGTTCGCGGCGCGTCAGCATGAGGCCGTGTTCCGAGGCGGTCGTCTCGATGAGCTTGAGCAGTTCGGCGGTGACGTCCTTGTCCGGCGCGTGACGCGGGAGCTGCCGGAGCAGGGCGTCGAGGCGGCCCTCGATCTCCGCGCGCCGGCCGACGAGCCGCTCGGCCATCTGGAGGCGGGTCTGCAGGCCCTCGGCCGTGCGGCCGACCTCCGTCCATCGCGCCAGGCGGGAACTCGCGCCCCACCAGGTCAGGGCCCCCAGGCCGACCGCCAGCGTCGCGACCGCCAGGACCGCCTCCCGCGTGGACATCCGGATCACGGCGTCGCCTCTCCGCCCGGGAGCACGCCGGACCAGCGGAACTCCGCGCGGGCCTGCGCCCCCGACTTGCGGGTCACCGCCTCCGGCGTGACCGTCGTGTACAGTCCGGATTTCTCCATCGAGGCGAAGAAGTCGTAGACGGCGTTCACCGCGTCGGCCTCCCCGCGCAGGTTGAGGTTCTTGCCCTTGCGGAAGGACAGCGTCGAGAGCGTGAGCCCCTCGGGAAGGTCGGCGCTGATCTGGCGGAGAAGCTCGAGGGAGGAGCGGCTGCGGTCGCCGTAGTCCTCGAGCGCCTTGGTGCGCGACTGCAGCACCCGCACCTCGCCCGCGGGCTTCTCGAGCACCTCGACCCGCGTCCGGAGGCGGTTGAGCGAGGCCTGGCGGAGTTCCAGGGCCCCGAGGAAACCGACGACCACGGCGAGCCAGATTCCGACGCAGGCGGCCGCGGCGACGATGATCCGGCGGGACGCGTTCCGCGACCTGCGGGCGGTGTCCCATTCCGGCGGGGCCAGGTTGAGCGTGCGCTCGGGATCCTCCAGGGCGCGGCGGACGATCCCCTCCGTCAGCGGGGGCAGGTCGCCCAGGCCGGCGGCGCGGGCCGGCAGCCCGCACGCGTCGCCCAGGGCCTGCGCCCAGGCGGCGTCGGGCTCGCCGTCGAACCAGGCGACGATCGAGGCGCCGGCGCCCAGGCCCCACTCGGTCTCCAGCTGGGTGAGCGTCAGGCTGATCTCGTCCTGGATCTCCTGCGGCGTGTCGGTGCCGACGCCGCGTCCGAGCGCGCGGACGAGCACCGGCCGCCCGTCCTGCAGCGCGAGCACCGTCACGGCGTTCGCGGCGAGATTGAGATGAAGCTGCAGGCCGGAGGCCGACGCGGCGTCCGACGCGCGCAGGTGGTGCCACCACCCCAGGATGTCGAGGTCGACGCGGCGGACGTCCAGGCCGGCCGCCGACAGGATCGCCGCCTCGCGGTCGACCTGGTCGCGCTGCACCGCGGCGATCAGGAGGCGCGTCCGGTCCTCCGCGGAATCGAGGATCTCGTAGGCGACCACCAGGTGCTCGACGGGGAAGGGGGAGAACCGGTCGATCTGCAGTTCGACCATGCCGGGCAGTTCCGTCGCATCGCCGGTGGGAAGCTCGACGACGCGCAGCAGGGCCTGGTCGGCCGGGAGCGTCATCGTCGCCTCGCCCCGCACGCCCGCGAGCAGGGGACGGAGCGCCGTGCCGACGACCTCGGGGGCGGCCTCGGCATCCGCCGCGGGCGCCGGCAGCAGGCGGGACTCGGGCACCGCGGGATCGCGCGCGTCCTTGCGGACACGCAGGGTGGTCCACGCGATCGAGTCGCCGTGTCGGTGGACGGCCGCGAGGCTGCGGGCTCCGAGTTCCGGAACCGCGCGCAGCTTCAGCTTCTCGGTCACACCCATCGTCGTCGTCCCCGATTCCGTTCCCGGCCGCCGCTCACGGCATCGCCTCCTCGCGCCAGAACACCGTCAGCACCTGCCCGCCCTCGATGCGGTACACCGCCCACACGCCGCTGCGGACGCCCTGCACGTCCCCGACCGACACCACCCGCACATACCGGAGGTCGCGGACGCTGAAGTAGGACTTCAGGGCGGCATTCAGGCCGGTTCGCGCGATCATCTCGTCGACGGACTCGTATCCATCATCGCGGGTTCCTTCCACGCCGTCGAGCCCCACGCGCCCCTCGATAATAGCATCCGCCTCCCACTCGGCAATGCCGGGGATGGTCATAAGGACTTCGTAGCCCGCGTTGTTCGCATTGATCCGGCCGTCGCCCCACGTGGTCAGCCACTGCGCGATGCCGAGCATCGGCTCCGAATCGGGGTCGGGGCCGGGGCCGCCGAACAGGATCGCCTCGTCGAAGCCCTTGATCATGAGCATCTCGTCGATCGTGTCGATGGGTCCGTTCTTCACGGTGTAGCCGCGCTCGTTGTAGTAGGCGTCGTCGCCCTCGGCGCCGTTGAGCTTGGTGTTCTCGTCGGCGTCGATCCAGTCGCCGACGCAGTCGATGAGTTCGTCCCACCAGTCCTCCGGCACCCGGGCCTGGGCGAGCAACTCGCGCCATTCCTGCTGCTGCAGGCGGTTGACGTTGCGCCGGCTGCCCTCCGGGATGATGTCGACCCGGAAGACGCCGTCGCCCATCTCCTGCGTCGCGTTCCGGATGCCCATGCCGCGCGCGAGCAGCATCGGGTTCAGGACGAGCGGGTCCTCGTCCATCGATTCGTCGACCGTCGTGTCGACCTTCCGGGAATTGAGCAGCAGCATGCGCGCCCATTCCGCGCCCGCCTTCGCCAGGGCGTAGGCCTTCGACCGCTTCCGGTAGTGCGAGGTGATGCCGGCCTCGATGCGCATCTCGAAGCCGAGCGTGCCCACCAGCATCGTCAGGATCACGATCACCCAGAGCGCGACGATCAGCGCCGATCCGCGGCGGCGCCGGCGACGGCGGGAGCCGGGGGACGGGACCGGGGGGACGGGGGAGGCGGCACGCAGGGCCGGACGCCGGCCGGGCCGGACGCCGGTTCCCGGCTGCCCGCCGCCGCCCGCACCTCCCGCTGTATGACACCTGGACCCTGACACCTGGAACCTGCCCGTCCCTTCAACGCGCCAACCGCCCGTCTCGTGTGCCGCAAACCCGGGCCGCGCCACGTGAACCCCGGAATCGGAAACTCCCGTCTACCGCCTTCTCGACTCCGTCCGCGACACCGCGGTGGTCGCGTAGGCCGCCACCGGGATGTCCACGAGGCGGCGGAGCACGATCGGATCCTCGCCCTCGTGGGGCGGGTCGAAGAAGAGGGCGATCTCGACGCGGTTGGGGAGGCGGTTCGTGTGCTCCCACTCATCGGTCCAGTCCTCGATCTCGCCATCCCAGATCCGGCAGTCGAGGCCCCGCACGCCGCCGCCGGCAAACCACGGCTCCGGCTCCTCCATGTCCTCCTCGTCGACGAAGGGGGGCACGGCCCTCACCGCCAGCGCCGGCTCGCCGAGGTCGGAGTCCTCGACGGAGAGCGTGATCCGGTGCAGCCCGAGCCGGAACGGAGAGTCGGGCGGCATCAGGGCCGAGCCCGAGGTCACCCACGAGATGGTGTCGGCGGGATAGGTGTCCTCGCCGTCCTCGATCCAGAAACCGTAGCGTCCGCCGGAGCCGGTCGTCCGGAACCACGCCGCCGAGCGCAGCGCGCAGACGACCTGGTCCATCATGAACTCGCCCTCGTGGAGCCCCTCGAGCGCCTGCGTGCCGCGCGACCACGCGCGCGTCGTCGTGTAGAAGGAAAGACCCACGATCGCGAACGCGATCGCGAAGATCGACAGCGCCACGAGCAGCTCGATCAGCGTGAAGCCGGGATCGCGTCGCGCGGGCGGGCCGGCGGGATGCGGACGGATCATGGCCTTACCGGAACCCCGGCGGCGGCGGAGGTCCGCCGCCGCTCCATCCGCCGCCACCGCCTCCGGGCGCGGGGGGGCCGCCCCCGCCGCCGCCCTGGCGTCCGCCGCCTCCGCCGCCTCCGCCTCCTCCGCCGCCCTGGCGCCCGCCCGCGCCTCCGCCCGAGTAGGCGCGGCCCGCGCCGGCCCGGCCCTGCCCGCGGTTCGCCGCGTTGCCGGCGCCCCGTCCGGGCGCCGCTCCGGCCCCACGGCCGCCCTGGGCGCCGCCGCGGCCGCCCGCCATCCCGGGGAAGCCTCCCTCGCCGCCGCCGCGCATGCCGCGCATGAACTCCGCGCCGCGGTCGCCGCCGCGCCCGTCGCCACCCCGCCCGGTCGGCGCGGCGCCGCGGATTCCGCCGGCCGCGGCCACGCCGCCGCCGGCGGCCTCGGTCTCGGCGTCGAGGGCCTCGGCATCGGGCAGGGCGCCCTCGCGCTCGGTGCCGGGGAAGACGCCGGTCACGATCTCCTCGTAGGACTCCTGCCCCCGCTCGTTCCAGAGGATGCGCGTCCGGATGACGTAGAACCCCGTCTCCTCCTCCTCGAAGTTGAACATCGGCTCGACGGAGCGGGTCCAGGTGTACGCATCGTTCGGCGCCTCGAACCCGCCGGACTCGGTCTGCTCGGCCATCTCCTCGAGGTCGAGGATCGGGTTCTCCAGCTCGACGATGTCGAAGAGGTGGCGCGCCGTCTCGAAGTGGCGGGTGCGCTTGACCACGCCCAGGGCCTGGCCCGCGGAGTGGACGAGGATGCTCAGCCCGATGCCGAGCACCGCGATGGCCATCAGCACCTCGACCAGCGTGAGCCCCGCCTTGCCCCGCCGCCGCGGGTCCATCCCGTCGGATGGCGGATGGTACGGCCGCCTACTCATCGAGCACCTCCGCCTTTCCGGTGGCGCCGTTGACGCGGACGACGATCCGGCGGCCCTTGTCGTCCGCGACCGTCACCTCGAAGGGGTCGCACATGCCGTTCGGCATGTAGTCCACCCATGCGGCGGTTTCGTGCCGCTGCATCGGGTCGACGTCGATCTCCGCGATGAGGACGCCCTCCGGCAGCGTCCGGTGGAGCTCGGCATCCACCGAGTTGGTCGGGGCGGCGACGGTCTCCTCCTCCCGGCTCCCGAGCAGGAAGCGGGCCTCGCTGGTCGCCTCCTCCACCTCGTTGGTCGCGTCGGCCTCGTCGCCCTCGCGCTGCAGGCGGACGACCTGGACCCGGCCGTCGGACTGGTCCAGCAGCAGGACCATGTCCGCCTGCCGCAGCACCGCCATGCCCCGCGCGTAGCGGTGGGCCGCGACGATCGTCCGCGCGGAGACCCGCAGCTTGTTGGAGCGCGACGCCTGGCCGAAGAGCGGGATCGCCATGGACATCGCCAGGAGGCTGATCACGACGACCAGCAGCAGCTCCATGAGAGTGAAGCCGCGGCGGCCGCGGTTCCGGGGGGCCACGCTGTCGGCGTTCCGCGTCACGAATCTCCGCGGCCGGCCGCGCTACGGCGTCGCGGCGGCGTCGGTCTGCCAGTTGACGATGTCGTCGCCGCTCTCGACCCCGTCGGGGCCGAGCGACGCCAGGTCGTAGGTCTTCGGGTTGTGCTGGCCCGGGCAGGCGTAGAGATAGCTCCGCTTCCACGGATCCATCGGCATGCCCTTGGTCAGGTAGGGTCCGTTCCACCGGTCGCTGCCCGGCGAGGTCACCAGCTCCTGCAGGGACTTCGGGAACTCCCCGAGGTCGAGCTCGAACTGGCTGAGCGCCGTCCCGATGTTCTCGATCTCCGCCCGCGTCTTGGCGATCTCCGCCCGGCGCGTGTGGCCGCTCAGCTTCGGCAGCGCGATGCCGGCCAGGATCCCGATGATGACCACCACCAGCAGGATCTCGATCAGCGTGAAGCCCGCCCTGCCGTTCCGCCGGATCCGTTTGTCGTTTCTCATGTCACTTCCTCCGATGAGCCGAGTTTCAAGCTTCAAGCGCCAGGTTTCAAGTTCCATGACGGCCCGATCCTGGGGCCCGGAGCCGGGAACCGGAGACGCCTCATGCCTGCAACCCGCTCGTCAGGTCGAACACCGCCATCAGCATGCTGATGGCCACGAACCCGACCATCGCGGCGATCAGCACGATCAGCAACGGCTCGAGCACCGTGATGAACAGCTTGACGCTGCGGTCGAGCTCGCCCTCGTAGCGCCGCGCGATGTGCGTGAGCGCGCCGGCCATGTCGCCGGTCCGCTCGCCGACCGCCAGCATGTCGGTCAGCAGCGGCGGGAACACGTTGCCCGCCGCCAGGGGTCCGGAGATGCTCGACCCGTCGGTGACCCGCTCCCGCGCCTCGCGGATCTCGCGCGCGATGACCGAGTTCCCGACGGTCATCTCGACGATCGAGAGCGCCTGCAGCACCGGCACGCCGTTGGCCAGCAGCGAGCCGAGGGTCTGCGCGAAGTGCGTGTAGGAGGCCGCGCTGACCACGCGGCCGACCACGGGAACCTTGAGCTGCGTCCGGTGCCACCACGACCGCCCGCGCTCGGAGCGGAGCGCCCGGCGCGCGCCGATGACTCCGGCGGTCACGACCGCGAGAAGGACGAGGCCGCGGACGCCGGTGAAGGAGTGGCTCAGGCCGATCAGGATGCGCGTCGGGAGCGGCAGCGTGCTGCCCAGCTCGTCGAACATGCTCGCGAAGCGCGGAATCACGAAGATCATGATGAAGACCATCGTGAGCCCGCCGACGATCATCACGATCGCCGGGTAGGTCAGGGCCATCACGACCTTCTCGCGCGCCTCCTGCGTCCGCTCGTAGTGTCGCGCCAGCCGTTCGAGCGCCTCGCCGAGCGAGCCGGCCGCCTCGCCGGCCTTGACCATGCTGACGTAGAGGGTGGGGAAGGTCTCGGGATGGGAGGCGAGCGCCTCGGAGAGGCTGGACCCGCGGACGATCTCGTCGCGGAGTTCCGTCGTCAGCGCCGTCCCCGCCGCGTCCGCCGCCCCGCGGCGCGACAGCGTGTGGAGCGCCTCGCCGAGCGTCATGCCCGAGGCGAGGAGGTCGCTCAGCTCCCGGGTGAACAGGAGCATCTCGCGCATCGACATGTGAGGCCGGTTGCTGCGGCGGAAGGTCAGCTTGAACCGCGGCCGGGCGGTCCCGCCCCCCGCCGGCGCCGGTTTCGCCGCGGGTTTCGGCGCGGCCGGCTTCGGCGCGGCCTTCGCCGCCGGCTTCGGGGGCGGCGCGCCGCCGCCCGTCTCGGAGATCCGGACCGGGACGCAGTCCATCCGCGAGAGCGCCGCGAGCGCGGCCCGGCGGTCGGCGGCCTCGAGGGACCCCTCCACCTTCCGGCCGTCCCGGCTGCGCGCGCTGTAGGTGAACGTCGGCATGGGAGGTGTCGGGTGTCGGGGGTCCGGCCGGAACTACCCCTCCGAGAGGGCCTCGTCCTCCTCCGATGCCCGGAGGACTTCCTCGATGGTGGTGACGCCCGTGAGGACCTTGGTCCACCCGTCGTCGCGCAGGGTCCGCATGCCGCGGCGGACGGCCTCGGCCTTGATCTCGTTGGCCGACGCGCGCGCGGTGACGAGCGGTCGGATCGCGTCGTCGATGACGAGGATCTCGTAGATGCCCGTCCGGCCGCGGAATCCGGACCCGCGGCACTCGTCGCAGCCGACGGGGTCGTAGATGATCCCCTCGCCGAGGTGCGCCCGGGGGAAGCCGATCTCCTCGAGGAAGGCGTCGTCGACCTTCGCCGGCCGCTTGCACGCGGGGCAGAGGCGGCGGACGAGCCGCTGCGCGACGAGCCCCTCGACGGAGGAGGCGACGAGGAACGGCTCGATGCCCATGTCGATCAGCCGGGTCACCGCGCCGGGCGCGTCGTTCGTGTGCAGCGTGCTGAAGACGAGGTGGCCGGTCAGCGCGGCGCGGATCGCGATCTCCGCGGTCTCCTTGTCGCGGATTTCGCCGACCATGATCACGTCGGGATCCTGGCGGAGGATGTGGCGGAGTCCGACCGCGAACGTCAGGCCGATCTCCGGGCGCATCTGCACCTGGTTGACGCCGGTCATCTCGTACTCGATCGGGTCCTCGACGGTGATGATGCGGAGGTCGACCGTGTTGATCGTGTGGAGCCACGCGTAGAGCGACGTCGACTTGCCCGAGCCCGTCGGCCCGGTGACCAGCAGGATGCCGTGGGGCTTGGCGATCAGCTTGCGCAGGACGACCTCGTCGTCCCTGCACAGCCCGAGCTTGTCCATGCCGAGCATGCCGCTCGACCGCATCAGGAGGCGCAGGCTCACGCTCTCGCCGTAGACGGTGGGCATGGTCGAGACGCGGACGTCGATCTCCTCGCCCCGCACGCGCAGGCTGATGCGGCCGTCCTGCGGCAGCCGCTTCTCCGCGATGTCCATGCCGGCCATCACCTTGATGCGCGAGATCACGGCCGACTGGAAGCGCTTCAGCTGCGGCGGCACGGGCGTCTGGTGGAGCACGCCGTCGATGCGGTAGCGGATCCGCAGGTCGAACTCCTGGGGCTCGAGGTGGATGTCCGTCGCGCGGTCCTGGTAGGCCTCCCAGACGATCTGGTTCACGAACTTGACGACCGAGGCCTCCTGGTCGAGCGAGCTGAGGTCGATCTTGTCGAGCGTCTCCTCCGGCGCGACCTCGATGCGGTCGTCCTGGATCATCCGCTCGAGGGTCTCGGCGCCGACGCCGTAGAGCCGCTTCGAGGCGGCCTCGATCTCCTGCGCGGGGCTCAGGGCCAGCCGCACGCGGCGGCCGCCCGCGAGGCGGAGCGCATCGACGAGCCCCGGCGCGAAGGGGTCGCTCGTGATCACGCGCAGGATCTCGTTCTCCATCTGCCACGGGATGACCTTGAACTGGATCACCGCCTTGGCGGGGAGGGCGTCGAGGGCCTCGCGGGGGATCGCGACTTCGCTGGCCTTGCAGTAGGGCAGGTCCATCGCCTTCGCGAGGGCCTCCAGGAAGGCGGGCTCCTTCGCGTGGCCGGACTCGATCACGGCCTCGGTCAGCGTCTTGGCGCCGTCGGCCGCGGCCCCGAGCAGGCCGTCGATCTGGTCGGCCGTGAAGAGCCCGCAACGCTCGAGCAGCGTTCGCACCCGTCCGGCCGCCGCGGTCCTGACCGTTGCCTGCATGCGCATCGTCTCCAAAGAGTGAAGGATAGGCCGCGCGTGCGGGCCGAGTCAACTTGGCCGCGGGTCGCGCGGCCGCGGGGCGGGGCCCGCCGGGCTTGCCGGGCGGAGGGCGGGTGTGCGAGGCTGCGGGCATGCGAATCCTGGTGTCCAACGACGACGGCATTCACGCCCCCGGCATCCGCTCCCTCGCGGCGGCGATGGAAGGGCTCGGCGAGGTCGTGGTCGTCGCGCCCGATTCCGAACGCAGCGCGGTCGGCCATGCCATCACGCTGACCGATCCGATCAAGACCCGGACGGTCTGCGAACCCGGCGGCTTCACCGGGCACGCCGTCGGCGGAACGCCGGCGGACTCGGTGAAGCTGGCCGTCTGCGCGCTGCTGCCGGAGCCGCCGGACCTCGTCGTCAGCGGCATCAACCTCGGGCCCAACGCCGGGATCGCGGTGATCTACTCCGGAACCGTCTCCGCCGCGACGGAGGGTACGATCCTCGGCATCCCCAGCATGGCGGTCTCGCTGAACACCTTCCGCGATCCCCGGTGGGACACCGCCGCCCGGGTCGCGCGGGAGCTGGCCGGACGGCTCGTGCGCGACCCGCTGCCGAAGGGCGTCCTCCTCAACGTCAACGTGCCCAACCTCCCGTACGGCGACCTGCGCGGCTTCGCGGCGACCCGCATGGCGCCGTCGCGGTTCATCGAGACGTTCGACAAGCGCGCCGATCCCCGGGGCAACATCTACTACTGGATGGACGGCTACCTCGAGCCGGAGGGCGATCCGGCCGGCACCGACCTCCGCGCCGTGGCGGAGGGGTGGGTCTCCATGACGCCGATCCACTTCGACCTGACCCACGCCGGCAGCCTCGGCCACCTCGCGGGCTGGGCCGCCGCGCCCGGCGCGTGATCAGAGCTTCTCGATCAGCTTGACCGTGCCGGCCGGTTCGTGGACGAACACGAACGCCCCGATGATGACCACGACCGTCGCGGCGTCCAGCACGAGGGTGACCGGGGTGCCGAGGGCGCGAAGCTGGTAGTCCCACAGCCGCCCGCGGACGTTCTTCCGCACGAGGAAGCCGTTGCCGAGGGCGCCGGAATAGACCTGGTAGTCGATGCCGCGCGCCTGGAGCGCCTGCTCGGTGATCGCGTCGGCCCCGATCCACACCCGCTCGTTCGGGTCGGTCCATTCCCACAGCCGCGCCGTGGCGCAGCCCTGGAGCAGGGCCAGGACCCCCGCGAGGACCGACCGTGCAGGATGGCGCATGCGTCGACTCCGTGCGGGGCGTCGACCCGGAGGCCCCGCCGCGGGGGATCCTAGCAAGTCCGGGCCGATCGGACAAAGCGTGCGACAGGCGGGCGCCGTCGGCTATAGTGCGGGCATCGGCGGCCGCGGGCGCGGCCGGGACGGAGGATCTCCGGATGCGGTGGGGAATCGTCGGCACGGGGCGCGTGGCGCGGCTGTTCGCGGCCGATCTCGCGCATGCGGCGGGCGCGCGGGTCGTCGCCGTCGCCTCGCGCTCGGCCGCCCGTGCCCGCGCGTTCGCGGACGAGGCGGGCCTGCCGGGGGCGCGCGCCCACGAAGGCGCCGCCGCGCTGGCCGCCGATCCCGAGGTCGAGATCGCCTACGTCGCCTCGATCAACACCGCCCACCTCGCCGATGCGCTCGCCTGCATCGCAGGCGGGAAGGCCGTTCTCTGCGAGAAGCCGCTCGCGCTCAACGCGCGCGAAGCCGGGCTCCTCGTCGACGCCGCCCGCCGCCGCGGCGTGTTCCTGATGGAAGGCCTCTGGACGCGGTTCTTCCCCGCCGTCCGCGCCGCGATGGACCTGCTCCGCTCGGGCGGCATCGGCACGCCCCGCGCCGTCACGGCGGACCTCTGCTATCCCGCACCGTTCGATCCGGCCAACCGCCTCTTCGACCCCGCGCAGGGCGGCGGCGCGCTGCTCGATGTCGGCATCTACCCGCTCGCGCTCGCGTTCGACGTCCTCGGCGACCGGCCCGAGCGGGTCGAATCGGTCGCGAACCTGGCCCCGACCGGCGTCGACCGGACCTGCTCCGTCGCGATGCGCTACGGGGACGGGGCGATGGCGGCCTTCACGGCGGGGTTCGAGGCGCAGGGCCGGCGCGAGGCCGCGGTCCTCGGCACGCGCGGACGCCTCGTCGTGCACGAGCCGATGTGGCGGCCGTCGCGCGTGACCGTCGAGCCCGCCGGCGGCGAGGCGCGCACGATCGAGTCGCCGCAGCCGGGCCGCGGCTACCAGCACGAGGCCGCCGAGGTCATGCGGCTCGTCGCGGCCGGCGCGACGGAGTGCCCGTTCGTGCCGCACGCCGAGACCCTGCGGCGGATGGAGTTGATGGACGGCCTCCGCGCGCGCTGGGGCGTGCGCTATCCCGGGGAGTGACCCGACGTGTTCCGCGTGACGGTCAGCGACGATCTCGGACGCCTCGCCGGCGCGCTGGCGGACACGCTCCGCGCCCGGCCGCCGGCCGACCCGTTCGCGAAGGAGACGATCGTCGTCCAGAACCGCGGCATGGAGCGCTGGCTCTCCCTGCGTCTCGCGGAGCGCCTGGGCATCTGGACCCTCGGCGAGTTCCCGTTCCCGAAGGCTCTGCTGTGGCGCGTCGCCGCGCGCCTCGGCCTCGTGCCCGATCCCGATCCCTACGATCCGGGGACGCTGGTCTGGACGCTGATGGACCTTCTGCCCGAGGCGTCCGGAGAGCCCGCGCGCTACCTTCGCGGGGACTCCGACGGCCGCCGTCTCGTCCACCTCGCGCGGAGCGTGGCGGACCGGTTCGACCAGTACGCCGTCCACCGCGGCGACCTCCTCGCCGCGTGGGAGGCGCGACGCCCGGCGCCCCGCGGGCTCCGGCTTCCGGCGGACGACGCCGCGTGGCAGGCGGACCTCTGGCGGCGCACGGTGGCGCGTCTCGGTCCGCGCCACCCGGCCCGCGTGATGGAGGACCTCGTCCGCGCCCTGGAGTCGGCGGCCCCCGCCGCCGCCGCCGCGCCGCACCGCGTCTCGGTCTTCGGCCTCTCCGCGCTTCCGCCGGCCTACCTCGCCGCGTTCGCCGCGCTCGGACGGCACGCCGACGTGACCGTCTACGCCCTGAATCCCTGCCGCGAGATGTGGTTCGAGACGGGGAGCCCCCGCGCCGCCGAGCGCGAGCGCATCCGCGAGCGGCGGCACGGCCTGGCCCCCGGCTCGCTCCACGCCGGCGAGGCGCCCTCGCTCCTCGCGCTCGATGGCGCCGTCGGCCGCGACTTCCTCGGCGCGCTCCACGAGGCCGCGGAATGGAACGCGGAGGAGCTGTGGACGGACGGGACGCCGCCCTCCGGCCGCGCGCTGCACGAGGTCCGCCGGCGCATCGCGGCGTTCGAGCCCGAGCCGGCGCCCGGCGCGCCGCGCGCGGCGGCGGAGGACGCCGACGACTCCATCCGCGTGCACGTCTGCCACAGCCCGCAACGCGAGATCGAGGTCCTGCACGACCAGCTCCTCGACCGCCTTGCGCGCACCCCCGGCCTCACGCCGCGCGATATCATCGTCATGGCGCCGGACATCGAGACCTACGCCGCGGCCGTCGAGGCCGTGTTCGGGGCCGGCGAGCCGCGCATCCCGTTCACCGTCGCCGATCGCAGCCCGCTCCGGTTCGGCCGCGTGGCCGACGCGGTCCGGAGGCTGCTGCGGCTGCCGGACGGTGATTTCGGCGCCCCGGACCTCCTCGACCTGCTGGGCGGTCCACCCGTGATGCGCCGCTTCGGTCTCGACGAGACGGGCGTCGCCGCGGTGCGGGCGTGGGTCGGCGCGGCCGCGATCCGGCGCGGCCGGGGCGACGCGGGGGACGACGCGCCCCATACGTGGCGCTTCGGCCTCGACCGCCTCGTCCTGGGCGACGCCGTCGAGGGCGGACCGCTGGACCTTTTCGCCGGCGTGCTCCCGGTCGATGCGCCCGATCCGGAGGTGCTGGCGGCGCTCTGCGGGTTCCACGCGGCGGCCTGCGAATGCGCCGACGCGCTCGCCGGGCCGCACGCGCCGGCCGAATGGGCGCGCCGCCTGGGCGCGGCGGCGGCGCGGCTGATCGACCCGGCGCCGGAGGAGCACGAGGAACTCGGCGGGATCCTCCGCGACGTCGTCGACTGGGCCGCCGCCGCCGGACGCGCGGGGTTCGCGGGCGAGCTGCCGCTGCCCGCGGCGAGGGATGCGCTCGAGGACTGCCTCGACCGCTCGTCGCTCGCGTCGCCGTTCCTCGGCGGCGGCGTCACGTTCTGCAATCTCGTCCCGATGCGCAGCATCCCGTTCCGCGTCGTCTGCCTGCTCGGCATGGACGACGACGCCTTCCCGCGGCAGGACGCCGCCCCGGGCTTCGACCTCATCCGCGCCGCGCCGCGCCCCGGCGACCGGAGCCGGCGTCTGGACGACCGCTACCTCTTCCTCGAATGCCTCTTCGCGGCGCGGGATGCGCTGCATGTCAGCCACGTCGGCCGCGACATCCGCTCCGACGAACCGCGGCCCCCGTCGGTGTGCGTCTGCGAACTGCTCGACGCGGTCGACCGCATCTTCGAGGGCCCCGGCGGACGCCCCGCGCGCGAGGGCCTCGTCGTGCGCCACCCGCTCCAGCCGTTCAGCCGTGCCTATTTCGACGGGAGCGACCCGCGGCTCTTCAGCTACTCCGCGCGCCACGCCCTCGCGATGGCGGCCCGGACCGGCGCCGCGCCCGCCGCCGGGCTCCCGCCGCCGATCGGGGGGCCGCTGCCCGAACCGCTCCGCGTCGTGACGCTTTCCGAACTGGCGAAGTTCATGCGGGATCCCGCCGAGGGGTTCGCGACGATGCGGCTGGGCGTCCGCCGGATGCGCGCGGACGAGGAGCCGGGGGACGCCGAGCCGCTGCTGCCCTGCGAGCTGGAGGACCGCCCGTGGGACCGCCTGCTGATCGGGGCCCGGCTGGAGAGCGGGGCCGCGGCTCCGGTCGCCGCCGGGATCCTCCGCGCGGCCGGCGCGCTCCCGCACGGCGCGGCCGCGGGGCCCGCGCTGCGGGACTTCGAGCGCGACCTTCGCGCCTTCGAGGCGCGCCTCGAGCCCTGGCGCCGCGGGGCGGTCGTCGCGCCGGTGGAGTGGACGTGCCGCACCGCGGAGGTCGAGCTGCGCGCGCGGCTGGACGATCTGCGCGAGGACGGACTGCTGGTCTGGAAGAAGGTGGGCCGGCACGCGGCCCATCTCGTCGATCCGTGGCTCCGGCACCTGGTCCTCTGCGCGACCGGCGCAGCGGCGGCGCGGACGAGCGTCGTCTTCGCCGACGAAACCGTCGTCTTCGGCCCGGTCCCCGACCCGGAAGCCCGGATGCGCGACTGGCTCGAGGCCTGGGCCGCGGGGCTCCGCTCCGTGCTGACCGTCTGGCCGGCCGGCGCCGAGGCATGGGTTCGCGGCGATCGGGACGAGAGGTCCGCGGCGAAGGTGCGCGACGCGTGGGCGAACGAACGCGGCACCGGCTGGTTCGATCGGAGCTCGATCCTCCCTTCGCTCGTTCCGGCGGAACACGACCCCGCGACCGCCGGCCTGCGGGAGTGGGCGGAGCGGCTCTACGGTCCGCTCTTCGCGGCGATCGGGGAGGGCACGCCGTGAAGAAGCCCAGGGTCTTCGATCCCCGCTCCGTCCCGCTGAAGGGCGTCCAACTCCTCCAGGCCAGCGCGGGCACCGGCAAGACCCACTCGCTGGCCGACCTGCACCTGCGCCTGCTGCTCGAGCGGGACGGGCTCGACGTGGCGCGGATCCTGGTCGTCACCTACACGAACGCGGCCGCGTCGGAACTGCGCGACCGGCTCCGCGCGCGCATCGCGAAGGCGCGCGACGCCCTTGCGCGCGGCGCGCCGGCGGCGGACGGCATCCTCGCCGGACTCGGGCGCGGGGCGGACCTGCGCGAGATCGCGGCGCGGCTCGACGCGGCGGTGGCGGACTACGACCGCGCGCCGATCGGGACCCTCCACTCGTTCTGCCAGCGCGTGCTCCGCGACCGCGTCTTCGAGTGCGACGCCCTGGGCGAGGCCGAGATCACGCCGCCGTCCCCCGACCTCGAGGACCGCATGGCGCGGACCTTCCTGCGCGCAACCCTGCCCGATGCGGCGGGTCCCGCCACGGCGCTGGCGCTCGCCGGGCTCGATGCCGGAACGCTGGGCGCGGTCGTGCGGCTCGTGGCCGACGCGGACTCGTTCGTCGTCGTGCCCGACGCGGCGCCTTCGCCCGCGTCCATCCGCGCCGCGGAGAAGGCGTTCGAGAAGGCCGTCGCCGCGCTCGCCCGCGCCTGGCCGGGGGCGCGGCCCGCGGCGCAGGCGATCCTCTCCGACACGGCCGTGATGAACCAGACGCGGTACCGGGCCTCGAAGATCCCCGGCATTCTGGACGCCGTCGAGGCCTGGCTGCAGGACCCGGATCCGGCGGCGGAGATCGGCGATGCGTTGCGCAGGCTGTCGGCCGCGTCCGTGAGCGCCGGGGCCAAGGGCGGGCGGCGCCCGGCGGCGTCCCCGCTGTTCGACGCGGCGGAGACGGCGTCCGATGCGCGGGAGGCCCTGGTCGCGGTGGCGGACGGCCTGCGCGCCGGCTGGCTCGCGCGGCTGGCGCGGGAGGTTCCGGCGCTTCGGCGCGACCTCCACGCGCGGCTCAACCTGCGCAGCTACGACGAACTGGTGGGCCTCGTGCGCGCGGCGCTCGAGGGGCCCGGCGGCGCCCGTCTCGCCGCGGCGCTCGCCCGCGACTACCCCGTGGCGATGGTCGACGAATTCCAGGACACCGATCCCGCGCAGTACGCGATCCTGCGCGCGATGCACGGGAAGGGCGGCACCGACCTCTTCCTGATCGGCGATCCGAAGCAGTCGATCTACGCCTTCCGCGGCGCGGACATCTTCGCCTACGGCGACGCGCGGGCCGGCGCAGAGGCGCACTCGCTCGACCGGAACTGGCGCTCGACCCCTCGGCTCGTGAGGGCGGTGAACGCCGTCTTCGCCCGGCCGGACGCCTTCGTGCAGACCTTCATCGGCCCGGCCGCCGTCACGCCCGCCGAACGCGACGGCATCGAGACGCTCCGCATCGGCGGGCGCGAGCCGGCGCCGATGACGCTGTGGCTGGCCGGTCCCGGCGATGACGGCAAGCCGCTCGGCAGGGGCGATGCGGAGGCCCGCTTCTGCGACGCCGTGGCCGCGGAGGCGGTCCGCCTGCTCGATCCGGCCTCCGGGGCGCGCGTCGCCGGCGGTCCCCGCGAGCGGCCGCTGTCGGCGGGCGACCTGGCGGTGCTGGTCTCCACGCACGCGCAGGGCGCTCGGGTGCGCGCCGCGCTCGACCGTGCCGGCGTGCCGGCGGTGGAGTCGAGCCCGTCGAGCGTCTTCGGCTCGGTCGACGCCCGGTACCTGCAGGCCGTGCTGGCCGCCCTCGCGCGTCCGCGCGACGTCGGACTGCTCCGCGGCGCCGCGCTGACGCCGCTCCTCGGCTGGACGCCCGCCGCGCTGGACGCCGCGGCGGCGGCGCCGGCGGACTGGGACGCCTTGGTCGGCCGCTGGCAGGCCTTCCACGCCCGATGGGTGCGCGACGGCTTCGGCGCGATGTTCCAGCGCCTGCTGGCGGAGGAGGGGACCCTCGACCGCCTCCTCGCCCGGGCGGACGGCGAGCGCCGCGTGACCAACGTCCGCCACTTGGCCGAACTGCTGGGCGCCGCCGAGGCCGCGCGCCGGATGAGCCCGGCCGGCCTTGTCGCCTGGTTCGACGCCGAGGTCGCGGCGGCGGGCGAGGAGGCGTCGGACGAGTCCGAGATGCGCCTGGAGAGCGACGCCTCGCGCGTGCGGATCGTCACCATCCACAAGAGCAAGGGCCTCCAGTACCCGGTGGTCTTCTGTCCGTTCCTGTGGTCGCTTCCCCGGAACGACCGCGACCGCATCCCGGTGGTCTGCCACGAGCGCGAGGACGGCGGGCGGCGCATCCTCGACACCGGGGGCCCGGACGCCGGCACGCACGCGGCGCGGCGGCAGGCCGAGACGTTCCAGGAGAGCGTGCGCCTCGCCTATGTCGCCCTGACGCGCGCGCGTCTCGCCTGTTATGCGGGGTGGGGGGCCATCCACGGGGCCGAGTTGTCACCGCTCGCGTGGCTGCTCCACGCGCCGGCCGGGGCGGTGCCCGGCGAGGCGGTGGAGCATGTGAAGCCGTGGAGCCCGGCCGCCGTGCGCGCCGATCTCGACCGTGCGGTCGAGGCGGCGCAGGGCGGGCTGGCCGTCGGTCCGCTGCCGCCGCCGCGCGCCGCGCGCGGCCCGGCGGCGCCCGCACCCGCGGTGTCTCCGCAGGCGCGGAGCTTCCACGGCCCGCTCGACGACGGATGGCGCATCGCGAGCTTCTCGTCGCTCAAGGCCTCGACCCAGGCCGCCGCCGAGCGCCCGGATCACGACGAGGCGGCCCCGTCCGCGCCGGCCGCCGCCGCCGATGCGGCCGACGAGCGATTCCGCTTCCCGGCCGGGCCCGGACCGGGCCGGCTGCTGCACGAGCTCATGGAACACGCGGACTTCGCCGCGACCGACCTGCGCTCCGCGGCGCTCGCCGCGGAGGAAGTCCTGCCGCACTACGGTCTCGACGCGCGCTGGCGCGACGCGTTCGCACGCGCCGTGTGCGCGACGCTCGACACGCCGCTCGATGCCACCGGCCTCCGCCTGCGCGATCTCGACCCCGCGCGCTGCCTGCGCGAGCTGCCGTTCCTGCACCCGGTCGCCCGTGTCGCGCCCGACGAACTCAACCGCGTCCTCGGCCGTGCCGGGAGCCCCTCCGCGGACCGCGACGGCCCCTCCCGGCTGGTCTTCGACCCGATGCACGGCTTCCTGAAGGGCTACATCGACCTGGTGTTCGAGGCCGGCGGGCGGGTCTACCTCCTCGACTACAAGTCGAATCTCCTCGGACCGTCGCCCGACGACTACCTGCCCGCGCGCCTCGTCCGCGAGATGGCGGCAGCCGATTACGACCTGCAGGTGGACCTCTACAGCGTCGCGCTCCGCCGCCTTCTTCTCGCGCGCGGTTGGTCGGCGGACGATTTCGCCCGGCGGTTCGGCGGGGCGTTCTATCTCTTCGTCCGCGGTCTCGACCCGGCCGACGGCCCGGCGCGCGGCGTTCACTTCTCGCGCCCCGATCCGGCGCGGATCGGGGCGATCTCCGCGCTCTTCGACGGCCCGTCGCCGTGACGCCGGGCGTCGCGGCGTCTTGCGTGCGGCGGGGCGGGGATCGATACTGCCCCGCATGAACCTTCGCCCCTGCCGCGCGCGACCTCTCGGGTTCCTGGCCGCGGTTCTCCTGGCCGTGGGCGCGTCGTCGGCCCGCACGCCGCTTCCCAACCCGGGCTTCGAGGACGGCGCGGCCGGCTGGCGCGTCGAGGACTCGATGTCCGTCGTGACCCAGGCCGCCGCGCGCGGCGGGGGACTTGGCCTCCGCGTTGTCGACGGCAGCGCCACGGAGGGTTCCTCGGTGCGCAGCGCGCGCCTGCCGGTGACGGAGGGCGGCCGCGTGTCGCTTTCGTTCCGGGCACGAACGCGCGACCGGTTCATGGGCGTCTACCTGTGGTTCTTCTCCCCGGAGGGACGCCCGGTGAAGGACCCGGCGGTGAAGGACGGCTGGGGCACCGCGGGCCGCGCGATCGACCGGCCCGACGGCGGGTGGCACGACTACGCGATGACCTCCGCAGTCCCCCCCGGCGCCGCCTCGGTGGCCGTCTGGATCCACTCCTACTCGTCCGCCACCGGCGCGGCCGACTGCGACGACTTCGTCCTCGACGGCCTCGATCCGGCGGCTGCGCCGCTGCCGGAGAAACCGCCCGCGCCCCGGCCGGCGCCCGTCGCGGCCCTGCCGGCCAACCTCCCGCCGCGCGCGCGTCCGCCGGCGATCGTTCTCAAGTTCGATGACGTCGCCCAGGTCGGAGGCCGCGCGCCCGACGCGTGGGTCCGGCTGGCCGGGGTCCTCCGGGATCGCGGCATCAAGGCGGGCTTCGGCGTCGTCTGCCGGACGCTGGAGGAGGCGGCGCCCGAGTACGTGAAGTGGATCCGGGACCTGCACGGCTCCGGCGGGGTCGAGTTCTGGTTCCACGGGTGGGATCACGCCACCCACGAGGCGGACGGACGGAAGTTCAACGAGTTCTGCGGCCGTCCGTTCGAGGAGCAGAAGCGCCGATTCGACCGTTCGCAGGAACTCGCGGTCGCGAAGCTCGGCTTCTCGTTCACCACCTTCGGTCCGCCCGGCGGGGTGTACGGACCCAGCTTCGATGCCGGGACCGCGCGCGTGATGGCCGCCGATCCGCACATGAGGGCGTGGCTCTATCCCCAGCCGGCCGATGCGGCATCGCGAGCCCTGGATGCGGAGGGCAAGGTGACGGTCCTCGACCGCGTGTGGGACGTGAACCTCGAGCGCAGCGTCGGCGTGCCCGATGCCGCATGGTTCCGGGCCGGCTACGCAAGGCACCCCGACCGCACGTACTTCGTGCTCCAGGGCCACCCGATGATGTGGGGCGCGGGCGACCGGTTCGCGCAGTTCCTTGCGATCCTGGACTTCCTGGCGTCCGAGAAGGCGGAGTTCCTCCTGCCCTCGGACCTGGCCGCCCGCCTCCGGTCCGCCAGCGCGGGTGGCGGTGGGTGACAGTGGTCGCATCTCCGGTCCTGCGCAGGGCGACGGCCGGGTGCGGGCGCCAAAGTAGTCCTCACGCTCCGCGTGAGGAAATCCCCGTAGTCCGGATTGCCATCACGCGGAGCGTGATGACTACTATGCGGGGCCACCGCCGATCTTGCGCTGGGTGATGGCTGGCGGGGCGCACCTCCGCTCCTGAGCGGCGATGATGAAGGCGCGCGCAGGATCAGGTCCACGAATCGGAGATGCGCCCGGGGACAATTCCTGCTCGCGTTGGCGCGGGCGGTCGCCTAAACTCGCACCCGAGGCGGGAATTGTGCCCGCCGCAGGAGAGAAGGAAGCGCATGAAAGCCTGGTTGCGATGGGTCGCGATGGGCCTCGCGTGTTGTTCCGTTGCCTCGGCGCGGGAGTGGACGAGCGTTTCCGGGACCAAGCTCGATGCCGAGTTCGTCCGGATCACCGGCGACACGGTCACCCTGAAGAAGCCCGATGGCCAGACCCTCGGCATCCGGCGCCAGTTGCTCAGTGCCGAGGACCAGGCCTTCATCCAAGAGCAGTCCGGAGCGCCGGCGGCCAGCCGATCGCGCTCACGGGCCTCTCCTCCGGTCCGTCGCTGAACACGGCGATCGTGCTGCCCGACGCGAAGCTTGCCGAGCTCAAGTCCGAGATCACGGACGAGAAGCACGGCAGCAAGTACCAGTTCGTCGCAAGCGCCGGGTTGGACAAGACCTCCTCCAAGAACCGGGACTGGAAGGAAGGAAAGCCGCTCGGCGTCAAGATCACGGCCTCGTGCTACAAGGCCAAGGATATGGGGGGCGGCAAGTTCGCGAGGACGCTGGAGACCAGCGGAAGCTGCCACTTCTACCTTCTGGACGAGGCGGGCAAGCCGGCCTTGGCCAAGTCCAAATCCCTGGACTCGATGTGCCCTACGTGAGGAGGCGGCGGCGGCTACCTCGGTGAGGTGGCCAAACCAGGGAAGTATACGCTCGTGGCGTATACCGAAGTCAGCGGCCAGACGATCGGCACCAAGATCCCGGTGGACGTTCAGCCCATCGGCGGCACGGCGCAGGCCAGTCGCTGATCGCGGCGGCCGGTCACGGGCCGGCCAGCGTCCTCTTGAGCGCGGCCTCGATCGCATCGGGATCGACGCCGCGCGGCCCGGGCGCGCTGAGGTAGGCGATCCGTCCGTCGGCCCCGACGATTCCCGCCCGCGCCGGCCACGCGCGGAGCAGTTTCTGCACGCTGTCCTGCATGTCGTCGACCAGGCAGGGGAACGTGATGCCGAGCGCCCGCACGCAGTCCGCGGCGATCGCGGCCCGCGCCAGATCGTTGGTCGGGGTCTTGTAGACAATGCCGGCGCGCCGGTTGGACTCGGTTTGCCACCCGTCGTCCGGGTGAGCTTCGCGCACGTAGATCATCTTGAAGTCCGCCTGGTCCTTGTACCGCCGGTACAAGCGCTCGACGGCCGGGGCCGCCGCGCGGAACGGGGGTCACGTGAAGCTCGAGAAGATCAGCACGACGGGCCGTTTCTTCGCGTGATCGACCAGCGGTTCCTTCGCGCCGGGCTTCGCGGCGCCGTCGGCCGCTTCCAGTCGCTGCAGTTCGATCGCCGGCACCGGATCGCCCACCGCCGGACCTCCGGATGCCTCCGGGCGCCCCCGCTGGACCGGGCGCCCGCCCGGCCCCTGTGCGCCCGCGATCGTGGCCAGTGCGGTCGCCAAGCCGGCGAGGATCCGGACACGGTGGAGAGTGTTCATAGTCGTATAACGCCGGTCGCGCCGTCCTATTGCGCCATCGTCCTCGTTGCGGCCTCTGCGCCTTCGTGTTGGTCTTCCGTCCGGACCGTCCGCGCGCGCTTCTGCTCGCGGGAGCAGCCTAGCGTGCAGTCGTGGCAAACGACGCAGTCCGCGTGACGGTTCGCCGGGACGCCCGCGGCGAGCCGGTCGAACGGCGCGACCGCGGTCGGGCACTTGTCGCGGCACAGCTCGCAGCCGGTGCACCGGGTCTTCAGCGGGCCGACCCGCCAGAGCGAGATGTGGTTGAAGACGGCCATCAGCGCGCCGATGGGGCAGAAGACCCGGCAGAAGAGCCGCGAAACCCAGATGCAGGCGATGAAGACCGCCAGCGCGATCGCGATCTTGATCGCCATCGCGGACGTGACCGCCTTCGTCACCCCGGTCAGCAGGTTCGGGATCGTCACCTGGATCGTGGTCGGAGGGCACCAGCGGCAGAACGAGGCCTGCGTGAGTTCGCCCCAGAGGAACGGGAAGACGAAGACCATCAGGACCAGCACCGCGTACTTGATCCAGCCCGCCCATCGCGGCAGGCCGAACTTGCGCGACGGGATCCTGTGGAGCCAGTCCTGGAGCGTGCCGAACGGGCAGACCCACCCGCAGAACATCCGGCCGACGAGCGCCCCGGCCAGCAAGAGCATGCCCGCCAGCAGCAGCGGGAACACGCGGTAGCCGGCATAGTGCGAGATCATCCCGATCGGACAGCCGAAGATCGCCAGCGTGCACGAGTGGCAGTTCATCACCGGCAGGCACATCCACTTCGCCTGCCAGTGGGCGAGCGATCCCGCGGAGAGGTTGAGGCCGACGAGCGACACCGCCTGCACCCACGGCCGCCACCGGTTCCGGGGACGCTTCGACCTGCTGCCCGCCGCATTCACCAGGTCTCTCCACAGGCGGCGGGGGGAGGGGACACCACGGATTGCACGGACGGCACGGATGAAGACGGGCAGGGACAGACCTGAGAACGGCCCCGCATGCACCCGATGAAAGCCGTCAGGCGGACGGGCAGCCTATCGGCCCGACCCTCGGCAGATCCTGTCATCCTGGCCGGCATTCGATATCCAGCAATTGGGGGCATGTTCCGTCGCAAATCCGCGCCATCCGCGAGATCCGTGGTGCTTTTCGGTCCGCCCACCGGGCGGACCGCAGGGATCACAGTCAGGTGGGGCACGCGCGCTTGCCCGGGGGCTGGCTGCGGTCGTAGGTCGAGAGCATCTTGCCGGTCTTGCGGCTGGATTCGACGCCGGAGAAGGTCGCGTCGGCGTTGAGTTGCTTCTCGGTGATCCGGATGGGATCGTCGAGGCCGAACTCGGCCGCGCCCTTGTCGTAGACCGTGTGGGAGCGGCTCAGCCCGCGCGCGATCGCCGCGAAGGCCAGCGCGGCGGCGATGCCGCCCACCAGCCGTACCCACCGCTCGCCCTTCGGAGTCATGCCGCGCTTGCCTTTCGTCTCACACCAGCCGCTGCTCCCACCCCGGGAGAAGCCGCCGCGCATTCTGGACCCGGAGGGTCACCTTGCGCAAATCAAGAAAATCGAGGATCGACATCGCGTACTTGCGCGAGACGCCCAAGTGCGCGCGGAAGGCCTGCGAGTCGAGGCTGCCCGACGCCTGGATGGTCTTCACGACGTGGTCCTGCGCCGCACGAAGCCGGGCCGCGGTCAGCACGACGTTCGGGGCCACGCGCACGAGGTCGCCCCGCGCCGTCAGCCACTCCAGCATGCGCGCGGTGCGGTCCGGCGGGGCGCCGAGCTTCGCGTGCACCTCGTCCGGGTGCGTGGTCTCGAACGCCTCGCGCTCGTAGAGGGCGAGCATCCGCTCCGCCAGCGCGCGGTCGGGGGCCGGCAGCGTCTCGAATCCGGCCGCCGGCATCGCGAAGCCGCCCGCGATGCGCACGCCGCCGGCGCGTTCGATCTCGCGGCAGCCGTGGGTCCAGAGCGCGTCGGGAACGTCGAAGCCGCGGCGCCATTCGGCGAGGGGCACACGAAGCCGGTCCGAGGCCGCCGCCAGTTCGGCCAGCCGCTTCTCCATCCGCCCGCGCAGGGCCGTCGCGCGCGCCGCGTGGGCCCAGGTCCCGCCGCCGAGGTCGATCGCCGTCCCCGCGGAGGCCAGCGTCCCGATCGCGGTCTTCACGGCGTCGCCGGTCAGCAGCAGGCGGCGGCCGAGGTCGTCGGCGGACAGCGCGGCGGTCTCGCCGTGCTCCAGCAGGTGCTCGACCCGGCGGCGCCGGCCCTCGTCGGAATCCCACTCGACCCCGGCCAGGAACGCCTCGTGGCGCTGGAGTTCGTCGAGCAGCAGCTTGCGCCGCGGACGGCGGGCCGCGGTATCGACCCGCAACAGCCGTCCGCCGCCGACGGTCATCGGCGGCGAGACGCGCCGCACGATGAACCGGTCGCCCGCCGCCGCGGCGACGGGCTCGTCGACGACCACCGTCGCCAGCTGCGACTCGCCCGCGCCCAGCTTCTTCGACTCGAGCAGGAACACACGGCCGTGCTGCTCGGCCGTGCCGGTGTGGAACGTGACGTCCTCCGCGTTGGCCAGCGGCGGATCGAGCCGAGGAACCGCATGCAGGCGCGCGTGGAATTGCAGCGCCGCCTGCAGGTGTCCCGGCGGACACAGCACCTGCCCGCGCGCGGGCGGGGTCTTGCCGAACTCCGGGATGTTCAACGCCAGGCACTGCCCGGCGCCGCCATCCTCCGCCGTGCGCCCGAACCGCTGCAGGCCGCGCAGATGCCCGCGAAGGCCGCCCGGAACGCATTCCACCTCCGCGCCGAGGCGGATCGTACCGGCGACGGGGATGCCCGTCGCGACGGAGCCGAACCCGGGACGCGAGAAGGCGCGCTCAACCGGCATGCGGAAGACGCCCGTCCGCCGGTCGCGCAGCCCCGCCTTCAGCCCGGCAACCAGCGTGTCGTAGAAGCCCTCGAACCCGTCCGCGGTGATCGTCGAGACCGGGCACACCGGCGCGCCGCGCAGGAACGTCGGCTCCAGGAATGCGCGGATCTCCTCCGTGCGCGCCGCGACGTCCTCGGGCGTGACGAGGTCGATCTTGGTCAGCGCGACCATGCCCTGCGTCATACCCATGAGCTGCATGATCTCGACGTGCTCGCGCGTCTGCGGCATGACGCCGTCGTCCGCCGCGATCACGAGGATGCAGAAGTCGATGCCCGAGACGCCGGCGACCATGGTGCGGACGAACCGCTCGTGGCCGGGTACGTCGACGATGCCCGCGCACAGTTCGCCGCCGATCCAGCAGGGGGCGAAGCCGAGTTCGATCGTCAGCCCCCGCTCGATCTCCTCCTTGAGCCGGTCGGTGGCGCAGCCGGTCAGCGTCTTGACGAGGCTGGTCTTGCCGTGGTCGACATGGCCCGCTGTGCAGAGCATCGCGACGACGTCCGGCTGGACCTCGGCGCGCAGGAGGCCGGGCGGGCGGCGGCTGGTCACGGCGCGGCTCCCGGGGGCGGGGGTCGGATCGCGCCGGCCGGCCCGCGGCACGCTTCGAGCGATGTGCCGGTCGCGACGATCCGGCTCTCCGCGCCCGGCTCCAGGCCGGCGACCCGGCCGATGATCCGCACCGCGTCGTGGCCGCGCCCGCGCAGATCGTCGCACAGCGCCGCCGCCCGCTCCGGCGGCAGGCTGACCAGCAGGCCGCCGGAGGTCTGCGGATCGTAGAAGACCGGCAGCAGCGACTCGCCCGCGGGATCCTCCGCGCGGATCCAGCCCATGGCGTAGGCCTCGTTGCGCTCGTCGGCGCCGGAGAGGATGCCCTGCGCGAGGCATTCCGGTACGGCGCGGAAGACGGGCAGGGAGGGGAGGTCGATCGTGCAGGCGCAGCCGCTGCCGCGCATCATCTCGACCAGGTGGCCGCCGAGCCCGAAGCCCGTGACGTCGGTCGCCGCGTGCGCGCCGTGCCTGACCATCGCCTCCGCCGCGTCGCGGTTGAGGGTGGACATCACGTCGCCCGCGTCCGCCAGCGCCTCGGCCGACGCGCGGCCGAGCTGCGCCGCGAAGGCGATCATCCCGGTTCCGAGGGGCTTCGTCAGGACGAGCACGTCGCCCGGCCGCGCCGCGCCGCGCAGGACCGCGCGCGTCGGGTGGATCAGCCCCGTGACGGCAAAGCCCAGCTTGATCTCCTCGTCCTGCCAGCTGTGGCCGCCGACCAGCGCGCAGCCGGCCTCGTCGAGCTTCTCGCGTCCGCCGAGGATCAGTTCGGCCAGAACGGCCCCGTCGAGATCGTCGATCGGGAAGCCTACGACCGAGAGCGCCGTCACGGGCCGGCCGCCCATCGCGTAGACGTCGCTGACCGAGTTCGCCGCCGCGATCCGGCCGAAAAGGCGCGGATCGTCGACGCAGGGCGTGAAGACGTCCACCGTCTGCACCAGCGCGAGGTCGTCGGAGATGCGGTAGACGCCCGCATCGTCGCCCGCGGAGGCGCCGACCAGCACGTTGGGATCCGTCAGGGGCGGGAGCTGCCCGAGGAGGCGCAACAGGTCCGCCTGGCCGATTTTCGACGCGCAGCCGGCCTTTCGGACATGCCGCGTCAGCGCGACCGGACCGGAGGCGACCGGCATCTTCTCGCCGGCGCAGGGACACACGTTGTGCAGGCGGAAGGTCTCGCACGGGCAGGCCTGCCGCGTATTGCAGACGCAGTGGCCCAGCCGGACCGACCGCGACATCACCGCCTTGCGCCGGCGTACATCCACGCCGCTCACGCAGGACCTCCGGCCCCCAGCGCCGCGCCGACGGCGCGCGCCACGATCGCATCCTCGCCGTCCAGGAGCGTCCGGACATCGAGGATCACGCCGTCGTCCTCGATCCGGCCGATCACCGGCGGATCGTGCCGGCGCAGCCGGCGCAGGAGCGTCGCGGCGGGGAGCCCGTCGCGACGGGCGGCGACGGCAAAGGACGGGATCGGATGCCCCGGCAGCGAGCCGCCGCCGGTCGTGCTGTCGCACGGGACGACGCGCAGGCACGCCGCCGGCGCGCCCGCAGCGACGGCCGCGGCCAGGAGCGCCTCCGCCTGTACGCGGAGGGCGGCCGCAGGGAGCGTCAGCATGCGCCACGTCGGGTTCGTCTCCGGCAGCCGCTCCGGCTCGAGGAAGAGCCGCAGCGTGCGCTCCAGGACGAGGTCCGTCATCTTGCCGACCCGCAGCATGCGGGTGAGCGGATGCTTCTTGATCTTCGCGATCAGGGCGGCGCGGCCGACGAGGATCCCCGCCTGCGGACCGCCGATCAGCTTGTCGCCGCTGAAGAACGAGAGGTCGGCGCCGGCGCGGACGCTCTCCGGGACGGTCGGCTCGTGCGGCAGGCCGAAGCGGGTGAGGTCGACCAGCGCGCCGCAGCCGAGGTCGTCGAGGACCAGCAGGTCCGGCCGGCCCTTCCTGAGCGTGACGAGGTCCGACACCGGAACCTCTTTCGAGAAGCCGATGATCCGGTAGTTGCTCGGGTTGACGCGCATCACGGCGGCGGTGCGGTCGGTCAGCGCGGCCTCGTAGTCGCGCAGGTGCGTCTTGTTGGTCGTGCCGACCTCGACGAGCGTCGCGCCCGACTGGTGGACGCAGTCGGGGAGGCGGTACGAGCCGCCGATCTCGATGAGTTGTCCGCGCGAGACGACGACCTCGCGTCCCGCGCAGAGGGCGGCGAGGGCGAGCAGGGTCGCCGCGGCGTTGTTGTTGACGACCAGCGCCGCCTCGGCCCCGGTCAGGCGGCACAGCAGCCGTTCGCTCATCGCGTGCCGCTTGCCGCGGGCACCGGTGTCGAGGTCGATCTGGAGACTGCAGCAGCGGTCCATCGCCGCGAGCGCGACAACGGCGGAGGGCGGAAGGACGGCGCGTCCCAGGTTGGTATGCAGGATGACGCCCGTCGCGTTCACGACCGGGCGCAGGCGCTGGAACACGTCCTCCGCAAGCCATGCCGCGGCGCGTGCGGCGATCGATGCGGCCGTCGCCGGGCCGCGGGCCGGGGCCCGCCGGAGTTCGTCGATCGCCGCCCGGACCCCCTCGACCGCGCGGGGGTGGGGGTGGGACTCCAGAAGCGGGCGAGCCGCCTCCGACCGGAGGACCTCATCCACGCCCGGCAGGCGCGCGACGGGTTTGGCCGACCTCCCGGTGGCCGCGCGCTTCGCTACTGGCGCTCGCTTCTGCACGTGATGCATCTCCCGGAAACAGAGTGGCGGAGGTGGATAGGAGTCGAACCTACCCGCCGCCTTGCGACGGCACAACGGTTTTGAAGACCGCAAGGGCCACCGGGCCCCAGCCACCTCCGAACCACGGCTGCGGATGGTAGCGGAGCGGCCCGACCGATGCACGCCGGAAGCGCGGGGCGGGGAGGGGAGCCGGCGGCGGGGAATCGAGAACCGGCGGGCGGCCCCC
>VGWF01000011.1 GCA_016873715.1 Lentisphaerota bacterium | reverse complement strand
GGGGTGAACGGTCCCCGCCGCGCCCTGGCCCTGGCGTCCTTCGGCGTCGCGTGCATCATGACCGACGACCCGGCCGCGCTGCGCGCGGGCATGGCGAAGGGCCGGCCATGACGTCCCGGGAACGCGTTCTCGCCGCGATCGAACGCCGCGAGCCCGACCGGGTGCCGGTCGACCTCGGGGCGACGCCCAGCTCCGGCATTTCCGCCATCGCCTACGGCCGGCTCAAGCGGCACCTCGGCATGGCCGGCGGCGCGACCCGCGTCTACGACGTCGTGCAGCAGCTCGCGCAGCCCGAGGAGGACGTCCTCGACCGTTTCCGCATCGACGCCGTGGACGTCGGCCGCGCCTTCACCACGGACGGGGCCGGCTGGCGGGGCATGACGCTGGGGGACGGGCAGCCCGCGCAGTACCCGGCGTGGTTCCACCCCGTCGCCGAGCCCGACGGGTCCTGGTCGGCCCGCGCGCCGGACGGCGTCGAGATCGCCCGCATGCCCCAGGGCGCCGCCTTCTTCGACCAGACCTGCTTTCCGTGGGTCGACGGCTACCCCGACGACCTGCGCGCCGCGCTGCCGGACGCGATGGGCCGCGTGCTCTGGGCGGCGCTCGTCCACAGCCCGTGGGACCGCGCCGGCGAGCCGGACTTCTGGACACAGCTGCGCGAGCGCGCCCTCGCGCTGCGCGCCCGGACCGACCGGGCGCTGATGATCGTCTGCGGCTGCAACCTGTTCGAGTGGGGCACGTTTCTCCGGCGGATCGACAATTTCCTCGCCGACCTCTACCTCGACCCCGCGCGCGTCGAAGCCCTGCTGGACGCGCTCATGGAGCGCCACCTCGCCGCGCTGGGGAAGGTCTGCGGAGCCGTCGGCGACGTCTGTGACATCCTCCGCTTCGGCGACGACCTCGGCATGGACGGCGGTCCCTTCATGCCCCCGGACCTCTACCGGTCGCTGTTCCTGCCGCGGCACGCGAAGCTGTGCGCCTTCGTCCACGGCCACAGCCGCATGCGGACGTTCCTGCACTCGTGCGGATCCATCCGCGAGCTTCTGCCGTCCCTGATCGAGGCCGGCTACGACGTGATCAACCCCGTGCAGACCAACTGCCGCGGCATGGACCCCGCGGAGCTGAAGCGGGAGTTCGGCCGCGACATCTGCTTCTGGGGCGGCGGCTGCGACACCCGGCACGTGCTGAACCGCGAGACGCCCGCCGGGGTCCGCCGCCACGTGCTCGACCGGATGGCCATCCTCGCCCCCGGCGGCGGCTTCGTCTTCAACACCGTCCACAACATCCTGCCCGACGTGCCGCCGGAGAACGTCGTGGCGCTCTTCGACGCCGTCGTCGAGTACAACCGGGCCGGAGCCTGAGACACCGATGAAGATCCGCGAATCCCTGAAGCCGTCCGATCTCGCCGCCGCCGCCGGCCGCTTCTGGCGCCTCTCCGGGGAGAAGATCCTGCGCATCGCCCGCCGGTACGACCCCGCCGCCGGCGCGCCGGTGTTCACCGTGCGCGGTCTCTACACCGCGCGCGGCTGGACCGACTGGACGCGCGGCTTCCAGCACGGCTCCGCGCTGCTGCAGTTCGAGGCCACCGGCGACGCGGCGTTCCTCGACCTCGGCCGCGACGGCACGTTCGCGCAGATGGACGGCCACGTCACGCACTTCGGCGTCCACGACCACGGCTTCAACTGCGTCAGCACCCACGGCGCCCTGTGGCGCATGATGAACGCCGGCCGCATTCCGGAGGACGCGGCGGAGCGGCGGCATCTCGAACTCGCGCTGAAGGCCTCCGGCTGCGTCCAGGCGCGCCGCTGGACCGACCTGGGCGGCGGCGCGGGGTTCGTCCACTCGTTCAACGGGCCGCACTCGCTCTTCGCCGACACGATCCGCTCGATGCGGTCGCTGGCGCTGGCCCACCGTCTCGGCGCGGCCTTCCACGGCGAGCAGGACCGGCGCGAATCGCTCCTCGTGCGCCTCGTCGCCCACCTGCGCGCGACGGCGGAGTTCGCCGTCTACCACGGCGCCGGCCGCGACGCGTACGACGTGTCCGGCCGCGTCGCCCACGAGAGCCTGTTCAACCCCGTCAACGGGTCCTACCGCTGCCCCGGCACGCAGCAGGGCTGGTCGCCGTTCACCACGTGGACGCGCGGGCTGGCGTGGGTGATCCTGGGCTTTGCGGAGCAGCTGGAGTTCCTGGCGACGCTCGACCCCGCCGAACTCGAGCCCTGCGGCGGGGCCGCGGCGGTCGACGCGATGGCTCTGCGCGCCGCGCGCGCGACGGCGGACTTCTACATCGCGAACACCGCGGCGGACGGCATCCCGCCGTGGGACACCGGCGCCCCGGCCCTCGCCGGGCTCGGCGACTGGCGGGCGCGCGCGTCCGAGCCGCTCAACGACGGCGAGCCCTTCGACAGTTCCGCCGCCGCGATCGCCGCGCAGGGGCTGATGCGGCTCGGGCGCGTGCTGGCCGCGCGCGGGGAGGGCGCCGCGGGCGCGCGCTACATGGCGGCCGGGCTCACGGTTCTCGATACGCTGCTGCGGTCCCCGTACCTGTCCGAGGCCCCCGCGCACGAGGGGCTGATCCTGCACGCCGTCTACCACCGGCCGAACGGATGGGACCACGTCCCCGAAGGGCGGCGCATCCCGTGCGGCGAGTCGGGCCTCTGGGGCGACTACCACGCCCGCGAGGCCGTCCTGCTTGCGCAGCGCATCGCCGGGGGCGGAGACCTTGTGTTCTTCCGGTGACTCGGGAGGTTCCAGGTGTCAGCGAACGCCGAGCACCGATCACCCACCATCGAACGGCGGATGTGGAGCGGACGACGGGACAGCGGCCGCCAACGTGAGACTGGAAACCTGGAACTCGAAACTCCTCCTCCCGGCACCCGACACCTGAAACCTCCGGAGTCCCCATGATCATCGCCGATCTCGCCGCCATCGCCGGCCGCACCTATCCCGCCCGCCGCCGCACGCAGAACCTCGCGGGCGGGCTCTCGCCGATCCAGCCCGGCAACTTCGCCATGGGCCATGTGACCCTCGAACCCGACGGCGGGCAGGTGCCGTGGCACAACCAGGCGCAGGAGGAACTCTACTTCGTCATCGAGGGCGACGGGGAGATGTGCCTCGGCGGGGAGCGGCGCGAGCTGCACACGGGGCAGGCGGTCTACATCCCGCCGGGGGTGTTCCACCAGATCACCAACATCGGAAGCCGGCCGCTGCGGATGATCTACGTCTACGCGCCCGGCGGGGACGTCGCCCACTGGCGGCAGGAACTCGACGGCACCCTCCCGCGCGCCGGCCGCGAGGCGCCGCCGCTGCCGGAGGGCGCGCGGGGGCAGGGGGGGTGAGGCGATCTCGTTGGAGGGATCTGGAGGGCCCGCCTACGTGCGGGCCGGAGGTCGAATGAAGACCGAACGATACCCGGTGCGTCACCATCCAACCCACCATCCGCCCGTTGAGAAGTTCAACGAGCCGGTCGTTGTTCAGGTCAACGTGTGCACAAAGGACCGGTGCCCGCTCTTGGCGTGTGACGAACTGCATGCCCTCTGCGCCAAGGAATGGGCGCGGGCGGACTTCTGGCGCGTCGGCGATTACGTCATCATGCCGGACCATATTCATCTATTCTGCTCGCCCGGCAAAGTGCCCATACCCAGCCTTCGCCAATGGGTGGAGTACTGGAAGAGCCGGATCGCCATGCATTGGCCACCGGATCGCCCGTCTGCGGGTATCGTGGGAACGGCCGACACGGAGGTCGGCCCTCCAGGTGCAGGGGATGGAGGGCCCGCCTCCGTGCGGGCCGTGGAGAGAGCCCATGAGAAGCTGTGGCAGCGGGACTTCTGGGATACTCAGATGCGGAATCGCCGGCACTACGACGAGAAGCTGGCCTATGTGCGAATGAACCCAGTGCGAAAGGGACTGTGCCGGACGCCGGAGGCATGGCCATACCGCGGGGCTGTCTTTCCCATCAAGTGGAGATAGGGTGGCATGCGGCCGACACGACCAGGTACCGGACAGGAAGGACCCGCCTCCGTTCGCGACGGTTGTGTTGGTCCCGTGAAGCCATCGTCCGCGGTAGCCCGTGGAACGCCGATCTGCTAGAAGAGCCGTGATGGAGAGAGCAACCATGAATACGAAGTCCGGCAGCACCCTCGGCATCATCCTCAACGGCGTGACCGGCCGCATGGGGACGAACCAGCATCTCCTGCGGTCGCTGGTCGCGATCCAGCGCCAGGGCGGCGTGCGCACGCCCGACGGCGGCGCGATCCTGCCGCGGCTGATCCTGGTCGGACGCAACGAGGCGAAGCTCGAGGCGCTCGCGGCGCAGGCGGGCAACGTGCCGTGGACCACCGACCTCGACGCCGCGCTGGAGGACCCGGTCTACACGGTCTACTTCGATGCCCAGACGACGGACCGCCGGGTCGACGCCGTCCGCCGCGCGATCGCCGCAGGGAAGCACATCTACTGCGAGAAGCCGACGGCCCTCACCTCCGCCGAGGCGCTCGACCTCTGGCGACGAGCCGAGGCGGCGGGCGTGCGGCACGGCGTCGTGCAGGACAAGTTGTGGCTGCCGGGGCTGCGCAAGATGCGCGGACTGGTCGAGTCCGGCTTCTTCGGCCGGCTGCTCTCCGTCCGCGGCGAATTCGGCTACTGGGTCTTCGAGGGCGACCGCACCCCCGCCCAGCGGCCGTCGTGGAATTACCGCAAGGAGGAGGGCGGGGGCATCATCCTCGACATGCTCTGCCACTGGCGCTACCTGCTCGACAACACCTTCGGCGCCGTGCGGGCGGTGTCCTGCACGGGCGCGACGCACATCCCGCGGCGCTGGGACGAGAAGGGCAAGCCCTACGACTGCACGGCGGACGACGCGGCCTACGCGACGTTCGAGCTGGAGGGCGGCGTGATCGCGCACTTCAATTCGTCGTGGTGCGTGCGGGTCCGCCGCGACGACCTGCTGACGGTCCAGGCCGACGGCACCGCGGGCAGCGCGGTCGCCGGCCTGCGGAAGTGCTGGATGCAGCCCGCCGGTGCCACGCCGCGGCCTGTGTGGAATCCGGATGTCGACCAGCCGATCCGGTTCCACGACGGCTGGCTCGAGATGCCCGATGCGGAGACCTACGACAACGCGTTCAAGGTCCAGTGGGAGCTGTTCCTGAAGCATGTCGTCCTCGGCACGCCGTTCCGATGGTCGCTGCTCGAGGGCGCGAAGGGTGTGCAGCTGGCCGAGCTGGCGCAGGCGTCGTGGGCGAAGCGCGCGTGGGTCGATGTGCCCGACCTTGCCGCCGCGGGGGCGAAACCGTGAGCCGGCGCGTGGCGCTCGTCACCGGCGGACGCCGCGGCATCGGCCTCGGCGTCGCGACGGCGCTGGCGCGCGAGGGCTTCGACGTCGCGATCTGCGGCGTCCACGATGCGGCCGCCGACGCCGTTGCGGCGCTGGAGGCGGCCGGCGCGGCCGCGCTCTACGTGCCGGCCGACGTCTCGAAGGCGGGGGACCGCGCCCGCCTGCTGGCCGCGGTGCGGGAGCGGTTCGGCGCGCTGCACGTGCTGGTCAACAATGCGGGGGTCGCGCCGGACGTTCGGGCGGACCTGCTCGAGATGGCTCCGGAGAGCTTCGATCGGGTGCTGCGGATCAACCTCGAGGGACCGTTCTTCCTGACCCAGGCCGCGGCCCGGTGGATGGTGGAGCAGCGCGCGGCCGACCCGGCGTGGCGCGGCTGCATCGTCAACGTGTCCTCGATCTCCGCCACCGCGGCCTCGGTGAATCGCGGCGAGTACTGCATCTCCAAGGCCGGCGTTGCGATGGCCACGCGCCTGTGGGCCGCCCGGCTGGCGGGCGAGGGGATCCCGGTCTACGAGGTCCGCCCGGGCATCGTCCGCACCGACATGACCGCGGGCGTGACGGAGAAGTACGACCGGCTGATCGCCGGCGGACTGCTTCCGCAGGCGCGCTGGGGCGAGCCGGAGGATGTCGGCCGCGCCGCCGCGATGCTGGCGCGCGGCGACCTGGCCTACTCGACGGGGCAGGTGGTGATGGTCGACGGCGGGTTCTCCCTGGAGAGGCTGTGATGAAACCGGACACGCAGCGGTTCCTCGGCTGGCGGATGCTGGCCATTGCCTTCGTGTTCATGATGCTGGTCGTCGGCTTCGCGCTGTACGGCGTGCCCCGCTACTACCCGGACTGGGTGAAGGAGTTCGGCTGGAAGCGGGCGGACATCCAGTTCGGCAACACGCTGGCGAAGCTGATCGTCGGCCCGCTCTTCGGGTTCCTCGCCGGCTGGGTGATCGACCGTCGCGGCCCGCGGGGCGTGATGGTCTTCGGCGCGATCTGCGCGGCGGCGGCGCTGCTCGGCTTCAGCCTCGTCGGGAAGAGTCTTCCGCTGCTCTACGGGTTCTTCTTCCTGAACGCGATGGGCTATCTGTGCGCGGGACCGCTGCCGAACCAGATCCTGCTGTCGCACTGGTTCACCCGGATGCGCGGACGGGTGATGGGGATCGCCTACGTCGGCATCGGCGTCGGCGGGATGACGGTGCCCTGGGTGATCCACGTCCTGGTCGAGCGGTGCGGCGGGTGGCGCGGCTCGCTGCAGGCGCTCGCCGGACTGTTCGCCGTCGTGATGCTCGCGCTGGTGATCGGGGTGCGCCGGCGCCCGGCCGACGTCGGGCAGGCCCCGGATGGAGACCTCGCGCCGGCGTTGTCGTCGGGCGCACGGCCCCCGCCGGTGCGGCTCGGCCGCATCGTGCGGACGTCCGCGTTCTGGCTCCTGACCATCGGAAGCCTCATGAGCATCGGGGCGGTCGGCGGCGTGATGCAGAACCTGGCGCTGTACCTGGCCGACGTCCTGCCCGAGGCCGAGGCGAAGATGACCTGGACGCGCATCGCGAGCCTGACGCTGTTCGCGAGCATCGCCGGCCGCCTCGTCGTGGGCTGGCTCGCCGACCGCGTGTGCAAGAAGCACGTCATGGTCGGCATCTACATCCTCGACGGGTCCGCGATCCCCCTGCTGCTGCTCGCCGGCACGCAGCCGTGGGCGCTCTACGCCTTCGCGATCTGCTTCGGCTTCGGCCTCGGCGCGGAGTACATGCTGATCCCGCTGATGGCCGGCGAGTGCTTCGGCCTCGGCGCGCTCAGCCGCGTCATGGGCATCATCATCGCCACCGATTCCGTCGGCGAGGCGACCATGCCCTACGTCGTCGCCGCCATGCGCGACGCCTCCGGAAGCTACATGGGCGGCATCATCCTCCTGACCGTTCTCTCGTACGCCGCCGTCGTGGCCATCGCGCTCATCCGCTACCGCGACGGCGTCCCCGAGAGCCGGCGCGCGGTCGAGGCCGCGGACGCCTAGCCGGGCCGGTCGACCGTCCCGCGGGGTGGCCATCCGGACAAGGCGGCGTATACTCGAAGTCCGGGAAAGGTCGTTCGCATGCAGCGGTTCCGGAAAGGGCCGTGGGTCGTTCTCCTCGGGCTGGCCGTCGGGGCGCTGGCGGGTCCTTCATCGGGCCCGGTCTCCGCGCCGCCGCGGGAGGACGTGCTGGCGGCCATGCAGGACGAGCTGTACGAGGCGCTGAAGCTCACGGCGGATCAGAAGTGGGAGGAGGCGATCCCGAGGCTCGAGGCCTGCATCCGCCGCGAGCCGACGGTGCTGGTCGCGTGGGAATCGCTGGGGTGGTGCCACTGGAACACGGACCGGCGCGACAAGGCCGTCGAGTTGTGGCGACAGCTCCTGACCATCGACGACCACCATCCGCTCCCGCACATGCTGCTGGCCTTCGCGGACGCCCATGAGGGACGCCTCGCCGAGGCGATCGGCCGCTACCGCCGGGCCCTCTCCCTCCCGATCGAGCCCCGCTTCGCGGGGCGCGTCTACAACACGAAGTTCTCCCTCGCCCGGGCGCTGCGCTGGCACGGCGAGCGCGACGAGTCCGTCGCCCTCCTTCGGGCCCTGGCGGAGGAGGATCCGCTCCGTCTCGACGTCAGGTACGAGCTGGCCCGGGCGCTGGGCGACACCGGAGCGGGCGACGAGGCCCTCTCCCTCTGGGCCTCCCTGCGCGCGAGCGAGCCCGAGTCGGAGGACTTCCGCATCGGGCAGGCGATGTGCCTCGTCGGCGTCGGGCGCGGCGACGAAGCCATGCGCCAGGTGCGCGGGATCCTGGACCGCGACCCCGGGAATCCCGGGGCCCTGTCCGTCCTGGCCGCCGCCGCCGAGTACGGTCCGCACCCCGCCGAGGCGGTCCCGTACCTGCGCCGCCTGGCCGCCGCCCGGGCGGACGACCGCGTCGCGCGCGCCGCGACGCAGGACCGCCTGATCGGCCTCCTCGTCGCGCTTCACACGGAGCGCCCGCTGCACTTCGGTCTTCGCGAGGCCGTCGCCCTTGCGCGCGAACGCGTGGCGGCCGGCGACGGAAGCGAGACGCGCCTGCAGCTGGCGGACCTTCTGCGGATGGACCAGCAGCCCGACGCCGCGGCGCGCGAGTACCGCCGCGTGCTGGGCGAGACCCACCCGGACAACGTCCGCGCGCGAAGGGGGCTGATTCTGGCGGATCTGGACCTGGGCCGCATCGGCGACGCGCGGCGCGAGCTCGTCCGCCTGCGCGAGATCGATCCGCGGGATCCGTCGCTCCATCTTCTCGAAGCGCGGATCGAAGCCGCGGCGGGAGCCCCCCGCGCCGCCGCCGCCGCGCTGGAACGGCTCGCGGAGGCCGGGCGCCGCTGCGCGATCCCGGTCCTGCTCTACCCCGATCTCGGCCACGGTGTCGGCGACGGCCGGATGCCCGCGGACGTGTTCCGGGAGCACATGAAGGCGCTCGCGGATGCCGGCTACGCCTTCCTCGTCCCGGAACAGGTCGCCGGTCGGCTGGCCGCGGCCGCCGGGGACCGCACGGCCGGGGCCGCCGATCCGCCGGCGTCCGCCGCCGTGCTGGTGACCTTCGACAATCCCGATTCCGAGACCGTCGCCCTCGCGACGGAGGCGGCGGCCGGGACGACGGCGCGCTACACGCTCTTCGTCCCCGCGGTCCAGATCGGCTATGGCGACCTTACCGCGGCGAACCGGGCCGCCCTGTCCATGGCCGTCACGTCGGCGGTCTGGTCGGTCGGGTGTGCGGTCTACGCCGGCGACGCCTCGCGGCGGACCCACGCCGTGCCCGACGGCTCGGCCATGACGGAGTCCGCTGAGGCGTTCTCCGCCCGCATCGGCGCCGCCCTGCGCGCGGGCCGCGCCGCCGTGGCGGAGGTGACCGGCGGGCGGGCGCCGGTCGCGTTCGCGCAGGCTTCGCCGGATCCCGTCTCCGACTCCGCCGCGCGCGTCCCGGGTGCGGCGCGGATCGTCCTTCACGAGGCCGCCGCGGCGCCCTTCCAACTCGGTCTCGTGCCCGGGGGGATCGGGTACGCCGTCGCCGGGGCGAATCCGCTGCGGATCTCCCGGATGCCCGTCGATCGCTCGATGACGGCGGACGACTTGATGGACACCCTTCGCGCCCATCAGCCCGGCGGTGACGCGCCGCGCGGGACCGGGGGGCGCGACCCATCCCGCGGATCCGGGGCGTGGAGCGTCGCGCCCCGCGCGCCCCATGTCCGCGCGGAGGCGTCGGCGTTTCGCGACAACCAGGATCGCCGCAGCCATCACTACGGTGTGGAGGCGGGCGCCCGTCTCTCGCCGCCGCTCGCCGTGTCGGCCCGGGCGGGTTTCGGCCGGCTCGAGCAGGATGTGCCTCCGTCCGCCGTCGAACCGGGCGGTCCGGTCCGGTACGACGAACGGTACGCCGGTGGCGGCGTGGCCGCGGACTGGCCGGGCGTCGCGCGCGCAGCGGCCGCCGTCACCGTCCGCGACTTCCATGCCGGCGCGGGCGGCGGGCCGGACCGTTCCGTCACCGCCTGGAATGCGTCCGCCGGGTTCCGTCCGCTGCCCGGCCTCGACGTGGCTCTCCGGGCGGAACACGACCAGGAGGCCTCGGCGGCGGCGGTTCGCGACGGCGTGGACTACGACGCCGGGTTCATCGCGATGTCCTACCGGATCCTGGACGAATGGGACGTGACCGCCGCCGGGGTCCAGTTCCGCTTCGCCGACGACAACCGGCGCGAGCACCTCTCCGTCGGCACCGGATGGCGACTCCACGACGCGACGGGGCTCCGCCTGGGCCTGCGCTACGCCTACGCCGACGCCGACGAGCGGAGCATCCTCTACTGGACGCCGTACCGCCTGCATCGCGTCTACGCCGAGGCCTCCGTCCGCGCGGTGTGGCAGGGATTCGCCTGCGCGCTCTCCCTGCGCGGGGGCGCGGGTCGCCAGGACGCCCGCCCCTCGACGACGGCGCCCGTTCCGGAGGAGGACTGGGAGCCCGTTGGCGGCGGGAGTCTGCGCGTGAGCCGGCCGATCGCCGCGCGCCTCACGCTGGCGGGCTCGGCGGCCTACAATCGCTCGCCCGACTACGGGGAGACCTCCGCGGGCGGGAGCCTGCAGTTCCAGTTCTGACGTGTTCCGCGCCGCCGGTCACGGCGTCGGCGCGTGGCCGACGATCCCGAACCGCACCTGCACCTCGTCCGCGACGTGCAGGAAGTCCAGATCCTTCTTCAGTCCGAAGTCCGTGCGCTTGATCCCGAAGGACGCCCGCAGCGCCAGCAGATCGCCCTTGGACTTCTGAACGCGCTCGCCCATGCGTCCCGGCATGTGATGGACGTCCACGTCGACGACGAGGGGCTTCTTCACGCCGCGGCATTCGAAATCCCCCTTCACGCGAAGCACGAACCGGCCGTCGCCCCCGCCCTTCCGAACCTCCAGCACGGACACGACGTCGAAACGGATGTCCGGATGGACGTCGATCCCGAGCCAGTCGGCTCCCTGCGCCACCTTGGTCATCATCGGGTTGACGAACGCGATCTCCGCCGCCTTGACTTCGATGAAGCCGGTGGTCTTTTCCGGCGCCGCAGGGTCGAACGTCACCTTCCCGCTCACGCCGCCCGCGACGCCGGCGATCGGCTCGAGCGGTGTGTCGAGAAGGATCTGGATCCCGTTCACGCCCTTCGGGTCCTCGAAGTCGAACTCCGCCGCCGCCGCGCGCAGCCCCGTGGCGACCGCGAGGGTCGCCGCCACGGTCCAGGCCATCATCCGTCGTTTCATGGATTGGTCTCCGCCGGTCCCCCGGCCGTTGCGGCGGGGGGCCGTTCTGCCACACCAGTACGCGCGAAGCGGGCGAACGCAAACGGCGTCCAGGGGTTGGAAGGTCAGGCCGCGGCGTTTCCAGGGGTTGGACGTTCAGGCCGCGGCGTTTCCAAGGGTTGGGCGTCCTCGCGTGCCCGCCTCCGCCAACGGCGATCGCCATCGCCTCCATCTTCCCTTCGCCGCCGTCCCGCCGCCCAAGTGTAACATTATTGAGTGCGACCGCATCCGATAATGTTACACATGGGGGCGGCCTCCCGCGGTGGAGACGGGGCGCGGGACCGATCGGCGGGCGGGTCAGCGCCGGGCGGTGACGATCGAGTGCATGCCCTCGTCGCGCCGCAGGAGGCGGACATCCGCGAAGCCCGCGGCCTCGAGGTCCTCGCGGTACTCGTCCAGCGTCCACGTCCCGCCCCCCGGCGTGGCGGCGAGCATGTTGACCGCGAAGAACGCGCCCGCGACCGGTGTCGTCCGGGAGGGATCCATCACGATGTCGCGGATGAACACGCGGCCGCCGGGCACGAGCGCCGCCGCGGCGCGGCGGTAGAGTCCGCGGTTCTCCTCGCGCGAGTGCTGGTGCACGATCGCGCTGATCCACGCCAGGTCCGCGCCGGCGGGCAGCGGGTCGCGCAGGTAGTCGCCGCCCGCGAAGCCGACGCGTTCCGCGAAACCCGCCGCCGCGATGCGCGCGCGGGCCATCGGAATCACGTCCGGCCGGTCGACGATCGTCGCCCGGGCGCCGGGGTGCGCGCGGAGCCACGCGAGCGTCCACGTGCCCGAGGCGCCGCCGATGTCGAGGACGTGCGCGACGGGCCCGGCGCCGATCGATGCGACAAGGCCGTCCGCGACCGGGCCGCTGACGACGTTCATCGCCTGGATGAACGACTCGAGGTCCGCCGCGGGACCGAGGATGCTTGGGCCCGGGTCCGACGGCGCGTCGGCACGCGCCGTCCACGCCAGCCGCGACCACCGCCGCAGGCAGTTCGCCTGGTGCAGGATCATCGGGAGCACGCAGGCCGGGCCGGCCGGATCCAGCGCGGTGCGGAGCGGGCCGGCCACCGAGTAGGCGCCACCGGTCTTCTCCAGCACGCCCAGCGCGGCCAGCGCGTCGAGCAGGATCGTCACCGCCCGCGGCGACGCCTCACACGCGGCGGCCACGGCTTCCGCCGTCCGCGGCGCGCCCGCCAGCGCTCCGAACACGCCCATCTCCGCCGCCGCCGCGACGACACACGGCGCCTGGAATCCACGCATGAGGTCCAGCAGTCCGCTGGCGTCGGGAGTCGGTTTCATGCCGTCACGTTACGTGAGCGGACCGCGCGGCGCAATCGGCGGGGCTACGATGCCGCCCCGCCGAGGACATGGGACCAGGCGGCGCGGGCGGCGGCGAGGGCGTTCGCCCGGTGGGAGATGCGGTTCTTGGTGTCCGCGTCGAGTTCGCCGAAGGTCCGGTCGTAGCCGTCGGGGATGAAGATCGGGTCGTAGCCGAAGCCGCCCGTGCCGCGAGGGGCCGGCGTGATTCGCCCCTCGATGCGCCCCTCGACGGTCTGCGGCGGGAAGCCGGGGCCGGTGAGGGCCATGACGCAGCGGAACCGGGCGGTGCGGTCCGGGCGGCCGCCCAGTTCGGCGAGCATCTTCGCGATGTTGTTCGCGTGGTTGCACGGCTCGCCGGCGTAGCGTGCGGAGTAGACGCCCGGCGCGCCGCCGAGCGCGTCGACCTCGACGCCCGAGTCGTCGGCGATCGTCCACAGGCCGGTCGCGCGGTGCAGTTCGACCGCCTTCTTGACCGCGTTCGCCTCCAGCGTCGCGCCGTCCTCGATCACGTCGGGGATCTCCGGGAAGTCGAGCGAGCTGACGAGGTCGAGGTGGGGCACGTCGAGAATCGCCCGGATCTCGCCGAGCTTGTGACGGTTGCGCGTCGCGATGAGCAGCTTCATGGCCGCGCATCATGACCTTGCCGGCCGGTCCGGCGCAACCGAAAGATGCGCATCGCGCCGAGCCCCGCGAGCAGCAGGGCCGCGGGGCCGGGCTCGGGGACGGGGGGCCGACGAAGATGTGCCAGCTGTGGGCGCCATCCGCTGCGCTCCGGGCGAACCCCGAACCGCCCAAGGCGCCTCACCGCCACCCGTCGAGCGGGACGAGGGGGCGGAGGTCGTCGGCGGGGCCGCCGGGTCCGACGGGCGAGAAGAGGACCGCGATGCGCGTCTCGCCCGCCGCGCCGGGCACGCGCACGATGAGGCGCTTGGCGCCGGTATTCGTCTTCTCGGGCTTGGGCCGTTCGGCGGATTCGACGGCGAAGGCGGCGCTCTCGGGCGCGGCGAGGCGGACGACCATTTCCCTGCCGTCCCTCCGCATCACCGCCTTGCGCGGCTCGGCGAGACGGATCTCCGCATAGGTCGTCACGCCCCACGTGATCTCCGCGGGGGTCCTGAGGGTGAACTCGTCCTGAACCAGCACCGCGCGGCGGTTGCGCGTCAGTGCGACGCCCCGCTGGACGCGGTCGGCCTGGCCCTTGTAGGCGCCCGTCAGGTCGATCCGCACCTGGCCGCCGGTCTCGCCGGAGTGGTAGCCGGCCATCTCCGCCCGTCCCTTCGGATCCTGGTCCCGTCCGGCGAGAAGGGGGACGCCATGGCTCTGGCTGTTGAGCCGGTAGTAGGACCAGCGCTGCTTCCCGAAGTAACCGGGCAGGTCGTAGTCGTCGCTGCCGAGGTCGGTGACCCAGCGGACGCCGAGGGCGTCGAGGACGAACTGGCCGAGGTCGAGATGCGCGTGGTTGACGGTGTTGTGGCCCGCCTTCACGGCGACCCAGATCGCGTCCGGGTCGTTCCACGCGCTGCGGAAGACCGCCACCGGAACGTCGCCGCGGAGGTTCGCGTCGAGCGGCCGCGTCGCGAGGACGTCCGCGCGCGCCGGGGCGTACCACACGACGTGCCAGGGCGACGCCTTTCCGGACGCGAGCGAGGCGTGTTCGTCCGCCGCGAAGGACTCGTCGCGGAACTTCCGCGCGAGCCAGAACATGCAGGCCATCGGCCGGCGCCGCGAGTTCTCGCCGCAGTCGGCGTAGTTGAAGAAGAGCCCGGTCGGCCCGGCGAGGGTCATGGGCATCTGGCCGGCCTTCGAAAGGCCCGGCGTGCGGCCGAGACCGAAGTCGGCGCCGATCGCGGTGTCGAGGGCGTCGAGTCCGAACGCGGTGTAGTCGGTCGCGTAGTTCCAGTAGCCGGGTCCCTCGCCCCAGTTGCCGTCGGGCGCGTAGGAGGCGAGCGCGCGCGGCAGCGAGCGGACGGCGTGCGGGAGGATGAAGCGCAGCGGCTCGGGGGCGACGTCCCCGATCGCCAGCGCGCCGGCCAGCATGCCGCCGTTGCAGACCTGGTTCCAGTTGTGGTCGCACTTCGCCCACCAGCCGCCGCCCTCGTAGACCTTGATGCCGGGCTCGAGCCCCAGCCGAACGACGGCGCGTTCGATCGTCCGCCGCGCGTCCGCGTCGAGCGCGTCGAAGGTCCAGTCGTAGCCGACGGCCATCGCGCAGGTCATCTCGGCGGTGTCGAGGAAGTGCGACGGGTTCCAGTCGGGGAACGCGCAGGCCTTGAGCAGGAAGGCCCGCGCCGCGCCGGCATACGCGCGGTCGCCGGTCCACCGGTAGCCGAAGGCGAGGGCGCCGATGTGGTTCAGGTAGTCGCGGCTGACCGTCAGCAGGCGCGGGCCGATCAGCTTGTGGTCGCGCGGCTTCGCGGACTTCGACTTCGCGGTCGCGGCGAGCGCGTCGTCCACGTATCGCTTCAGGCGCGGGTCGGTCGCGGCCTGCGTCCTGAGTTCCGCCAGGCGCTCCGCCGTCAGCCACAGCCGCGGATGGCCCGCGCGCAGCATCGCCGCCGGGTCGCGCGTGCCGCCGGCCGGGGCGGGCGGAGCCGTCTCCGCCGCGCGCGCCGCGGCGACCGCCGCCAGCGCCGCCGCCAGAATCCCTGTCCTCCGCCGGATCATCGGTGTCGCTCCATGGGCAAGGAGACCACGGATACCACGGACGGCACGGAGGGGGAAGCCCGGCGGGGGCGATCAGGGCGATGGGGCCGGCGGCGGGGCGTCGAGGGCGGCGAGGAGGAAGGCGGCGATGCGGTCCTGCCAGCGGCGGTCGGTGATGGCCTCGGTGTGGTCGGCGCGGGGGACGAGCCAGAGGGTCTTCGGCTCCTTCGCCGCGTCGAAGAGGCGCTTCGAGTGCGAGCAGGGGATGACGCGGTCCGCCTCGCCGTGGAGGAACAGCAGCGGGACCGGCGCGATGCGGCCGACCGTGGGGCCCGGGCTGTAGTCGTCGCCGATGACGGCGAGGGACAGGGGGCCGCGGAGCGCGGCCAGCACGGGCATCGCGCCGATCTTGTCCTCGACGATGGACCGGTAGGAGAAGAAGGCCGAGTCCGCGACGACCGCGCGGACGCCGCGCGTTCCCTCGCGGCCGAGCACGGCCAGCGCGTTGGCGGCGCCCAGGCTCTGGCCGAGCACGACGACGCGCGTGCGGTCGACATCCGGCCGCGCCAGCACGTGCTCGAACGCGGCGAGGGAATCCTCGTAGACGCCCCGGCGGTCCGGCGTCCCGTCCGACGCGCCGTAGCCGCGGTAGTCGAAGGCGAACACGTTGAACCCGCGCGCCGGCAGCCAGTCGACGAACGAGAAGTGGGCCGTCATGTTCATCGCGTTGCCGTGGAGGTGGACGACCGTGCCCGTCGCCGCGCCCTTCGCCGGGACGAACCAGCCCGTCAACGCCGTGCCGTCGCGGCTCGCGAAGCGGACCTCCTCGAAGGCGAGCCCCGAGTCCGACGGCGAGCCGTGCACCTCCCGGTCGGGGTAGTAGAACATCCGGCTGACGCAGCCGGTCATGGAGCAGAAGAGGACGACGACCACGAGGCCCAGCACGAGGCCGCCCGCGATGCGGGCGAGGGAGGCGAGGACCGCGCCTGTCAGCGTGTCGTGCACGGGCCCCGTCTCACGGCTTCGGCGTCGTCGTGTCCAGCTCCGCGGCCAGCGCGGCGATCAACTCCCGGAGGCCCGCGGCTTCCGGTGCGCCGCCGGCCAGGGCGGCGGCCCGCTCCAGCGGCTGCCGGGCGGCCTCCCGGCGGCCGGCGCCGGCCAGCGCCCGCGCGGCGCGGTAGAGGCAGTCCGCCCCGCCGGCCTTGTCGCCGGCCTTCTCGCGCGCGTCGGCGGCGGCGAGCAGGTCGGCCGCGACCCGCCCGGCCTTTTGCGATGCGCGTCCGCGGAACCCGGCGGCCTCCTCGAAGGCGTCCGCCGCCGCGGCGGGGAGGTCGGCGGCGAGGTGCAGGCGGGCGCGGGTCTCGGCGATCCACGCGAGCAGCGTGGCGGGATCGCCGGGTCCGGCCAGGCGCGCGGCGGTGTCGAGGGCGGCGCGGGCGACGTGGAACTCTTTCGCCGCCAGCGCGATCTCGGCGGACAGCAACGCGGCGGCGGCGCGGGAGGGGCGCGGCGGCGCCGGCAGCGCCGCGAGCGATGCGGCGACGGCGCGGGCGTCGTCCGTCCGGCCCCGGGCGAGGGCGATGCGGCCCTCGAGGATCGCGGCATCGGTCTCGGGGCGGCCTGCGCGGCGCAGGCCGTCGCGCGCCTCGCGGATGGCGGTGAGAGCCTCGTCCTTCGCCCCGGCGTCGAGCAGGCACGCGGCCAGGCTCGCGCCGACGGCGCCGATCGCGGAGGCGTCGTCGAGCGCGCGGGCCCGCGCGAGCGCGTCGCGGTAGAGCGGCACGGCGCGCGCCGGCTCGCCCATGTCGAAGACCTTGCGGGCGGCGGATGCGAGCCGGCCGAGGTCCGCGTCGGTGGCGACGGTCGGTTGCGCCGTCCGGCAGCCGGCGGCCAGGAGCAGACCGGCGGCCGCCACGAGCCGGGTGATCGTCCGGGCCGCGCTCATGGCGCGCCTCCGCTGCCGCCGCCGACCGCTCCGGGCGGGATGGGATCGAGCGGTGTTCCGCCCTCCATCGCGCCGCGCAGGAGCCAGTGGCGCTGAAGGCCGGAGAGAAGTTTCTCGGTCTCGTCCAGGGTGGCGCGGGCCTGGAGGACGACGCCGGGGATGTCCTTCATCTCGCCGCGCACGGTCTCGACGACCTCGGGGAGGGCGTCGGACGACTTCTGCACGTTGCGGAGGATGCCGTTGGCCTCGTCGATCGTCTTCTCCAGCTTGCCGAGCAGCGCGTTGACCTGCTGCACGGCCTTGTGCGACTCGTCGGCGATGGCGGGGTCGCGCAGGATCTTCCCGGCCGTCCCCTCGCCCTGGCGCAGCCCCTCGGCGATGCCGTTCATGTTCGCGAGGAGCATCTGGAGGTTGTTCGTCGGGCTGCGGAGGTCGGCCGCGAGCCCGCGGTATTCGGCCAGGGTCTTCTCAACCTCGGTCAGGGCCGGCAGCACGGACTCCTGGATCTGTTCGACGACCAGCTGGAGCATCTCGAGCAGTTCGGTGTCCTTGCGGATCGGGATCGCGGCGTCCTCGAGCGGCAGCGGTGCGCCGGCGCCGACCGTGATGACGATGTACGAGGATCCGGCCACCCCGTACTCCTTCTTCACGATCGCGGTGGAGTCGGTGTGGAGGAAGCGGGCGTACTCGCCGCGGACGCGGAGGATGCCCTGGATGGACCCGTCGTCGTGGACCCGGATCCGGTCGACCCGACCCGCGACGGCGCCGAGGATCTCGATCCGCGCGCCGCGTTCGACGCCGAAGGTGCCCTCGGCGGGGAACGTCACGCGGAGGTCGTGCACGGGCTCGAACCAGCGCTGGGCCCGCGCCATGAGGAAGATGCCCGCGACGATCAGCGCGACCGCGAGCACCACGAAGGTGCCCACGATTTCGTTCACGTGCCGGAATCTGTACGGTGCATTCGCCATCGTCCACCTCGCTGCCCGCGCCTATCCTGCCGCAGCCGGCCCGTCGATGGCGAGCCGGACCGCCGGTCCGACCGCCTCCTCCAGGGCCGGGTCCGCCCGCTCCGCGATCCAGACCGCCGCCGCGCCGGCCGCGAGGGCCTCGCGCAGCGCCGCCCGCAGGAGGCCCGCGGCGCGCGCGGACACGCCGGCTTCGGGCGTCTCGAGCACGAACAGCGTGCGGGGGGCCATCCACGCGCGGACCCACTGCGCGGCCTGCAGGTCCCGCGGGACTGCAAACGCCGGCCGCCCCGCGGGGATCCCCGCGAGGCCGAACCGCCGGGCCAGATCCGCCGCCGCCGCGTGCAGGTCCGCCGCCGGGCGGTCCGTGTGGTAAAGCTGGGCCAGGATCACGTTCTCGTCGATGTCGAGGTTGCTGATCCACGCCGCTCCGGAGAAGACGCGTCCGATGCGGGCGCGCATCGCGGCCTGTACGCCCGGCGCCGCTCCGGCCCACGCGCGGCCTTCGAACTCGACGGAACCCGCGGCCGGATCGGCCAGACCGCACACGAGGTCCCCGAGGGCGGGGATCCACGCGGGGTCGGCGGCTTCCAGCACGGCCAGCCCCCCCGGGGCGAGGTCGAGGGAGATCGGCGCCGCCGTGTCCGCCGGGACCGCCTCCGCGAGCCTCAGGATGGGAGGAGACGCGCTCACAGGTAGGTCACCAGCGAAACGATCACCGAGACGAAGAACAGGGCGGCCACGGACCGGACGACGCCGCGCGAGGCCGCCTTCGGGACCTCCGTCAGCGCGCGGTGAACGCCGAGGCCCTCCGCCGTGCAGATGATGCCCGTCAGCAGTCCCGGGATCAGCGTCTTCGCGACCACGTTGAGGATGTCCGCCGGGAGGATCGCCTTCGCGACGCCCTCGACGAACATCGTGACGGTGCCCATCGGCGCCTCCATCATCACGCCCGCGGCGTAGCCGACCGCGAACGAGACCAGCACGAAGAGGATCGTCAGGCAGAACACCGAGACGGCCACCCCCGCCGCGCGGGGCAGGGCGAGGTAGGGGAACGGGTCCAGCCCCTGCGCGTCCAGCACGCGGATCTCGCCGTTGACCTGCATCGTCGAAAGCTCCGACGCGATGGCCGTGCCGCTGCGCATGATGATGACGAAGTTGACGAGGAGCGGGCCGGCCTCGCGGATCACGACCGCGACCAGGATCGGCCCGACGTAGGCCGTCTGGCCGAGCCGCGCGAGCTGCGCCTGCGTCTGCAGCACGATCGCCAGCCCGATCACCGCCGCGACCATCGCGACGAACGGGATCGCGTCGACCCCCGTGAAGAGGATCTGCCTCGCCAGCACCGCGCGGATCGGCCGCCGCCACGTGCGGGGCCTGAGCGCCAGCGCCACGGCCACCGCCGCCGAGGCGATGAGGTCGCGGTGCTCCCGCCACCTCCGGATCGCGGCGCCCCCGATGCGTCCGATGAAGCTCATGCGTTCGCGCCGCGTCCGCGCGGCGCCTACGCCACGATTACTCCAACCGGCCCGGGCGGACAAGGGGAAAGGGAGGGCCGACGGCCAACAGACAACACCGAACACCGAACATCGAACGCCGAACATCGGAGGTCGGATTCAACATCCAACAACCAACAGCCAACATCCAACAACCAACGTCCAACAACCAACGTCCAGCGACCACGCCCGGCACCCGGCGTCCAGCGCCGGACGGCTGAATGAACGGGATGGGGCGGGGCGGCCGGCCGGGTCCGCCATCCCCGCGAGGCGCACGCGGCTGGAGGCGACGCCGACCTGGGGTAGATTGAACCGTGAACGAACGCCACCGCGAGACCGGGCCGCCGCCCGACTGGCACGAGGTCGCGCGGCTCGTGCTGCTGTCGCGCGCGCTGGACGAGTTCGAGATGCGCGAGCTCTACGAGCCCAAGCGCATCGGCTACCAGTTCTCCGCGCGCGGCCACGAGCTCGCGCAGGTGCTGATCGGCCTCGAACTGCGCGGCGCGTGCGATGCCGCGGGCGTCTACTACCGCAGCCGGCCGCTCCTGCTGGCGGCGGGCCTCGAGCCGGAGGACGCGCTGGCCGGCATGCTCGGCCGCGCCGGGGCGTTCTCGGACGGACGCGACATCGGCGTCGTCTACAACCTGCCCCGGCGGAGCGGGCCGACGGTCCTGCCGATGGCCGGCGACGTCGGCGGACAGTTCACGCCCGTCGCGGGCTGGTGCCAGGCGCTGCGCCACCGCGCGGAGCGGCTCGGCGACGCGGGGGCCGCGGGCTGCATCGGCGTCGCCCACGGCGGCGAGGGGTCGACGGCGGCAGGCGGGTTCTGGTCCGCGCTGACGATGGCCACCACGCTTCGCCTGCCGATGCTGTTCTTCATCGAGGACAACGGCTACGCGATCTCCGTGCCCGGCCGGGCGCAGACGCCCGGCGGGAACATCGCGGAGAACCTGGCCTCCTTCGGCGGGCTGTGCGTGATGTCCGCGGACGGGGCCGACCCGGCGGCGGCCGCCTCGGCGGTCGCGCGGGCCGCGGCGCACGTGCGGGCGTGGGGGGCCGGCCCGTGCCTGCTGCGGATGTCGGTCCCGCGCCTGTGCGGGCACTCGGGGCAGGACAACCAGGCGTACCGGCCGGCGGGCGAACTCGAGGCGCAGGCGGACCGGGATCCGGTCGAGCGGCTGCGCGCCTTCTGCGTGCCGGCCGTGATGGACGCTGCGGAGTGGGACGCGCTCGCCGCGGCGCAGGAGCAGACCGTCCGCGCGGCATTCGCGCGGGCGGACGCCCGGCCCGACCCCGACCCGGCGGGCGTCACGCGTCACCTGGTCCAGGAGTCGACCGAGCTCGGCGCGCCGATCCCGGCCGTGCGGGGCGGGTTGCTCCCCGAGGCCGCCGTGGCGCCGGCCCCGGAGGCGGACGGGCCGGAGACGACGCGGACGACGATGCTCGCGGCGATCCGGCGGACGCTGGAGTCCGAGCTGGGCGCGAATCCGCGCGTGGTGGTCTTCGGCGAGGACGTCGGCCGCAAGGGCGGTGTGCACGGCGTGACGGCGGGTCTGCAGGAGCGCTTCGGCGAGGATCGCGTCTTCGACACGAGCCTCTCCGAGGAGGGCATCATCGGGCGCGCGGTGGGCATGGCGGCGGCGGGCCTGATGCCGGTGGCCGAGATCCAGTTCCGCAAGTACGCCGACGCGGCGCAGGAGCAGCTGCACAACGCCGGCACGATCCGGTGGCGCACCGCGAACCGGTGCGCGGCGCCGATGGTCGTGCGGATCCCGGTGGGCTGCTCGCGGCAGACGGATCCGTGGCACAGCGAGAGCGCGGAGGCGTCGCTGGTCCGGCTGCCGGGCTGGCGCGTCGCGTTCCCGTCGCACGCCGACGACGCGGCGGGCCTGCTGCGCGCGGCGATCCGCGGGCACGATCCCGTCCTCTTCCTCGAGCACCGGGCGCTGCTCGACGGCATCGGCGCGCGGCGGCCGTATCCCGGCGACGGCCATCTCGTTCCGTTCGGCCGCGCGCGGATCGTCCGCGAGGGCCGCCGGATGACGGTTGTTGCGTGGGGGGCGATGGTCGAGCGCTGCCTGCTGGCGGCGGCCGAGGCGGAGGTGGACGCCGAGGTGATCGACCTGCGGACGCTGGCGCCATGGGATGCGGAGGCGGTGCTCGCCTCCGTGCGGCGCACGCGCCGGTGCCTGGTGGCGCACGAGGACGCGCTGACGGCCGGGTTCGGCGCCGAGATCGCGGCGGTGGTGGCGGAGCAGGCGTTCGAGTCGCTCGATGCGCCGATCGCCCGCGTCGCCTCGCTGCCGGTGCCGGTGCCGTACCACCCGGCGCTGGTCGAGGCGGTGGTGCCGGGGACATCGCGGATCGCGGTCCGGATGCGGGAACTGGCGGCGTTCTGAGGGGAGGGGGCCATGAGCGTGGAGATCGTCCTGCGGGAGACTCTCGAGCGGAACGGGGACTCGACGGTCGGCGCGTGGTTCGCCGCCGTGGGCGACCGCGTCGAGGCCGGAGCGCCGCTGCTCGAGATCAGCACGGGCAAGACGACGATCGAGATCGCGGCCCCGGCCTCCGGCGTGCTGGTCGAGCAGGCCCGCGCCGTTGGCGATCCCGTCGGCGAGGGCGAACGGCTCGGCCGGATCGACGAGGGGGCGGAGACCGCCGCCGGGATCGCCGCCGCCGCGCCGGCCGCGGCGCCGTCCGTCCGGGAGGCGGGCGCGTGGCTGAGCCCGGCGGTCCGGCGGCTGGCGCGCGAGCACGGGGTGGATCCGGCCCGCATCACGGGGACCGGGATCGGGGGTCGCGTGACGGCGGAGGACATCGAGCGCCATCTGGCCGCGCACGGCGAGGTGACGCCGCCGCCCGAGCCGCCGCCGCTGCCGGGCGTCCGCCGCATCCCGCATTCGCCGCTGCGCCGGGCGATCGCGCGGCACATGGCGGAGAGCGTGCAGCGCGCGCCGCACGCGACGGCGCTCTACGAGGCCGATCTCACGGCGGTCGTCGCGCATCGCGAGGCGCACCGGGCCGCGTGGGCGGCGGCGGGCGTCCACCTGTCGTACACACCCTACTTCCTCCGCGCCGCCGTGATCGCGCGCGACGCCGTGCCGGAGGTGAACAGCCGCTGGAGCGACGACAGCCTCGATGTCTACGAGGACATGAACCTCGGCCTCGCCGTCGAGGTGCCCTCGGGCATCCTCGTGCCGGTGATCCGCGCGGCGCAGCGCCTCGACCTCCGCGGCCTGGCCCGCGAGAGCGCGGCGCTCACCGAGCGGGCGCGCAGCGGGCGGTTCGCGCCGAACGAGACCGAGGGCGGCACGCTGACCATCACGAACCACGGCATGGGCGGGAGCCTGATGGCCACGCCGATCCTGCACCAGCCGCAGTGCGCGATCCTGGGCGTCGGAAGGGTCCAGCGCCGCGCGGTGGTCGTGGCGGACGGCGACGGCGAGCGCGTGGCGATCCGGCCGATGGTCTATCTCACACTGACCATCGACCACCGCGCGCTCGACGGGATGCAGGTCAACCGCTACATGGGCGCGATGGTGCGGGCGCTCGAGGACTGGCGCCCTTGACGATGGCCGCCGCGTCGTCCCGGCTCAGACGAGGTCGCAGGCCTCCGGCGGCATCCACTTCGGCGGTTTCCCGTCCCATTTCACGTTGCAGCCGATCGGGTTGGTGACGGGGACGCTGACCGGCCGTCCGGAGGTGAGCTCCTCCAGCGCGCGGTCGAGATCGTTGACGGTGATGCGCGTCGCGTCGCGCGGGCTGTCCACGCCGCGGCCGCAGTACACCAGGTGGCGCGCGTCGTCGAAGACGAAGAAGTGGGGCGTCCGCAGCGCGCCATAGTCGCGGGCGACGTCCTGCGTCGCGTCGTGGAGATACACCCAGGGGAACTTGTGCTGCCGCATCCGCTCGACCATGTGCGGGACGTCGTCCTCGGGATAGGTGGTCGGGCTGTTGGAGTTGATCCCGACGAACCGCACGCCCTGCGGGGCGAAGCGGAGGGCGGACCTCCGGGTGACCTCGTCGGATCCGATCACGTAGGGACAGTGGTTGCAGGTGAAGAAGACCACCAGGATGTCGTCGGCCGCGAAGTCGTCGAGCGAGCGGGTCTTCCCATCCGTCGCCGGGAGCCGGAAATGCGGGGCCTTCGATCCGATCGGCAGGGTGAACGACATGATGCGCTCTCTTTCCGCGGCACGCGCCGCACGACAACGTAGCCCGCCGCGGGGGATGCGCAAGCGCCGCCCGCCCCGGGATGCTGCACGCACCGGCGGCGTCCGGCGGGATCGAAGCGAGGTGCGGAGCGCCCTTTGACAGGAAAGGCCGGCGGCGTATCGTAGTCGGAACGGGAGCCGGTCCGTTCCGGCGAACACCATGAGCGAGGTCCCATCCACCCCGGCCGTCTCGGCGGCCGACGCGGCGGCCACCCAGTCGATCTGGGAGGCCCTGTCCTGCGTGCACGACCCGGAGCTGCACTACGACATCGTCAACCTCGGCCTGGTCTACGGGGTCGAGGTGAAGGACGGCGCCGCGAGCGTGCGCATGACCCTGACCTCGCCGGCCTGTCCGTACGGCCCGTACCTCGTCCACCTCGTCCGCGAGACGGTGAAGTCCGTGAAGGGTGTCGCGAGCGAGTCGCTCGACCTCGTCTTCGAACCCCCGTGGGGCCCGGCGCTGATGAGCGAGGAGGCCCGTCTGGAGCTTGGATTCGATATCTAGGAGATCGTTCGCGCCTTTCGCGTGATTCGTAGTTTCGTCCGCCGGAGACTGATGACATGAACGACGCCGACAGCACCCTGAAGATCGCCGGCCTGCGCGCCTCGGTCGGCGGCAAGCCGATCCTCAACGGCGTCGACCTGACCATCCGCCCCGGCGAGATCCACGCCCTGATGGGGCCGAACGGCTCGGGCAAGAGCACGCTCTCGAACGTCCTGCTCGGACATCCGGACTACGAGGTCACCGGCGGCAGCGTCGAGTTCCGCGGCCGCAACCTGCTCGAACTTCCCACCGAGGAGCGCGCGCGCCTCGGCGTCTTCCTGTGCTTCCAGTATCCCGTCGCGATCCCCGGCGTCACGGTGGCGCAGTTCCTCAAGGCCGCGGTGGACGCGGTCCGCGGCCGCGGGGCGGTCAAGGCCGCCGCCTTCCTGCGCGAACTGCGCGAAGGCGCGAAGTTCCTCGAGATCGACGACGCCTTCCTCAACCGCGCCCTGAACGACGGCTTTTCCGGCGGCGAGAAGAAGCGCATGGAGATCCTGCAGATGATGATGCTCCGGCCGTCGCTGCTGCTCCTCGACGAGACCGACTCCGGTCTCGACATCGATGCGCTCAAGGTCGTCTCGAAGGGAGTCAACCGCCTCGCGGGCCCCGCGACCGGCATGCTCGTGATCACGCATTACGAGCGCATCCTCACGCACATCCCGCCGCACTTCGTCCACATCCTCGTCGACGGCCGCATCGCGAAGTCCGGCGGCCCCGAACTCGTCCGCGAGCTCGAGGCGCGCGGCTACGACTGGGTCCGCGAGGGCGCCGCCGCGCCGCCGGCCGCCCCGGGAGTCGCGCCGTGACCGACCTCCCCACCGACAGCCGGCTGATCGACGACTACAAGCACGGCTTCGTCACGCCCGTGGACGAGGACACCGTCCCGCCGGGCCTGAACGACGACATCATCCGCACCATCTCCCGCAAGAAGGGCGAGCCGGACTGGATGCTCGAGTTCCGCCGGAAGGCCTTCCGCGCCTGGCAGCGGAAGTCCGAGCCGCGGTGGGCCCACGTCTCCTACCCGCCCATCGATTACCAGGCGATCCGCTACTACTCCGCCCCGAAGTCGCTCGCCTACAACAACGGCGAGCTCGACCCCGAGGTGAAGAAGACGTTCGAGCGCCTCGGCATCCCGCTGGACGAACGCCAGCGGCTCGAGGGCGTCGCGGTCGACGCGGTCTTCGACAGCGTCTCCGTCGCCACGACGCACCAGAAGATGCTCGAGGAGAAGGGCATCATCTTCTGCTCGTTCTCCGAGGCGGTGAAGAAGGTCCCGGATCTCATCCGGCAGTACCTCGGCAGCGTGGTACCCGTCGGCGACAACTTCTTCGCGGCGCTGAACTCCGCCGTCTTCACCGACGGGTCGTTCTGCTACATCCCGCCGGGCGTTAAGTGCCCCGTCGAGCTTTCGACCTACTTCCGCATCAACGCCGCCGGCACCGGCCAGTTCGAGAGGACGCTGATCGTCGCCGACCGCGGCAGCCAGGTCTCCTACCTCGAGGGCTGCACCGCGCCGATGCGCGACGAGAACCAGCTCCACGCCGCCGTCGTGGAACTGGTCGCCCTCGAGGACGCGCAGATCAAGTACTCGACCGTGCAGAACTGGTACCCCGGCGACGAGCAGGGCCGCGGCGGCATCTACAACTTCGTCACGAAACGCGGCCACTGCCGCGGCGCGCGCTCGAAGATCTCGTGGACCCAGGTCGAGGTCGGCTCCGCGATCACGTGGAAGTATCCCGGCTGCGTGCTCGAAGGCGACGGCAGCGTCGGCGAGTTCTACTCCGTCGCGTTCACCAACCGCAGGATGCAGGCCGACACCGGCACGAAGATGATCCACATCGGCCGGAACACGCGGAGCACCATCGTCTCGAAGGGGATCTCCGCGGGCGAGTCGGTCAACACCTACCGCGGGCTCGTGTCCGTGCTGCCCGGCGCGGCCGGCGCGCGGAACCACTCGCAGTGCGACAGCCTGCTGATCGGCGACCGATGCAGCGCCAACACGTTCCCCGTCGTGGAGTCGGAGAACCCGGCGGCCATCCTCGAGCACGAGGCGACGACCTCGCGCATCAGCGAGGACCAGCTGTACTACCTCCAGAGCCGCGGTATCGATCCCGAGGCCGCCCGCTCGCTCATCGTCAACGGCTTCTGCCGCGACGTGTTCAAGCAGCTGCCGCTGGAGTTCTCGGTCGAGGCCGTGAAGCTCCTGGAGATCAAGATGGAGGGGAGCATCGGCTGAAGCCGAACGCCCAACATCGAACGCCGAACATCGAACGGCGGATTCAACATCCAATACCCAACATCCAACAACCAACAGCCAACATTAGGCCGCGCTCAACTTGAAACTTGAAACGGGCAACTTAAGACTTCTCTTTCCCGGCGAGACGGAGGCGGTGCACGCGCTGCGCGCGGCGGCCCTGGATCGCGCGGTGTCGCTGCCCGTGCCGACGGGGATGGAGGAGGACTGGCGGCGGACCGACCCGCGGCGCTTCGCGATCGAGGCGCTCCCGCCCGCCGGGGCGCCGGCGCGGGTCACGCCGGATGGAGCGGAGTCGCTCGACGCTTTCTACGACGTGGTCGTCCGGGTCGGGTCGGCGGGATGGTCGGTGGAGGACCGCTCGGGCGTCCTGGCCGGCGGGGAGGTCACCCTTCGCACCCTGCCCGAGGCGCTCGAGGCGGACCCGGAGCGCACGGCCGGTCTCTGGAATCTCGTCCCCGCGCCGCGGCCGGACGACCGCTTCGAGTCCCTGGCCCGCGCCTTTCATTCGCTGGCACTGGTCCTCCGGGTGAAGCCCGGCGCCTCCCTCGACCGCGGCGTGCTGGTGCGATGGCGCGAGCCGGAGGGGCGTCTCTTCGCGCCGGCCCTGCTGGTGGATGTCGGCGCGGACGCGTCGCTTGCCGTCACGGAGGTTGTCGAGTCGTCCGGCGACGGGCCGTCCCTGTCGCTCGGCCTCACCCGCTTCGCCGTCGGCGACGGCGGCCGTCTGCGGCTGGCGCACGTCCAGCGCGCCGGAACGGGTTCGGTCCGCATGGGCTTCACCCACGGCACGCTCGGGGCGGGGGCGTCGCTGGACGCCGTCACCGTGCACGCCGGCGCGGATCTCGTGCGCACTCGCTTCAGTGCCGACGCGGCCGGACGCGGCGCCGCGGCGCGGGTCGGCGGACTGTTCCTCGCATCGGCCGGGCAGCATCTCGACCAGCAGACGCTGCAGATCCACTCCGCGCCCGACACGACCAGCGACCTGCTCTACAAGGGGGCGGTCCGCGACGACGGGCACTCGGTCTATCGCGGCCTGATCGCCGCCTCGCGCGGCGCCGTGCGGATCAACGCCTACCAGCGGAACAACAACATGGTCCTCAACGAGGGCGCACGCGCCGACTCGCTCCCCGGTCTCCTGATCGACGCGGACGACCTCAAGTGCACGCACGGCGCGACGATCGGCAGCATCGATCCCGGGCAGATCCATTATCTCCGCGCCCGGGGCCTGAGCGAGCCCGAGGCCCGGCGGCTGATCCTCGACGGCTTCTTCGAGGAGATCACCTCGCGCCTTCCGATCCCCGCCCTGCGCGACGCGGTCCGCGTCCTTCTCGGATCCCGTCTGACCGCCTGAAGTCCCCTCCGCCGGGCGCCGGGGCAAGCCCCGCTCGTCGCGCCGCCCGCGCGAGCCGGTCGTCCGCGGGGATGAGCCGCGCGCCGAGTCGTCGCGCCAGGGCCGCCTGGCAGGCGTCGTCCACGGTCAGATTCAGTTCGGCCGCCAGTTCGAGAGCGCCGTCAAGGCCGCTGCGGACCGGCACGATGCCGACCGGCAGCCTCAGGACGTCCTTCCCGGGGCGCTCGAATCGCCCGGCGGTTCGGGGCCCTGCATTCGCCGCGTTGCGCCGCGGGTTCCGAAGGCGCGGATTCCATGGTTGCATTAGTGAAACCGCATTTGCTAAATGATACCCATGATATCCGGCTCGACGAGGGTCCGGCCCGCGACTGCGGCGTACCGGGTTCCCGCGCTGGAGCGCGGGCTGGCGGTCCTGGAGTACTTGGGCCGGCATCCCGGGGGCCGCGCGATGATCGAGATTGCGCGGGACTTGGGCTTGCCGAAGAACGCGGTGTTCCGCATCACCGTCACCCTGTTGCGAAGCGGCTACCTCGAGCGGGAGGACGGCCGGAAGAGGCTCCGGCTGGGACGCAAGACGCTTGCGCTGGGCTACGCAGCGCTGGGGGAGGGACGCAGCGTGGTCGGGCACTCCCTGGAGTCGATGCGCGCGCTGCGCGACGGCACCGGGGAGACGGTCTGTCTGAGCGTGCTGGCGGATGGGGAGGGTTTCGTGCTCGAAGCCGTCCCCGGGACGCACCTGTTCCGGTGCGCGGTCGACCCCGGCATGCGGCAGCCCGGGCATGCCTCGGCCTCCGGAAAGGCGATCCTCGCGCATCTCCCGCGGCGCGAACTGGAGGCCCTGCTGCCCCGACTGCGCCTGGTCCGCCTTACGCGCAACACGATCACAACCCGGGCCCGCCTGAGGAGGGAACTCGAGAGCGTCCGGGATCAGGGCTATGCGGTTGACCGATGCGAGCATGTGGATGGCGCGATGTGCGTCGCCGCGCCGATCTTCGACCGGCAGGGGCTCGCCGTCGCCTCGCTGACCGTGACGGCGCCCGCCGGCCGGATGCCGCGGGGGAAGCTGGCCGCCCTGGGCCGGTTGGTCCGGCGACACGCGGGAGCGATCTCCGAGCGGCTGGGCGGTTCCAGCGGAGGCGCCGTGACATGAACCCCCTGTCGTTTGCGATACGGGCGGTCGGCGTCCTTCTCGCGGCCGCGGTGCCGCGGGATCGGGCGGCGGCCGCGGGGTTGGACGCCCCGCCGCGCGCCTCGCGGCCGCGCGAGGAGCGCCTCTCGCCGGAGGCGGTCCGTCGGTGGGTCGAGGAGGACTGGATGAGGCCGCCGGCCCGTCCGCTCACGACCCGGAGTGACGCGGCGGGGGCGGTGGACGGCGTCCGGAACGGCCGGTATGGGTTTCACACGGGGCTCCACCCGAACCCATGGTGGCAGGTGGACCTCGGCCGCGTCACGCCGGTCGGGCGCATCGTGGTGTTCAACCGGCTCGACTACGCGCCGGGCCTTCACAACGCCGACAACGTCCAGGTCCTCCTGTCCGGCGACGGAACGAACTGGACGGTCCGACACGACAACAGGGGCCGGCACTTCGGCGGCGTCTCGGGCGCAAAGCCGCTGGAGGTGGTGTTTCAGGATGGCGGGGCACGGGCGCGGTTCGTCCGGCTGCTCGTGCCGGGCGCAACGCCGGTCTTCCTGCACCTGGACGAGGTGGAGATCTACGGGCCGGGGCCGGATCCGGTCAATCTCGCGCTTCACCGCCCGGCGGACCAGTCGAGTCTCAGCCCGTGGTCGACCGCGAAGGCCGGGGATCCGCCGGGGTTCCCGACGGTGGCGTGCATCCGGCGCGCGCGGAGGCTCGCGGCCGAGCTGGCGCGGGCGGGCGTGGATGTCGCGCCGTTCCTGCGTGAATTCGACGCGGTGGAGCGGTGTGCGGCGGCCCTGCCGGCGACGGCCACGGACGACGAGCGTCGCCGGCTCCACCTCGACGCGCGCTGGTTGGTCCGCCGGCTGGTGTTTTCGAACCCGCTGCTCGATTTCGACCGGCTGCTCTTCGTGAAGCGGTTCACGCAGGAGACGTATCCCGACGTCTGCCTCAACCACATGCCGTGGGTCTCGCGGCCCGGCGGCGACATCTGCGTGCTGGAGAGCCCCTTCTCGCCCGACGGGTCCGGCCAGGGCGTGCGGCATGTCCTCAACCGCGCACTCGGCCCGGGCCACGTCCATGGCATGGATCTCTGGTGGAACGGCGACCGGATCGTGTTCGGCTTTGCCCGCGCCAGGAGCGGGGAACCTCCCGCGGGATGGCTCGACCGCAGGACGAACTACGACCTGCGGCGCACGGAGGAGCCGATCCACATCTTCGAAATCGGCACCGACGGACGCCGCCTGCGGCAGCTCACAAGCGGCGAGTGGAGCGATCTTGATCCGACGTACGCGCCCAACGGCGACATCGTGTTCGTCTCCGAGCGATGCGGCACGTCGCTCCAGTGCAACGAGTACGACAAGGACGAGACGAGCTGCAACCTCTACGTCATGCGGCCCGACGGTGGCGGCATCCGGCGCCTGAGCGTGAACAAGGACGGCGACTACCTGCCCCACGCGCTCGATGACGGCACCATCGGCTACACGCGTTGGGAGTATCACGAGCGCGGCTTCGCGTACATCCAGTCGCTCTGGTTCGTGCGCCCCGATGGAACCGGCGCCGACGCGATTTTCAAGCAGCACTTCGCCAACCCGTGGGCGCTGGAGGACGTGCGGTCCATTCCCGGCAGCCGCAAGCTCGTCGCCATCGCCGCCGGCCACCACACGCTCGCCGTGGGCCCGCTGGTGACGGTCGACGCCTCGCCCGGCATGAACGACCCGCGGGGACTGGGAATCGTCACGCCCGGCGTGAAGCCGCCCGAGGGCGGCATGGATGGCGTGCCCGTTCCCGAGGGGGGCGTGGAGGATGCCGGCGGTTTCTACTCCACGCCGTGGGCGCTCTCGGAGAAGTTCTTCCTCGTCGCCTACAACTTCGGGAAGGAGACCGACGCCAAGGGGTACGCGCTCTACCTGGTGGACGTGTTCGGGAACAAGGAACTCGTCTTCCGCGACCCGGCCATCTCCTGCTTCATCCCCATCCCGCTGCGCGCGCGCCCGCGGCCGCCCGTGCTGCCCGACACGGTGGACCTGACGAACACCTGGGCGACCTGCGCGGTCAGCGACGCCGGTTTCGGCAGCGAGGCCGTTGCGGACCGCATCCGCTACCTCCGGATTGCCGAACCGGTCGGCTGGCCCTACGACAACACGAACGGCGGGCTGCGCTACGTCGAGGATCACCACCGTCAGAAGCCGACCGCGGAGAAGCGCATCGTCGACAACTGGACGCCCGTGCGCGTTCTCGGCGACGTTCCGGTCGAACGCGACGGAAGCGCGCACTTCCGCGTGCCGCCGGACACGGCGGTCTACTTCCAGTTGCTCGACGAGAACCGGATGGAGCTGCGGCGGATGCGGAGCTTCATCAGCTTCCAGCCCGGCGAGCAGCGCGCCTGCGCGGGATGCCACGAATCACGCGGCCTGGCGCCGCGCGACGCGCCGGCGCCGCTCGCGCTTCGGCGTGCGCCATCGGACCCGATTCCTCCGCCGTGGGGCGACCGGGCGGTCAACTTCCTGCGCGACGTGCAGCCGGTGCTCGACCGCCACTGCGTGGGCTGTCACGGAGGGCTGAAGCCCGCGGCGAAGCTGGACTTCTGCGGCGGCCTCACCAGTTTCGATCTGGCCGTGCCCGGCTACGGCTACAACCGCGCCTACGCGACCATCATGGAACACGGCCTGGTGTCGTGTTCGCCGGCGCGCGCCCAGGATGCAGGCATCACGCCGCCGCTGGCCTACGGCGCGATCAAGAGCAGGTTGATGGCTGCGCTCGACAAGGAGCCGCACGTCCGGCGCGTGAAGCTGGGTGCCGAAGACAAGCTGCGCCTGACGATGTGGATCGACGCCAACGCGCCCTATCACGACCTCTTCATCAACAAGCGCGCCCCGCAGCCCGCCTACGATCTGGCCGCGGACCGCGAACTGCATGCCGGCCTCAAGGCCATCCACGAACGCCGCTGCGCCGCCTGCCATCGCGCCGACGAGGTCACGCACCTCGACTGGATCGACCTGCGCGATGCAAGGCGCAGTCTGTTCCTTGCGGCTCCGCTCGCGGAGAGCTCGGCGAAATGCAAGGGTGCGGTCTATGCCGATGAACATGACGCCGACTACCGCGAGGCCCTGGCGCTGACGCGCGCCGCGGTGCAGCGTGCGTGGGACGCGCCCCGGCGGGATCTCGTGGATTGCCCTCGGGGCGACGAACCCGGCAGGGCGCATGGAGGGGAACCATGAAGGCGAAACGCAGGCAGTTCCTGAGGCTAGCGGCGGCGGGCGGGCTCGGGCTGGCGGCCGGTTGCGCGACCGTGCCGCGCCGGGTGGTCTCGCGGAATTCCAAGCTCCAGCACGCCTGCATCGGTGTCGGCGGCATGGGGATGCAGGACATCAAGAACCTGAAGGACATCGACCGGGCCCGGATCGTCGCCATCTGCGACGTGGACAGGAAGCGCCTCGCGACCGCGGCCGAGATGCTGCCGGACGTGCGCCAGTACACGGACTGGCGCGAGCTGCTTGCCCGGGAGGGCGACCGCGTGGATTCGGTGAACGTCAGCGTGCCCGACCACATGCACGCGATCGTCACGCTGACGGCGCTGCGCGCGAAGAAGCACGTCTACTGCCAGAAGCCGCTATGCCACGATGTGGCCGAGTGCCGCGTCATCACCGACGCCGCGAGGGCCGCGGGCGTGGTGACGCAGCTCGGCACGCAACATGCCTCCGGCATCGGCGACCGCATGGCGGTGCAGTGGCTGCGCGAGGGTGTCATCGGCCATGCCACGCGCGTGCTGCTGTGCTCCAACCGGTCCAACATCATCGGGAAGTACCGCCTCGAGGGCCCGCGACCCGCCCAGGGCACGCCGCCGCCGGCGGAGCTGGACTGGGACCTGTGGCTTGGCACCGCGCCGGAGCGACCGTATGCGCCGGAGATCTACCATCCCGCGAAGTGGCGGACCTGGCTCGACTTCGGAACCGGCTGGTCCGGCGACATCGGCTGCCACATCTTCGACGCCGCCTGGAAGGGGCTGGGGTTGAAGGCCCCCCGATCGGTCACCGCCGAAGTGCAGGCGTCGTGGCGCGATTCTCCGGCGCGGCGCGGCGACACCTGGCCGCAGAGCGACCACATCACGTGGATCTTCCCGGGCAACGCGGCGACGGGCGGGAAGGACCTGACCGTCGAGTGGTTCGACGGCGAGTTCTATCCGCCCGCCGAGTTCCAGAAGATGACGAACTTCGAGAAGTACCCGGAAGAGGCCGCGATGATCCTCGGCACGGAGGGCGCGATGCTCGTGCCGCACCAGAACGGTCCGAGGCTCTTTCCACAGGAGAAGTTCTCCGGCCTTCCGAAGCCGAAACCGGCGCCGCGCAGTCACTACCGCCACTTCGTCGAGGCGTGCCTCGGCGGCGAGATGACCGAGTCGCACTTCGCGCAGACCGGGCCCATGGCCGAGGCGATCCTGCTCGGCACCGTCGCCGTTCGCGTCCCCGGGAAGGTGCTGAAGTGGAACGCCTCCGGCCTGAGCATCCCCAACGATGAGGAGGCGAACCGCCTCCTGCGCCGAACCTACCGCAAAGGCTGGCAGGTTGCGGGATTGTAGGCCGTTCGGGCCGGACGAGCGGCGGGGTCTCCCGGCGTCAGGCGCTGGTCCACCATCGCCGTCCGGGGCGGGCGACCGTGCCATGCCTTGAAGGCTCGCGAGAAACGGGCCGGCGACTTGTAGCCGAGTTCGGAGGCGACGCTCTTGACCTGCGCATCCGGCTGTCGCAGCGGACCGCCCCGGCCTGCACCCGACGGTCGTCGGCGCCCTCCCGTCCCCGTGCGCCGCGCTCAACATGACGAACGTGCTCGTGCAGGGGCTGGCCGTCGAGGCCTGCTTCACCGGCGACCCCGAGCTGGTCATGCAGGCGATCGCGCTGGATCCCCCGACCGCGGCGGCGCTGACACTCGACGAGACCCGCCGGATGACCGCCGAGATGCTGGAGGCGGAGCGCGCCCACCTGCCGCAGTTCGCGGGCAGGCGCCTGCGGGCCGTGCCGCCGGTCCGCATCCCGAAGAACGTCCAGCGCGCCCGGGTGCCGGTCGACCCGGCGCTGGCGATCGCCAACCGCTTCGGCAAGTTCGCGCAGTCGTGAGGCGCGCGGAACACCCTGGCCGGGCCTCCCGGGAGCCGCTCCGCGGATTGGGGTGTTCCGCGGCCAGAGACGAGAATCGAAAGTCACAAGGCCCGCGTTCCGAAACCTCGGGGACATCGCCGCGCTCGCTCCCCATGCGCGCGCCGCCGCGGGGCCGGGAGATGCGAACTCGGGGCTTGAACGGAAGGCGACGCGAGCGCTTGATGGTAGGGGATGGAGCTTCGGCGACTCCGGTCGCCGGGAAGGGGCTTAGGATGTTGCCATGACTACCTTGGGGCGGACGATCCTGCTGGCCGGAGCCACATCGGTGGCGCTCGTCGTCGGTACGTCGGCGCGGGCGGCGCACGAATTCAACGGGCCGTACAGCGGTGCGAACCTCAACCGCGTCGCGTTCCCGGTCGGCGGCATGGGGGCGGGGATGTACTGCCTCGAGGGCTACGGCGCACTCTCGACGATGTCCGTCCGGCACACGATGGACTTCACGCACGAGCCGAACGGCTTCGCCGCGGTGTGGATCGCCGGCGCGAAGGAGGGCGAGTCGGTCGCGCGCGTGCTGGAGGGACCGATCCCGGACTGGAAGTACTTCGGCATGCCGGGGACGGGCAACGGCGGCGCGGGGCGGACCTACGGCCTGCCGCGCTTTCGCGAGTGCACATTCGAGGCGCGTTTCCCGTTCGCCACCGTGAGCCTGCGCGACGCCGCGATGCCGGTCGCGGCCGCGATCACGGCCTGGAGCCCGTTCACGCCGCCGGATCCCGGCCCGTCGAGCCTTCCCGCCGGCGTGCTGGAGTACCGGCTGACGAACCTGACCGCCGTCGCACAGCGCGGCGTCTTCTCGTTCAACACGCGGAACTTCATGGGCGACGGATCCATCGGTCCGATCGACGGCGGCTTCGTGCTCTACTCCGCGGCGGGCACCAACCGCGAGGCGGCCGGCGCCTTTGCGATCTTCACCGGCGCGTCGGGCGTGAAGGTCGACCACTGCTGGTTCCGCGGCGGCTGGTGGGATCCGCTGACGATCGCGTGGCACACCGTCGCCACCGGCGCCCGCGTCGCGAACCCGCCCGTGCCGGGCAAGGCCCCCGGCGCGTCGCTGTCCGTCGCGTTCGACCTGGCCCCGCGCGCGGAGACGACGATCCGGCTGAACACGTGCTGGTACGTGCCGGGCAGCGAACTCAAGTACGGGAAGAGGACGGGAACTTCGGCGGCGGCGTTCGGGGCCGCGCCGTCGCGCGGCAAGGCGAAGGGCCAGCAGGAGGTCGCCGGCTTCCTCGGCCGGGGGCTGGTGAACACGTTCGACCCCGACGGGGACGGCTCGACGGGCACGCTGACCTCGGTGGCGTTCCCGATCGACCGCCGCCACCTGCACTTCCTGGTCGGCGGCGGCGATTTCGAAGGCTCCACCTGCGTCAACCTGCTCGTCGACGGCACGGCGGTCCGGTCCGCGACCGGGCGCAAGTCCGAGACGCTTGCCTGGGCGACGTTCGATGTTTCGGAATTCGCCGGGCGCACCGGCCGCGTGCAGATCGTCGACCGCGAGACCGGGCCGTGGGGCCACATCAACGCCGATCATTTCGTCCTGAGCGACGAGCCCGTCGCGGCGTTGCGCACCGGCAGCGGCAACGCGATCGTGCAGGCGCCCGCGCGCGCGAGGGTGCTGGCGAACTTCGAAGGGAAGGACTACGAGGGCTGGACGGTCGGCCCGGCTCCCGCCCCGTGCGGCTGCGCCGGCGGGGCCTGTCCGCCGGACGCCGTGCCGCCCGCCTACGTGCCGTGGTACGCGACGAGGTTCACGTCCGTCGCGGAGGTCGCCGCGCACTGGCGCGCGAACATCGACGACTACCGGCGGAGGAGCGCGGAATGGCGCGACGCCTTCCGCGCGCGGCCGGGGCTCCCGCCCGAGGTGCGCGAGGCCATCGCCGCGAACCTGACGATCCTCAAGTCGCCGACCGTGTTGCGCCAGCACGACGGCCGTCTCTGGGGCTACGAGGGCTGCGGCGACAACTCGGGCTGCTGCCCGGGCTCGTGCGCGCATGTCTGGAACTACGAGCAGGCGGTCTGCCATCTGTTCCCGTCCCTCGCGCGCGGTATGCGCGAGACCGCGTTCGGCGAGGGGCAGGACGAGAACGGGCGCCAGGCATTCCGCGTCAATCTCCCGATCGCCCCCGGCGGCGGCGTGTTCGACGCGGCGGACGGCCACCTCGGCGAGATCATGAAGGCGCACCGCGAGTGGCGGATCTCCGGCGACGACGCGTGGATGAAGCGCCTGTGGCCGCGCATCCGCTCCGCGATGGACTACGCGATCCGCACCTGGGACCCGCGCGGGACCGGCCTCCTCGAGGAGGAGCACCACAACACCTATGACATCAACTACTTCGGTCCCGACGGCCACTGCGGCAGCTTCTACCTCGGCGCGCTGGCCGCCGCGATCCGCATGGGCAGCGCCGCGGGCGACGACGTCGAGCGCTACCGGGCGCTGCTCGCGAAGGGGCGCGCGCGGATGGAGACGGAGCTCTTCAACGGCGAGTACTTCATCCAGATCGTGAGGAAGGAGGGCCTCGCGAAGAACTTCACGCCGGTCAACCCGGAGGAGCAGAGCGAGGCCTACCGCGATGTCGCGCGCCGGGTGAACGAGGAGGGACCGAAGTACCAGTACGGCACCGGCTGCCTCTCCGACGGCGTGCTGGGCCTCTGGATGGCCCGCGTGTGCGGGATCGAGGAGGACCTTGTCGACCCCGCCAAGGTGCTGAGCCACCTGCTGGCGGTCCATCGGCACAATCTCAAGCGCGACCTCTCGATGCATGCGAACCCGCAGCGGCCGACCTACGCGATGGGCGGCGAGGGCGGGCTGCTGCTCTGCTCGTGGCCGCGCGGCGGGAAGCCGCTGCTTCCGTTCGTCTACAGCGACGAAGTCTGGACGGGCATCGAGTACCAGGTGGCCGCGCACCTGATCCTGCTCGGCCGGCGCGCGGAGGGGCTCGAGATCGTCCGCGTCTGCCGCGCCCGCTACGACGGCGTCCGCCGCAACCCGTTCAACGAGTACGAGTGCGGCCACTGGTACGCGCGCGCCCTGTCGAGCTATGCGCTGCTGCAGGCGTTGGCGGAGGGCGCGAAGTGACGCGCGCATGACGGCGCCCGCCCCAGCGGTCCTCCGGATGGAGGGCATCGGGATGCGCTTCGACGGCGTCCCGGTGCTGGAGGACGTCGCGTTCGACCTGCGCCCCGGGGAGGTTCACGTCCTCGCCGGCGAGAACGGCGCGGGGAAAAGCACGCTCATCAAGATCCTCGCGGGCGTCCACCGGCCGACGGGCGGGCGCATGGAGATCGCCGGCGGGCCCTACGCGCCGCGGCATCCGCAGGACGCCGAGGCCGCGGGCGTCGCGGTGATCCACCAGGAACTCTCGCTCGTGCCGTCGATGTCCGTCGCGGACAACCTCTTCCTCGGCCGCGAGCGGACGCGCGGCGGCTGGGTGAGGCGCGGGGCGCAGGAGCGCGAGGCGCGGGAGATCCTGCGCGGCGTCGGCCTCGACCTCGACGTGTCACGTCCGGCGGACGACTTCCCGATCGGCATCCGCCAGATGATCGAGATCGGCAAGGCCGTCGGGCGGCGGGCGCGGATCCTCGTCATGGACGAGCCCACCAGCGCCCTCAACGCCCGCGAGGCGGAGACGCTCTTTGCGCGCGTGGCGGACCTCAAGGCGCGGGGCTGCGCGATCGTCTACATCACGCACAAGATGGAGGAGATCGAGCGGCTGGCCGACCGCATCACGGTGCTGCGCGACGGCCGCCTGGTCGGCAGCGCGCCGAAGGCCGAGCTGCCCATGAACCGGCTGATCGAGTGGATGGTCGGCCGCGCGGTCGAGGCGCGGTTCGCCCGCCGCGCGCCGGAGCCGGGGAACGAACTGCTGCGGGTCGAGGACTTCAGCGTCCATCCGGCCGGGCGCGCCGCCGCCCCGGCGGTTGATCGCGTGTCGCTCTCGGTCCGCGCCGGCGAGATCGTCGGTCTCGGGGGCCTGCAGGGCTGCGGCGCGAGCGAGCTGATGGCGGGGCTCTTCGGCGCGTGGGGCGGGGCGACATCCGGCGCCGTCCGCCTGCGGGGGACCCCGGCGTCGTTCCGCGCGCCGGCGGAGGCGATCCGGGCCGGCGTCGCGCATGTCCCGAACGACCGGAAGGGCGCGGGGCTCGTGTCCGATGCGTCGATCGTCTTCAACGCGACGCTTGCCGCGCTGCCCCGGCTCTCGCCCGCGGGCTGGCGCTCGGCGCGCCGCGAGCGCGAGGCGACGCGCGCCGCCGTGGAGCCGCTGCGCCTGCGCGCGGCGGGCCTCGACCTCCCTGCCGCCGCGCTGTCCGGAGGGAACCAGCAGAAGGTGGTTCTTGCGAAGTGGATGATGACCCGGCCCTCGCTGCTGCTGCTCGACGAGCCCACGCGCGGGGTCGACGTCGGCGCGAAGCGCGAGATCTACGCGCTGCTGGACGAATGGACCGCCGCCGGGATGGGCGTCCTGCTGATCACCTCCGAGATGCCCGAGCTTCTGGCGATGAGCGACCGGATCGTCGTGCTGCACCGCGGCCGGGTGACCGCGACGATGGATGCCGCGGAGGCGACGGCGGAGCGCGTGCTCGCCGCCGCGATGGGGAGGACCGTCGATGAATGACCGCGCGGACATCATGGTGGAATCAGGGCCGCCGGGCCCGGGCGCCCGTGTCGTGCGATGGCTCGGCACGGCCGCCGGCCGCGCGTTCATCGCGCTCGCGCTGGTCGTGGTCGTCGGGCTGGTCTTCCACGCCGACGGCGCTTTCTACAAGCTCGGCACGCATCGCGATGCGCTGCGGCAGGCGTCGGTCTACGGCATCCTTGCCTGCGGCATGACGCTCGTGATCGTCACGGGCGGCATCGACCTGTCCGTCGGCAGCGTGCTGGCCCTGGTCGCGGTCGTCTTCGCGCGGATGTCGATCCACGGGGGCTGGACGCCCTGGCTGGCGGTGCCGCTCGCCCTGCTGATCGGCGCGTCGTGCGGCGCGGCGTCGGGCCTGGCCGCGGCGCGCTGGCGCGTGCAGCCGTTCATCGCGACGCTGGCGGTGATGGTCTTCGCTCGCGGCCTGGCGAAGTACGTCTCCGGCGGCATGAAGGTCTCGACCGCGGTGCAGCAGGCGGACGGGACCTACCGGTACGTCGATGTGCCGGCGGTCTTCCGCGCGATCGACGCGCGGATCCTCGGCGACAACGTCTCCGTGGTCACGGTCCTGTTCGTCGCCTGTCTCGCGCTGAGCTGGCTGGCCCTCGCGCGGCACCGGTGGGGCCGGCAGCTCCTCGCGATCGGCGGCAACGAGGAGGCGGCGCGTCTCTCCGGCCTTCCGGTGCGCGGCGCGAAGTTCGCCGCCTACGTTGCGAGCGGCCTCCTCGCCGCGGCGGCGGGCATCGCGCAGGCGGCGCAGGAGCAGCAGGGCGACCCCGAGGCGGGGGCGGGCTACGAGCTGATCGCGATCGCAATGGTGGTGATCGGCGGCACGAGCCTCGCGGGGGGTCGCGGGGGCATGGGGCTCACCCTGATCGGCGTGCTGACGATCGGCTACCTCGAGAAGATCCTTAGCATCAACGCCGTCCCCGAGGCCGGCCGCCTGATGCTCACGGGCGTCATTATCCTGGCCGCCGTGCTGACGCAGCGGAGGACGAGATGAGCACCGAACATCCAACAGCGAACGGCGTTCGCTGGCCCCGGTCTTCGCCAGGCCACTTCGCAGGGCAGGCGGGACGGCGCCCCCCAGAGCCGTTCTCGCGCAACGGGCCGGGAGGGTCGCGCTCCGCGCGACCGTTGGGGCGTGTCCTTCGTATCGGCCGCACGGAGTGCGGCCCTCCCGCCCGGTCGCATCCGGACGCAGGGTCGCGCCCCGTTCCGGCGCGACCCTTGGCTGCTTGCGTGGTTCACGCCTGGCCGGGAACTTGGGGGAATTGTGAAGCCCGTGTCTCGCGGGTAGAGTCCGACCCATGAAGACCCGCCTCGCCGCGCCGGCGCTGTCCATCGTCATCCCGCTTGTCCCTCGGGCGGCGGAGATCGTCCATGTCCATGAGGGCGCGAGGATGCCTTGCGAGAAGGCCATTCCATGGTCGTACGCCGCGGCGACGGCCGGGACGGCGCGCGACCGCGGATTCCCGTACCAGTCCGTCTCCACCGACCGCGGCCTGACGTGGTCGGCCCCGCGGAACACGGGCATGTGGGGCTACCCCGCGCACATCCTGACCCTGCCCGGCGGCCGGCTGCTGGCGACCTACGGCGTCCGGCGCGTCCCGATGGGCATCCGCGCGACCGTCAGCCGCGACGGCGGGCAGACGCGGGCCACGAACGAGACCGCCGTGCTGCGCGCCGACCGCCGCGGCGACGGCAGCGACCTCGGCTATCCGATCGCCGTGCCCGTCGGGGACGGCGTGCTGCTGAGGGTCTGCTATCTCAACGACACGGATAACGTCACCCACATCGCCGCCACGCGCTGGCGGCAGGGGCCGTAGCGGCGGAGGGCGCACACGGAGACGCAGAGGGCGCAGAGGACGGACACGGACGGAAGACGAGCACAAAGGCGAAAAAGGACGCGAAGAAGATCCGGGAGAAACGCGATGAAATCCATGGCGGTATGGGCGGGGATGGCGGCGGTCGTGATGGCGGCCGGGTGTGGAAAGAAGCCGGAGGGGGGTGCGGCGGCGCCGGGCGCGGCTGCGGCACCGGCGGCGGCCGTGAAGACGATCGGCATGAGCCAGTGCAACCTCGGCGAGCCGTGGCGGGTGCAGATGAACGCGGACGTCAAGGCCGCCGCGGAGAAGCACCCGGACCTCAAGGTGGTCTTCAAGGACGCGCAGAACGACACGCTCAAGCAGCGCGCCCACGTCGAGGAGTTCGTCAGCGCGGGCGTCGACCTGATCGTCATCAGCCCCAAGGAGGCCCAGCCGCTGACCGAGCCGGTCGCGAAGGCCTTCCGCGCGGGCATCCCGGTCATCGTGCTCGACCGCGCCGTGCTGGGCGAGGACTACACGTGCTTCATTGGCGCCGACAACCGGAAGATCGGCCGCGCCGCGGGCGAGTGGGTGAAGCAGGCGCTGGGCGGCAAGGGGAAGGTCGTCGAGTTGAAGGGCCTGATGACGTCGACGCCGGGCCAGGACCGTCACCAGGGCTTCCGCGAGGGCCTCGCCGGCAGCGCGGTCGAGGTCGTCTTCGAGGCCGACATGAAGTGGCTCGAGCCCGAGGCGCGCAAGGAGATGGAGTCGGCGCTGGCGCGGTTCGACGCGATCGACCTGGTCTACGCGCACAACGATCCCGGCGCGCACGGCGCCTACCTCGCGGCCAAGGCTGCGGGGCGCGAGGGCGTGATCCGCTTCGTCGGCATCGATGCGCTGCCGCAGGAGGGCGTCGCCTACGTCGCGCAGGGCATCCTCGCCGCGACGTTCGAGTACCCGACCGGCGGACGCGAGGCGATCGAGGTCGCGTTGAAGGTCTTCGCGGGGCAGCCGGTGGAGAAGAAGATCGTCCTCGGCTCGCGCCTGTTCACGAAGGACACGGCCGCCTCGGGCGGCACGCCGATTCCGTAGGTCCGGAAACCGTGCGGGAGGAGAGTGGCCATGAGCATGCAAAGCGAGACCGGGTGTTGTCCGCGGTTCGATCCGGCGCCGTGGGACGCGAAGGAGATCGTCTGGAAGGGACGCAGGTTCCTTCGCGACCGCGTGCGGAGTTTCCTGCACATCCCGCTGAACTTCGGCGCGGTGATGCGTCGTTGCGATGCCCGGATCCGTGCGGCGGGCGCCGAGTCGCCGGAGATGATCGTTGTGGCCGACGAGAACTCGCTTTGGGGCGCCGATGTCTACGTCGCCGTCAGCGGCGACGTGCCGGGCCATCCGGTGGTCACCCTCGACGGCACCTATCTGAGCCGTGTCTTCGAGGGCCCGTACTCGCAGATGCGCGCCTGGATCTCCGACATGATGCGCCACGTGGCGGAGCGCGGCCGCAAGGTCGAGAAGCTGCTCTTCTTCTACCCCACCTGTCCCAAGTGCGCGAAGGTGTATGGCAAGAACTATGTGGTCATTCTGGCCCGCGTGTAGCCGTGCCACGGTGCGGACGGGAGGGCGAGGAACATGAGCGCAAAGAGGTCATGCATCGTTACCGCGGTCACCGCCGGGTTGGCGTGCGCCGCCGCGGCGCAGAGCGCGACGCTGGCGCCGCATCCCGGGGCTGGGGAGGCCGTGCCGATCGCCGTCGCCGTCACGTGGAGCGGGAAGATCGCCGACGAGGCGCTGCAGCGGCTTGCTCCTGAGAGCGGGTTCATTGCCGACGCCGCCGCGTGGACGGCCCTCTGGCGGGCGTGGCGGCGGGGGGAGGCCGTTCCGGCCGTGGATTTCGCGAAACACCTCGTTCTCGTTGCTACGGCCTCGGGGCCGAACAGCGTCGGGTGCGAGCCGCGCCTCGAGCCGAACGGCAACGTCCTTGCGAACGCGATGAGCACGCTGATCGGCGGCCCCGGCTTCGGCTACCTTCTCCAGTGCATTCCGCGCGCGGGCGTGCGCGCCGTGAACGGGCGGCCGCTCCCGGGCGAGGCGCCGCTGCCGCCGGCCGCCCCGAAGCGCCGCGGTCCCGGGAGGCTGGTGCCGGGCGTTGCGCCGGGGTCGCCGGGGCAGGGGATGGACGAGCCGGTCGTCGCGCCCTCCTCCGGCAGGGCGGGGGTCGTATCCTCGGATGCAATGGCTCCCGCCGTGGTGTCGGCCGGGGAGCCGGCTCCGGGGGCGGCTCTGCCGCCGGTCTGCGAGGTGAAGGACCTTGTGCCGCATCCGGGCGTCTTCGACGTCGCGACGTGGCGCACCCCGCTGGTCCTGGACTCGGCGGTCGGGGCGGCGAAGCACTTCGACGCGGGAAACATGACGGCACTCGCGAAGCAGGCCGACTTCGCGACGCAGGTGGTCCTCGTCTTCGCCTGGCGGGGTTCGGGCCAGGACCGGCTGAACGTGGCGGTGGCGGAGTCGTACCCGGAGCAGGTCTTCTTCACGCTTCGCCCGGGCCGCACGCGCGACCTGCGCGAGCATGTCCGCATCTTCGCCCTGCGGAAGAACGTCGCTTGGAAGGTGAATGCGGCGAAGTAGCCGCAGGACCGGGCCCCGGGCGCACGCCTACTGCTCGCATTCCTTCATCTTGCGCTCGAAGAAGTCGTCCAGCAGGAGGCCGCGATCCTTGAGCTCCTTCAGCTCCGCGATGCGCCGCGAGACCTCACCCTTGCTGAACTTCGGCTTCGAGGCCGAGTAGATGGCGACGATATCGTTGGCGGCGAGGGCGCGGTTGTAGATGCGGACGTCGTCGAGAACGCCCTGGTAGGAAACGTTCTTGTCCTCGGCGGTCGGGTGGGAGCGGTTCGCGCCGATCGTCAGTTCGCGGCCGGCCGCCCCGATGGCGCCCTTCCAGGCCGAGTTCTGCTTCTGCACCACGCTGTCGATGTAGAGCTTCAGGGTCTCGCCGTCGTACGTGGCCGCCAGGTGGTGCCAGAAGCCGTCGGCGACCATGTTGTCGCCGGCGCAGGAATGCCCCGCCACGTAGGCCAGCGCCTTTCCGCGCATCCCCGAGGCGCCCTCGCCGATGGTCAGCGCGAAGCCCTCGCGCGAATGCCGGTCGATGAGGGTGCGTCCGGTGGTGCCCTCCGGCGCCTTGATCCACACCATGAACGAGGCCTGTTTCGCGTTCAGCGATGCCGAGCCGGGCGTCACGATGAAGTGGTCCGTCCCGCCGAACTCGCACCCTCCGCCCACGCGGCCCTTCTCGGTCCACTTGGCGCCGGCGATGCGACCTGCGTTGCCCTTCCCGCTGGAGTCCACGATGACGCAGTTGGTCGGCGCCTCGTTGAACTCGAAGTGGAGGACGAGGCCCTCCGTCGGCAGGTTGGTCATTGCGGGCGTCTGGGCGGACGCTGCCGCCGCGGTCAATGCCGCAGCGGCGGCGACGGCCAGGGCCTTCGGGCTGCTTGTGCGGATCGTCTTCATCATCGGGTCTCCGCTCACGCCCGGCCGGGCCGGGCGGTCCACGCGGGTCCGACCGTAGTCCGCCCCGCCTCCCGAGGTCAAGCCCGCGAGGGAAGCACCCAACGGTCCGTCCGCCTCCGGGCTGGCCTCGTTTCCGCGTCGGCCCGCTTCTGTGCCTGTTTCGAGCGTCGGTATTCGGATCTCGCGCTTCCCCTTGCCCGCCCCCCCCGCCGTTGTGCCGGCGAGGGCGGTGGGGAGGAACGGCCGGTCGGACCGGGTCCGGAATCGGCATGGGCGGCCCGTCGGGGGTCCTGGCGGGCCGCCGGCGCGGAGCGATGGGAGGGGCCTTCCTCGTCTGGAGCGGATCGTGAAACGGCGGGATCCGGGTGCGGGAAGGGTTGTCGGCCGCGCCGGTGCGGGGCTATTCTGCGCGCATGAACGCGCGCCCGCTCCCCCGCATCGGCCTCCTCTTCATCACCCTCGCCGCCTGTGCATCCGACTTCGCCTGGCGCGACGCGCCCGACGATGCCGCGACGCTGGCCTGGGTCCGGTTCGACGGGCAGACCTATCACGACGTCGGCTACCAGTTTCTGGGAACGTCCGGGATCGACATCCGGTTCGACGTCGCGCCGGCTCCGGGCCAGTCGCTCGACCTGCGCTGGGGTGCGAAGAAGGACAGGCGCGGCGCGGACATCGTGGTCGGCAGCCACACGCAGCGCGTCGAGGCCGGCGGTCACGACGGCTTCCGCTGGCTGCGCGTTCCTGTCCCGGCCGGGCTCACCGGCGAGAGCGTCACCGTCCGTCTCCGCGAGGCGCCGCCGAAGGGGCGAGGGCGACGATCGCCATGGCCGGCGCCGGCCCCGCCGGCGAGGCCTTCCCGGAGATGCGCGCAGCCTGGGACCGCGAGCCGCCGCCCGCGCCCGCCGGGGCGGGGCCGGGCGAGGCCCTCTTCCGCGCCGCGGAACGCAACGGCCGGCAGGCCAACGAGGCGCTCTACCGCTCGCGCCGGTTCATCGACGGCTGGCTCGCGCACGCCGATCCCGCGACCGGCCTCATCCCTCGAAACCTGCGCGAAAGCCGCGATTTCTGGAACGGCCGCGACGCGGCGGCCGACAACTACCCGTTCATGGTCCTCACCGCCGCGATGACCGACCGTCCGCTCTTCGAGGGCCGCATGCTCGAGATGCTGCGCACGGAGACGCGCCTGACCCCGCGCGTCGACCGGCTTCCGGACGACTACTCGTTTTCCAGGAAGGGCTGGCGGCGCGAGACGGTCGACCTCGACGCCATCATCTTCGACGGCGCCGAGTACGTGAAGGACGGCCTGCTGCCGATCACCGAGTGGCTCGGCCCCAGCCCCTGGTCGGAGCGCGCGATCGGCATCATCGACGACATCTGGAAGCACGCGCCCGTCGACACGCCGTTCGGGAGGATCCCGACGCTGAACTTCGAGGTCAACGGCGACCTCCTCCAGGCCTGCGCGCGCCTCTTCTGGTTCACCGGCGACCGCAAGTACCTCGACTGGGCGATCCGCCTCGGCGACTACTACCTTCTCGGCGACCACCACCCGACCCGCGACGCGGAGGATCTCAAGCTCGGCGACCACTCCTGCGAGGTCATTAACGGCCTCTCCGAGCTCTACGTCGCCTGCGCGCACGCCGCGCCGGCGAAGCGCGAGGCCTACCGCGCGCCGCTCCACGAACTCTACGAGACCCTGTTGAGGGTCGCCGTCAACGAGCACGGGCTCGTCTACCTGCGGGTGAACCCGAAGACCGGCGCCCATGGCGACGCGCTGACGGACAACTGGGGCTACAACTTCGACGGCCTCTACACCGCGTATCTCCTCGACGGCACGGCCGCGTATCGCGACATCGTCCGCAAGGCGCTCGGGAACCTGAAGGCGCACTACTCCGGGCAGGGCGGGATGTGCCAGAGCAGCACGGCCGACGGCTACGCCGACTCGATCGAGGGCGCGATCACGCTCTACAACCGCGAACGCGTCGGGGCGGCCGTGGACTGGATCGACGCCGAGATCCGCACGATGTGGGCGAAGCAGAAGGCCGACGGCGTCATCGAGGGCTGGCACGGCGACGGGAACTCCGCGCGGACCTCGCTGATGTACGCGCTGTGGAAGACGCAGGGCGCCACGATCCGCCCGTGGCGCGCGGACGTCCGCTTCGGTGCCGTCGCCGATGACGCCGGGCGCGTGCGGCTGACCTTCGTCGCGGACGGGCCGTGGGACGGCGTCGTGGTCTTCGACCGTCCGCGCCACCGCGAACGGATGAAGCTCCCGCTCGACTACCCCCGCATCAACCAGTTCCCCGAGTGGTTCACCGTCCGCGAGGGTGACCGCTGCACCGTCCGCGCCGGCGGCGACGCCCCGGTCGTCCACTCCGGCCGCGCCCTCCGTGACGGCCTTCCGCTGAAGCTGACCCCCGGCGTCGAGGTGCGGTGGGTTGTCGAGGCCGCCTCTCCCGTGGCAACTCCGTGAGGATGGGGCTGGAAGGGAGCACACCATGGGCCAGCAGACCCTGCCGGTCATCGTGGGACGCATCGAGCAGGTTGCCCGTTGAGGATGCCAATCGGGCGCCTTAACGCGTGGTACCCGCGTCAAGTACCTGCCGTACGGCTTCACTCAGGAGGGCGTCGCGATGCTGTCCGGCGTGTTGCATTCGATGACGCCGCCCGATCCGCCGCCGAAGCCGATCGGGTTCCACGTCCGCGAACCCGGGGTTCGTCACGTCACGCGGAGTCGAAGCAGGTCCTCTGAAATAGGCTTCACCTGTCAGCCCGCGGATCGGTGGACAAGTGCGGGCGCATCGGGCAAGGTTCGCGCCATGAGCACGATGACGACGAGCTTCCGATTCACGTTCGCCCCGGCATGCGCAGTCCTGGTGCTGGCGGCCGCCGGGTCCGCCGTCGCCGCGGACGGCATCCGCTGGCCGCGCTGGCGCGGGCCGGCGGACAACGCGGTCGTGGAGCAGGCGCTGCCGGTCGCGTGGAGCGACACCTCGAACGTCGCGTGGAAGGTCGCGATGCCCGGCCGGGGCTGCTCGACGCCGGTCGTGTGGGACGGGCGGATCGTGCTGACGGCGCCGGTCGACGGCCGCGACGCGGCGCTCGCGTTCGATCTCGACGGCCGCGAGCTGTGGCGCGCGCCCTTCGGCGAGGAACGGCCCGGCAAGCACAAGTCCGCCTCCGGCTGCAATCCGTCACCCGTCACCGACGGCCGGAGCGTGTGGGTCTACTTCAAGAGCGGGACGCTCGCGGCGCTGTCGCTGGACGGGAAGGTGCTCTGGACAACGAGCATCCCCGAGCGGTTCGGGCCCGACGCGCTGGTGTGGGACATCGGCACGTCGCCGGTGCTCACGGAGAAGGACGTCGTCATCAACATCATGAACGGTCCCGATTCCCACCTGGCCGCCTACGACCGGGCGACCGGGGCGCTGCGCTGGAGCGTGCCGCGCAACTACCCCTGCAAGTTCGAGGCCGACCAGGGCTACACGACGCCCATCGTGCTTCCGTTCGCCGGGCGAGAGTCTCTGCTGGTCTGGAACGCGGAGCACCTGACGGTCCACGACGCGGCCGACGGCGCGACGCTGTGGGACTGCGGGGGGCTCAACCCCGAGGGCAAAAGCAACTGGCCGCCGGTGTCGTCGCCGCTGGTGATGGGCGACACGGTCATCGTGCCCTACGGTCGAGGCAAGCTGCTTCACGGCCTGCGCCTCGCCGGCCGCGGCGACGTGACGGGCAAGGCGCTGCTCTGGTCGCGCGACGACACCGGCAGCTACGTGCCGACGCCGCTCGCGTACAAGGGGAAGGTCATCCTGCTCCGCGACCGCAACGAGGTCGACGGCATCGACCCCGCGACCGGGCGCACCGAGTGGACCGGCGAGTTCGAGAAGAGCGGCACGCCGTTCTACGCCTCGCCCGTGATCGCGGCCGGGAAACTCTACGTGGTCCGCGAGGACGGCATCGCCTTCGTCGCAAAGCTCGACGGCGGCTTCGAGGTGCTCGCCCGCAACGTCATGAACGAGAAGATGTGGGCGACCCCGGTCCCGCTCGGCGGCCGCTTGCTCCTGCGCGGCGAGAAGACGCTCTTCTGCATCGGTGCCCCATGAGATCGCTCATCGCCGCCCTGACCATGGCCGGCCTCGCCGTCGCGGCGACGGCCGCCGACGCGTGGCGCGCTCTCGAGTACGCGCCCGCGCCGCCGGACAATCCGCTCAAGGGCCTCACGCCCTACGCCGGCCAGGCGCGCGACTTTCCGCACAGCCTCGAGTTCCGGTACCTGCCGCTGCGCGCGGTGATGCAGGGCATGGACCGCTTCGACTGGGCGCCGGTGGAGTCGCTGCTGGGCGAGACGTCGTCGCGCGGCTGCCAGGCGGTGTTCCGCTTCTACCTCGAGTATCCCGGCCACGAGTGCGGCATCCCGCGGTTCCTGGTCGACGAAGGGGTTCGCACGCACGCCTACACCAATTCCAACGCGCAGCCGGCGCGGCCGGTCGTGACGCCCGACTACGCCGACCCGCGCCTGCGCGCCGCGATGACCAACGCGATTCACGCCGCCGGCCGCCGCTACGACGGCGATCCGCGCGTCGCGTTCCTCGCCGCTGGCTTCCTCGGCACGTGGGGCGAGTGGCACACGCATCCGCGCCACGACCTCTGGGCGCCGAAGGAGACGCAGCGCGAGGTCATGGACGCCTTCGAGGCCGCGTTCCGGAGCACGCCCGTGATGCTGCGCTACCCGGCGGGCGACTCGGACGCGCAGTACGCGCCGAACCACCGGCGCGCGCTCGGCTACCACGACGACTCGTTCGCGTGGGCGACGCTGGAGACGGGAAGGAAGAGCGACGGCTGGTTCTTCATGGCCCGCATGCGCCGCGCCGGGCCCGAAGCGATGGAGAAATGGCGGACCCAGCCGGTCGGCGGCGAGGTGCGGCCCGAGAACTGGCCGGTCCTGTGGAACGATCCGTCCGGCGCGCCGGCGGGGCAGGAGTTCCTCCGCTGCGTCGAGGCGACCCATGCAACGTGGCTCATGGACTCCAGCATCGTGCGCAAGCTGACGCCGGAGCAGCGCGCCCGCGCGATCGAGGGCGCGCGGCGCCTCGGCTACGAGCTGCACGTCGCGCGCGCCTCCGTCGCCCCCGCGCCGGGCGGCGGACTGCGCGTCGCGATCGCACTGCAGAACCGCGGCGTCGCGCCGTTCTACGCGGACTGGAAGATGGAACTCGCCGCGTTCGACGCCGCCGGCACGGCGGTCGCGACGTGGACGCCGCCGTGGAGCGTGCGCGGCCTGCAGCCCGGCGCCCCCGATCGCGTGATGGACTTCACCGCCGCGTCCGCGATCCCGCCCGGCGCCGCCGCGATCGCGATGCGCGTCGTCAACCCGATGCCCGGCGGCAAGCCCCTGCGCTTCGCCAACAAGGCCCAGGACGCCACGGCCCCCGGCTGGCTCACGCTCGGCCCCGTGGCGGTCCGCTGACGGGCCGTCCTGTTTCGCGCCCCCGGCCTTCGCCTTCGGGACCAAGGGGCGAGGGGCGAGGACGCCGCGACCGGCGCCGGCGGGCTGTTGCCATCAGGCACACAACGTGCTACGTTGGCGGCGTGGACTTCTACCGGTGGGATTCGGTGAAGAACGAGCGGCTGAAGGCATCACGCGGCATCGGCTTCGAGCGGATCGTCCTGAGCATCGCAGCCGGCGATGTGCTCGGGGTGTACGAGCATCCGAACCGGGACCGGTATCCCGGCCAGCAGGTACTTGTGGTGAAGGTCAATGACTATGCGTATCTCGTGCCGTTCGTGGAATCGCCCGACGGGCGTTTTCTGAAGACCATCATGCCAAGCCGCAAAGCGACTCGGGACTATCTTGGGGAGTAGCGAGATGAAGAAAGACGATCTCGACCGGGATGAGAGGGCGATTCTCGATGCTTTTGAGCGCGGGGAATTGCGGCCCGTGAGGAATCCGGCGGCCGCCATCGCGAGGCACCGGAAGTACGCGCAGAACACGCTTCGCAAGGATCGGCGCGTGAACATCCGCATTTCTGACAAGGACCTTGAGGGGCTGCGGGTGATGGCGGTGGAGGACGGGATTCCCTATCAGACGCTCATGTCGAGCGTACTCCATCGCTTTGTCTCGGGCTCTCTCGTCCCGTCTCCCCGCCGTTGAGCCCAAGGCATGCGGGGCCGGCGGCCCCCCCCTGGTTGATCAGCGCCTGGATATCCCGCCCTCTGGCGAGGCGTTCGTGGCAAATGCGTGCGACAAGGCGCTTCGCCAACGTCGCCCCTCAATCCCTCGCCCACCGTCCGTGTTCGTCGAGCGCGTTCGTCCCCGCGCCGACCACGGCGTCGCGTACCGCGTGGTAGGCGTCTCCCGATGCGGACGCGGCGGTCTCCAGCAGTTGGCCGGCAGGCGACGGCCCGGCGCTCCAGAGTTCGGTCGCAAGCAGAATAAGCAGGGCTGCCGACGCCCCTGCCAATTTGGATCGTTGCCGCCTCCTCATGCGCTCAACTCCATCGCCGCGCCCGCCGTCGCGCAACGCGGATCCCCGCCGGCTTGCGGGGCGGGCGGGGCGGGCCTATCCTCGAAGCGGAGACGCGCATGAACCTGAACCTGGTCGGCGACTTCGCGATCGCGCTCTTCATCGGCGCGCTGATGGGCGTCGAGAGGGAGAAGCGGATCGCGGAGAAGGGATTCGGCGTCGGCGGGCTCCGCACCTTCGTGCTGCTCGCCGAGGCGGGCGCGGTGGCGGCCTGGCTGACCACGGAGTTGAATACGCCGTGGGTCTTTCCCGCTGTGCTGGCGGCCGTGTCGGCCATGGTCCTCGGCGGCTACCTGCTGCAGGCGCGCAGCCATCCGGACGCGGTCGGGCTCACGACCGAGGTCGCGGCGGTGGTCACGTTCCTGCTCGGCGGCGTCACGCTCTTCGGCCACCGCGAGATCGCCGTCGCGCTGGGCATCCTCAACTCCCCTTCCGCGCTGCTGGCCTACCGCACGCCCCTCCACACGCTGGTCGGACGCATCGGCCAGGAGGACCTCTACGCGGCGCTGAAGCTGCTGATCGCGACGTTCATCGTGCTGCCGCTCCTGCCGGACCGCACGATCGACCCGTGGGGCGCGGTGAACCCGTACAAGGCCTGGTGGCTCGTCATCCTGATCTCGGGCCTCTCGCTGCTCGGCTACGTCGCGATGCGCTGGCTCGGCCCCGATCGCGGGACGGCGGCGACGGGCCTGTTCGGCGGACTCGTGTCGTCGACGGCGGTGTCGCTGTCGTTCGCGCGGGAAAGCCGGGACGCGGCCGCGGCGTCGCGCGGCGCAGGACCGCTGGCCGCGGGCGTCGCGCTGGCCTGGGCCGTGATGTTCGTCCGGGTGCTCGTCGCCATCGCCGTCGTGCACCGGCCGCTGCTGAAAGATCTCGCCGCGCCGATGGGCGCGATGCTGGCCGTGTGCCTGGCCGCGGCGGCGATGCTGATGCGGGGCGGACGCAAGGACGGTGCCGCGGGCCGCGACGTGCCGCTGAAGAACCCGTTCAGCCTGCAGTCCGCCATCAAGTTCGCCGCCTTCTTCACGGCGGTGCTGCTGGTGGTGAGGGCGGTGCAATCGGTCGCGCCGGGCCGCGGGGTGTATGCGGTGGCCGCGCTCGCCGGCCTGACGGATGTCGACGCGATCACGCTGTCGATGGCGCAGATGGCGCGCGACGCGGGCATGCTCCACGCGGCGGCCGTGGCGATCGTGATCGCGGTGGTCGCGAACACGATCGTGAAGTGCGGCATCGTCGTCGCCCTCGGATCGCGTCCGCTCAAAACGCGCGTCGCCGCGCTCACGGTGTTCCTGCTCGCCGTCGCCGCCGCCGCGGTCCGGCTTCTTCCGTCGGTCGCGCCCGCCCCGGGCCCCTGAGAGGATTCCGGCGGATCGGTCCTTCCGTCCGGCAGGTTCGGGCTCCGCGGCGCCATGCACCGCCTCTTACATCCGGTGATGCGATCGCATCATCGGATGTAAGACCTGGAGAGGCTTCCAAGGATTGGAAACCGATGGCGCGAGGGCTTCCAATCCTTGGAAGACGAGGCCCCGGGCGGCGCGCAGGCGGTGCGGCTACCGGAGGAATCCGGCGTCGCACCAGTCGGCGTGGTCGGCCTTGTTGTCGTCGTCACCGTCGTCGACGATCAGGCGCAGCCGCTTCGCGCCCTTCGGAATCGCGACGTCGAAGTTCCAGAATGCGGGCTTCGCGTGGGTCAGCACGGGTGATCGCGCGAGGATCTCCCGTCGGCCGCCGACCTCGGCCTCGACGACGAAGACGACCGTCGTGCGCGGGTCGTCCTTCTTGCCGCCGTCCGGACCGGCGACCGCGACGAAGCGCGTCCATTCCGGCTTGAGGTCGTAGACCACCTCCGACTTCGCGTGCACCCCGAGGCCGTCCCCGTACGTCTTGCCCGCGACCGGGAGCGGCCCGCCCC
>VGWF01000010.1:50000-57866 GCA_016873715.1 Lentisphaerota bacterium | reverse complement strand
TTTTCGAGTGTCGGCTTCTTCCTCGCGGCCTTCCTCGTCTTCCGCCGTTGGCTGTTGGCTGTTGGGTGTTGATCCCCGCCCCTCGTCCCTCGTCCCTCTTCCTGTGATGGAGGGCCGAGCTACTGCGAGGCCGGGGAGAGCTCGCCCCCGGAAAGGGGCGAGGGTCGGGGGGCGAGGGAGAACGGTGTCGAGAGGCAAGTGTCGGGTGTCGGCCTCTTCCTCGCGGCCTTCCTCGTCTTCCGCCGTTGGATGTTGGCTGTCGGGTGTTGATCCCCGCCCCTCGTCCCTCGTCCCTCTTCCTGTGATGGAGGGCCGAGCTACTGCGAGGCCGGGGAGAGCTCGCCCCCGGAAAGGGGCGAGGGTCGGGGGTCGAGGGCGAACGGTGTCGAGTGGCAAGTGTCGGGTGTCGGTCTCTTCCTCGCGGCCTTCCTCGTCTTCCGCCGTTGGATGTTGGTTGTTGCGGCCGAATGTCGCGTCCATAGATGCGGTTCTGCTGAAGAACTTCCTCGTCTTCTGACGCTTCCGCCGGCCTTGGCAGATTGCGGCAACGGGCACGATCAGTCGTTTCTCAACGCCTCGGAGGCGGAGGTGCGGGCGGCGAGGCGGGCGGGGACATAGGAGAAGGCCGCGCCGAGGAGCAGCGCGGCGCCGAGCACGACCGGGACGGACAGGCCCCGAAGGTCGAAGGGGATCGCGGTCTGGCGCGACAGCATGCCGAGGACCGGCCATGCGGCCAGGAGCGCGGCCGCCGCGGCGAGCGCCGTGACGAGTACGGCCTCGGCGAGGAAGAGGACCGCGATGTCGGGCGGCCGCGCGCCGAGGGAGAGCCGGAGCCCGATCTCGGGCATCCGGTTGCGGACGTCGGAGAGCAGGAGCCCCATCAGCGAACTGCCGCCGAGCAGGAGGCAGAGCCCGGCCAGGAGCCCCGTGCCCCAGATCACGCCGGTCCGCCAGCGACGGAGCCCGCGGAGCAGCGACTCGGGCGTGACCCAGGTCGCGTCCGCGGGGGCGAGGTCGGGAGCCGCCAGCACGCGCTGCGCGATCCCGATCGCACGCCGGAGCCCCGCCTCGCTGTCCGCGGCCAGGTGGAGGGCGTCGATGCGGTCGCTCCCGGGGCCGCCCGTGCCGCGGAGGGCGGTGGTCCACGGGACGAACACCGCGGGGGCCGAGGCTCCGACGATACCGGCGGCCGGTTCGCTCGGAGCGTCGCCGCCGGAGACGGTGCCGACCAGCCGCAGGATGCGGTCGCCGATGGCGACCAGGTCGCCGGGCCGCCAGCCGAACAACCGCAGGGCGGCTTCCGTCGCCACCGCGTGGGCCGCGCCATCGCGGACGTCGACCGCGTCGAGGAACCGGCCGTCCACGAGCGTCCAGTTGCGGGCCCGGGCGAGGTGCTCGTCGGTCCGTACGAGCCAGAACGAGTGCCGTCCGTCGGGTCCCTCGGCGGCCCGGGCGTCCAGCCCGCTCCAGACCGCGTCCGGCGCGGCGGCGCGCAGCGCCTCCAGGTGGCGGCGCGCCAGGGGCGTCTCAGAGGCGCGTTCAGAGTCCCCGGCGGCCGGCGCCTGGAGGAGGGCGGCGGCGTGGGCGCCGAGTTCGGCGGTCAGGCGCCGGGCGCGTTCCTGGAAACCGCGGAGCACGCCGACGGTCAGCGTCAGGGCGAACAGCCCGATGGCGACGCCGGTGAAGGCGATCGCGGTCCGGCCGGGGCGCGAGCGGAGTCCATCGCGGACGTCGGCCAGGAACCGGACCGCCGCCGTCATCCGGGCACCTGCTTCGGGGACGGACCATCCAGCCGGACGATGTCGTCACACTCGGCGACCCAGCGCGGATTGTGGGTTGCGACGAGGACGGCGATTCCGCGCGGCCGGCACCCGGCCAGGAGATCCATGACGTGGCGCGCCGCGTCGGCGTCGAGGTTGCCGGTCGGTTCGTCGGCCAGCAGCAGCAGAGGCGGCAGCGCCAGGGCGCGCGCGACGGCCACGCGCTGCATCTCGCCGCCGGACAGGAGCCGGGCGGGCGTATGGGCGACGGCCGAGAGCCCGACGCTGTCCAGCGCCTCGCGGGCCCGTTCGCGGGCCTCGCGGGCGGGGACGGTCGTGTAGCGGAACCGGAACGCGACGTTCTCCAGGGCGCTGCGGTGGGGCAGGAGGTGGAAGCGCTGGAAGACCATCCCGATCCGCTCGCGGCGGAGCCGGGCCAGGTCCGCGCCGCCGAGGCCCGACACGTCGATGCCGTCGAAGATCCGTTCCCCGGCATCCGGCGCGTCGAGCAGCGCGGCGATGTGCAGCAGCGTCGTCTTCCCGCACCCGGAGGGTCCCGCCACGGCCAGCAGGCGGCCGCGGCGGGCCTCGAGGTCCACCCGCTTCAGGACCTCCACCACGCGGGCCGCCGTCCGGAAGGTCCGCGACACGCCGCGCAGGCTCAGGACGACCTCGCTCATCGGAGCACGGCTTCCCCGGCTTGCAGCCCCTCGAGGACGACGAAGTCCCGCTCGTTGCCCGGGCCGAGGCGCAGGCTGCGGCGTTGCGGGCCGCCGGGCGCGGGGACGTGGGCGTAGGGGGCGCCGCCGTCCCAGCGGACCGCGGACCGGGGGATGACGGGCGTCCGGTCGACGCGGTGGGACAGCACCGCCGCCTGCACGGAGAGCCCGCTCTTCATCTCCGCCGGCGCGCCGAGCACGCGGATCGTCATCGGGAAACAGCGGGCCGCCGGGTCGCCCGCCCGGGATCGCGCCATCGCGGACACCGTCTCCACGGTCCCGGTCAGCGTCATCTGGGGCCAGGCCCGGGGGAAGAGGAGGGCGGCGGACCCCGGCGCGACGCGCCCGAGTTCCTGCTCGGGCACGTCGCAGCGGACCACCCATTCGGACGGGTCCGGGATGCAGAGGAACTCCTGGTTCTTGAACACGGTGTCGCCGACGCGGGCCGTGCGGATCTCCGTTCCGAAGGCTAGGGGAAGATGGACGACCTCGCCGTCGCACGGCGAGGTGACGATGCATTGCGCGAACTGCTCCTGCATGAGCGCCCGCTGGCGGGACGCGGCGTCGAGCTTGGCCCGCGCCTCCTCGACGCGCGCGGGATGGACGTGCTCCTTCAGCAGCTTCAGCCGGAGCTCCGTCTGCTCGATCTTCGACTGGAGCCCCTCGGTCTTCAACTGCTGCCGCTCGACCTCGCGGGCCGAAACGAGGCCCTCCGCGACGAGTTCCTTCGAGTCCTCGGCATACTGGGCCTCGGCGCCGTGGTTGACGCGGGCCTCGATCAGGGCGGTTTCGAGCTCGCGGAGTTCCAGCGGGAGCGTGGCGTTCTCCAGGTTCCGCAGCTCCGACTCCGCGACGGCGTGCTCGCGTTCCAGCCGGGCGAGGTCGTTCTCGACCTGGAAGCTGTCGAAACGGACGAGCCGGTCGCCGCGGCGGACGCGCGTCCCCTCCGCCGCGAGTTCGACGATGGTGGCGCCGCCGTTGAATCGCGACGAGACGGTCTCGACCCTGCGCGCCGCGATGCGTCCCTCGTAGCGGGACCAGAGCTCGAACGAGGTCTCCTCGATCACGAGCCGCTCGCCGTCCGTCTCGCCGGAGGGTCCCCGCGACAGGACCGAGCGGAGGGCGACGGCGAGAACGGCGGCCGCCGCGACCGACAGGACGATGCGGATGGGGGGGCTCATGCGCTCAGTCTCCGTTCGGCTTCAGTTCGGGCGGATGCTCGATCAGGGTGCCGATCGCGTGGAGCACCGTGTAGGCCGAGACGCGGTGAGCGGAGCGGACCTCCATCAGGCGGTTCTCCGCGCGGGCAAGCTGGATCTCGGCGTCCGAGAGGGCGAACGCGTCGCCCCGCCCCAGTTCGTAGAGCCGCCGGGCGAGCCGGGCCCCGTCCTCCGCCAGCTTCCGGTTGCTCTCCGCGATGCCGAGTTCGGCGGCGATCCGGCGGCATTCGGAGAGGGTCTGCAGGACCTCGCGGGCGACGGCCTCGCGCCGGATGTCGACGATGGCGTCGGCGGCCGCCCCGTCGAGTCCCGCACGCTGCGTGGCAAGCCGGTCGGCATGGCGCCACGGATAGCCGTCGACCTGGGCGGAGGCGATGACGTCGGTGCGTTCGTCGTCGATGCCGGGCGAGGAGACATCCATCCACGCGTGACGCATGGACAGGCCGATCGAGATGTCCGGCCACCGGTTCCGCCGCGCGAGGGACGCGGTGCGGCGGGCGATATCGGCGTCGTCGAGGGCCTGGGCCAGGTCGAGGCGGTTGGAGGCGGCCGTGGCGACCGCCGCCGCCGCGTCGGGCAGCGCCAGGTCGAGCGGGGGCGGCCGCTTGGGCTGGAAGACGGTGTCGAGGCTTGCGCCGAGGGTTTCGGCCAGTTCGCGACCGGTGGCGTCGCGCCGTTCGACCAGGGCGGCGAGGCGGGCCTGCGTCTCGCCGGCCTGGAGATCCATGCGCACGACGTCGACGCGCGTGGAGCGGCCCTGCCGTTCGTGGGCGCGGACCAGCGTGGCGAGGCGGCGGATCCGTTCGAGGTAGCCGGTCTCGAACTCGATCTGCCGGTCGCTCCGCTCGATGGTCTCGAAGAGCGTCACCAGCGACATGACGAGGTCGGCGCGCTGCATCTCCCAGTGGCGCCGTTCGGCGCGGTACTGGTCGAGGCGGAGCCGGACCGGCTCCTCCGCCACGGCCCGGCCGAACCGGCGGAACAGCGGCTGGGCGATGCTGACCGTGACGGCCTGCTCGTCACCGCCCAGCGTGCCGGTGCGGTCCAGGATCGTCCCGGAGGCCCCGACGCGTGTGCCGAAAGGGGTCGTCTTGGCGGCCTGCATGCCATAGGTCCATTGGGCGTTGTCGCCGAGGCTTGCGGACTGAAGGACCGGCCCCGCCTCGGTGTCGAAGGCGCTGCGCGCCAGGGAAACGTCCATCTCCCGCGCCCGCAGCTGCATCTGCCCGCGCGCCAGCGCCCGGTTGTGGGCCAGGGCGGTTGCGATGGCCTCTTCCAGTGTCAGCGGCACCGGGTCGGCCGCAGCCGCGGAGCCGGCCAGGAGGAGGGCGAGCGTGACGGGAAGCCGGTTCATGGCGTGGGGACGCTGGGCGCCGTCGATCCGCAGTCGGGGCCGAGCCAGCGGGCGGCGAGCGGGGCGGCGGCGTCGACGCGGCGATCGCGCAGGAACGGCCATGCACGACGGATCGCCTCCACGCGTCTGCGATCCGCGTCGACCAGCAGCACGGCCCCGGCATCCGCGGGGGCGCGGGCCAGCATGATGCCGTGGGGATCGCAGGCGAAGGTCGAACCCCAGAACTGAAGTCCCTCGTGTCCCGGCGCCGGGCGCTCGTGGCCGATGCGGTTGACGGCTGCCCAGTAGATGCCGTTGGCGATGGCGTGACCGCGCTGGACCGTGATCCACGCGTCCACCTGGGCGTCGCCGAGCGTCTGCCGCTCCCGGGGGTGCCATCCGATCGCGGTCGGCACGAGGACGAGGTCGGCGCCCTGGAGAGCGACGAGGCGGGCGGCCTCGGGGAACCACTGGTCCCAGCAGATCAGCACGCCGATCCGGCCGGCGCTCGTATCGAAACAGCGGAATCCGAGGTCGCCCGGAGCGAAGTAGTACTTCTCGTAGTAGCCGGGATCGTCGGGGATGTGCATCTTCCGGTACAGACCGGCCAGGCTTCCGTCGCGCTCGATGACCACGGCGCTGTTGTGGTAGAGGCCGGGTGCGCGCCGCTCGAACAGGGGTGCGACGACGACCATCCGGTGTTCCCGGGCCAGGGCGGCGAGGGCGTTCGTCGTGGGCCCGGGGACCGGTTCGGCCAGGTCGAAGGCGCGCGGGTCCTCGGACTGGCAGAAGTACGGAGTCCGATAGAGCTCGGGAAGGCACGCCACGGTCGCGCCGCCCGCGGCCGCTTCGCGGAGGCGGACGACCGCGGTCTCCAGATTGGCCGCCGGGTCGTCGGACATTGCCATCTGGATCAGCGCCGCGCGAATTGTGCCTGTGTCGCCTGCCATCGATCGCCCCCGGCGGAGTTCCGGTGGGCGAAGTATGGCGAATGACCATCTCCGCCGCAATGGCGGCGTCAGGGGGGGGCGGCAGCCAGTGCCTCGTCCCGGGATCAGGTCAGGCGCAGCGCGTCGACCTCGACCTCGAAGAGAAGGTCGTCGCGGCAGATGTCGGCCTTCACGACCACGATGGGCATCGCGGGAATGCTGTTGGCCTTGACCCACCGGTCCCAGGCGCCGGCGTCGGACGGGTTCTTGAAATAGGCCACGGCCCGGTTGATGTCGGTCCACGAGTAACCGGCCGAGTCGAGGATCCCCTTGACCACCCGCATCGAGAGATCCACCTGGGCGTCCACGTCGCCGACATGGGCTGTCTCGCCCTCGGGGTGGATGCTGGCGGTGCCGGAGATGTACATGCGACGGCAGCCCGGAACGGTGATTTCGACCGCGCGGCTGAAAGCGCTGCCATACGCGGGAGCCGGGCACTGGAGCGGGGAAGGAAGGGCCTTGACGGAGACCCCGGGTTTCAGGGGGGCCATGGCCAGGGCGTCGGCCACCAGGGCGGCGCCAAAGGGGTTGCCGGTTCCGACGCCTGTGCTGGCCGGGACGAGGCGGTCGTAGACGCCGCGATCACGGAAGAACTCGTTGCGGACCCGGTTCAGCTCGTCGTACCACTCCAGGATCTTGTTGCAGTAAAGCCATGTGCGGACCACGTTGTGGAAGTCCATCCCCACCAGTTCAAGGGCGCGTTCGAGTTGATGGATCAGGGACTTCGTCTGGTCGCCGCGCGATGCCTTCAGGTCGGCCGGACGGAGTCCGGCGAAGACCACGAAGCGCATCGTGTCGTCCTCGACGATCGTACCCACCACGCGACCGTCCAGCACGACGGGCCGCGTGGGACCGGCGATCGCATAGAACTGTGCGGCGATGGGCGCCTTGCCCGCGCATGCCGAACCGTCGATCCACGTCACCGGCCACCGGATCGGACCGCACTTTCGCTCGATGGCCGCAAGGGTGCCGGCTTCCCGATCCGCCGGGCCGAACAGGTCCATCGCGGCGACATGGGCGCCATTCTGCTTAAGGAAGTCGCCGATCTCGGCCGCCAACGGCTCGGGCCCCCCGTCTCCGCCCGGGGCGTCCGTCACGAAGAACCGGGAACTCCCTGGCAGGGAGAGGCGGACGATGTCCAAGCGGGGTTGACGGATTCGGGCAAGGGTAAGGCCACGATGTGGACAAGGTTCGCTCATGATGCTCCAACCGAACGTCTAGGAGGAGGGATTATTGTCCCATGCCTACAGGGAAAGGACATACGCCTCGAGGTCGGCCAACTCCTGCTCGTTCAGGCCGGACGTTGTGCCATGGCGATCGCCCTTGTTGAAGGTCGTGAGGACATCCTTGATCGTCGCGGCGCGGCCATCGACGAGATAGGGCGCTGTCCGCCAGCATTCGACGAGCGTCGGCGTATCGTACGCCTTGTCCTTGTCCAGGTCGGCACCCGTTCCGACGTCATAGGGCTTGAGCGACGAGAACAGCGGTGCGGGGTGGCAATCCGCACAGCCGGCCTTCTTGAAGACCTTCTCGCCGCGCCGTGCGCCATCGCTCATCCTCCCGTTCACGAGATGGGGGCTGGGGGCCGGCTTCAAGGACTTGAGGTATTCGTCGATCGCCTTGGCGTCCTCCTCCGGGCGCACGGCGAATTGGATGTAGCGCAGGCCCGAGCGCACCGCGACTTCGGCCGAGTCGCGGATCGCGCTCATCATCGCCGGGGGGGTGCGGTGGGCGAGCAGCATGTTCTTGGTCTGCTTCGGGTTTCCCATGCCGTCATTGAGCAGGTCCCAGTTGAGGCCGTCCACCCGGGCGTCGGGGTGGCAGCTTGCGCAGCTCTGCCACTGC
>VGWF01000010.1:0-45000 GCA_016873715.1 Lentisphaerota bacterium | reverse complement strand
GTGGGTTGGAGCGAAAGACTTATCAAACTCGGGGATAGCTGGTTCTTCTCGAAATAGCTTTAGGGCTAGCCTGCACGAATGCCACCGATGGAGGTAGAGCACTGAATGGTCTAGGGTTCTTACCGGAATACCGAAGCCAATCAAACTCCGAATACCGTCGGCGTCACGTGCGGAGTCAGGCTGTGGGGGATAAGCTTCACAGCCAAGAGGGAAAAAGCCCAGACCGCCGGCTAAGGCCCCCAAATTCAACTAAGTGCAGAAGGATGTGGAATCGCCATGACAGCTAGGATGTTGGCTTAGAGGCAGCCATCATTTAAACAGTGCGTAACAGCTGACTAGTCGAGTGGTTCCGCGCCATAAATAATCGGGACTAAGTTGAATGCCGAAGCCGCGGATGCCGTCGCAAGACGGTGTGGTAGAGAAGCGTTGCATGTGGAGCGAAGCCGTACCGTAAGGATCGGTGGACCGCATGCAAGTGATTATGCGGACATAAGTAACGATTAGACGGGTGCGAATCCCGTCCGCCGAAATCCCAAGATTTCCTGGGGAAGGTTCGTCCGCCCAGGGTTAGTCGGCCCCTTAGGTGAGGCCGAAAGGCGTAGCTGATGGGAAACAGGTTCAATATTCCTGTACCGCCGGTCCGGCGTTATCAGCGATGGAGTGACGCAGAAAGTTAGGCCGGCCACCAATTGGAAACGGTGGTCCAAGCCCCTAGGAGGTTCCGGCAGGTAAATCCACCGGGACGCTACTCCGAAAGGTGATGGGACCCTGAGCCTTCGGGCAAGGGGGATTGGCTGATACTCGGCTGCCAAGAAAAACTCCTAGTCAGCCGGACAGGCGACCGTATCGCAAACCGACACAGGTGGGAGGGTAGAATATACCCAGGCGCGCGAGAGAAACCTCGTTAAGGAACTCGGCAATCTAGCCCCGTAACTTAGGAAGAAGGGGTCCTTCCAGGTGTCAGATTACATCAAAGCACCCGGGAGGCGCAGTGAAAGAGCTCTGGCGACTGTTTATCAAAAACACAGCACTCTGCAAACTCGCAAGAGGAAGTATAGGGTGTGACACGTGACCAATGCCGAAAGGTTAAGGCGAGGGGTTAGCCGCAAGGCGAAGCTCCGACCCGAAGCCCCGGTGAATGTCGGCCGTAACTATAACGGTCCTAAGGTAGCGAAATTCCTTGTCGGGTAAGTTCCGACCTGCACGAATCGTGTAACGATCAGAGCGCTGTCTCAACGAGGATCTCGGTGAAATTGTAATGCCGGTGCAAATGCCGGCTACCCGCAGTAGGACGGAAAGACCCTGTGAACCTTTACTGTAATCTGGTATGGGATTCTGGCCCATTACATGTAGCATAGCTGGGAGGCGGTGAAGCGGCGTCGTCAGGTGCCGTGGAGCCAACAGTGAAATACCAGTTTTAGTGGTCCGGATTTCTAACCCGCGCCCGTGATCCGGGACGGGGACAGTGCCAGAGGGTCAGTTTGACTGGGGCGGTTTCCTCCAAAATTGTAACGGAGGAGCCCGAAGGTTCCCTCAACACGGTCGGCAATCGTGTGTAGAGCGTATAGGTATAAGGGAGCTTGACTGCGAGACTTACAAGTCGAGCAGGTGCGAAAGCAGGGCTAAGTGATCCGGTGGTTGCTCGTGGTAGCGCCATCGCTCAACGGACAAAAGGTACTCCGGGGATAACAGGCTGATCGCCGCCAAGAGTCCACATCGACGCGGCGGTTTGGCACCTCGATGTCGGCTCATCGCATCCTGGGGCTGGAGAAGGTCCCAAGGGTTGGGCTGTTCGCCCATTAAAGCGGTACGCGAGCTGGGTTCAAAACGTCGTGAGACAGTTTGGTCCTTATCCACTGTGGGCGCAGGAGATTTGAGGGGATAGTTCCTTAGTACGAGAGGACCGGGAACTACGCACCTCTGGTGATCCGGTTGTCGCGCCAGCGGCATGGCCGGGTAGCTATGTGCGGAAAGGATAAGCGCTGAAAGCATCTAAGCGCCAAGCCCCCCCCAAGATAGGATCTCCCAATCCGCAAGGGTTCTGAAGGCTGGTTGAAGACGACGACCTCGATAGGCCGGAGGTGGACGCGCAGCAATGCGTGAGCTGACCGGTACTAATCAGCCGTGCGGCTTGACCTTTTCAACTCTTCAGTCGGTCCATGACCGACTTGCTTTCCCAATTCCCTGTGCAGTTCGATTTTTCCGGTGACCATGGCGAGAGGAAAACACCCGTTCCCATTCCGAACACGGCCGTTAAGACTCTCAGCGGCGATGGTACTGCGGCGTTGGCCGTGGGAGAGTAGCACGTTGCCGGGATTACTTTGAAACGCCGCGGGCCCTCGGGCTCGCGGCGTTTTCGTTTCTCAGGCGGACCGGCCGCGGCGCGCGGCGGCAAGGAGTTCCCTCTCGGCGCTCTCGATGTCGGGGCCGAAGGCGAGGAGGCCGTCCTCGTGGCCGGCCAGGGCGATGATCCCGCGGGGTTCGCGATGGGCTTCGACCACGGCGGCCACGGCATCCGCGAGATCCGGGGTCCCGTACTCGGCCGTGGCCGGCGTCGAGGGCCATCCCAGATCCAGGCCCCGCCGCCACAGGTCCCGGGCGTGAATGTGCACAACGCACCCCGCCCCGGGGTTGGCTTCGTAGATGGCGGCATGGCTCATCGTCTCCGCCGAGGCGCGGACGGGGCCCCGGCAGCTCACCGTATTCCGCGCACGCTCCACGCGGGTGACGAGCGTGTAGCCTTCCGGGCCCAGGATCCTCCGGGCGCCCGTCGCGGTGCCGGTGATGATGAACGACCCGCCGGCGTCCCGCACGCTCAGATTCCCGAAGCCGATCCCCTCGGGGGTTGCCCCGACCCAGCCGCGGTCCCACAGGCGCGTGCGGAGCGAGTCGAGTCTCCCCAGGTCATCGTGGCGGGGCGGGGCGGCCTCGGTCCAGCGAACATGGAATCGCACGTAGCCCTCGGCGGGGTGTTGGGGGGTTCCGGGCGCGGTCATGGCGCCGATGCCTCCCATTCCGGGAACATCGCGCGAAGCGACGCCTCGTCGGCCCGGGCGAGGCCCCGTTCGGTGATGATTCCGGAGATCAGCCGGGCGGGCGTCACGTCGAACGCGGGATTGGCCGCGATCGTCGTGGCTGGACAGATGCGGACGGATTGCACGCGGCCTTCGCAGCTCCCGGAGACGAACCGGACCTCATCCGGGTCGCGCTCCTCAATCGGGATCTCCCGCACGCCGTCTCCGATCGACGGGTCGAACGTCGTGGCCGGGGCGGCGACGTGGAAGGGGACCGCGTTGTCGTGCGCGGCCAGGGCCTTGAGGTACGTGCCGATCTTGTTGGCCGCGTCGCCCCGGCGCGTGATGCGGTCCGCGCCGACCAGGACGAGATCGACACGCCCGTGCTGCATCAGGTGGCCGCCCGCGTTGTCCGCGACCAGCGTATGGGGAACGCCGGCCTGCCCCAATTCCCATGCGGTCAGGGCGGCCCCCTGGTTGCGGGGTCGGGTTTCATCGACCCAGACATGGATCGGGATGCCGAGCGCATGGGCGCGGTAGATGGGGGCGGTCGCCGTGCCGTGGGCCAGGCACGCAAGCCAGCCCGCGTTGCAGTGGGTGAGGACATTGACCGGACGGTCCGGATTCCGGGCGTGGGCGGCTGCAATCATCGGAAGACCGTGCTCGCCGATGCGCCGGCAGGCCTCGATCGAGTCCGCGCACATCTTCTCCGCGGCGGCCGCCAGCGCGGCCGCGCGGGCCTCATCGTCGGACTCGGCGCGGGCGATCGACATCATCCGGGCGATCGCCGCGTGCAGGTCCTGCGCGGTGGGGCGCGTGGCGCCGAGGATCCGCGCGGCCTCCTCCACGGCCGAGGCGGACGTGCCGGGGGGCGCGTGGCGGGCGGCCAGCGCCATGCCCCACGCCGCGGTCGCCCCGATCAGGGGTGCCCCCCGGACGGTCATGTCCCGGATTGCGTTTGCGGCGTCCGCCGCCGAGGTCAATGCGATCTCCGTCCGGCGGTGGGGCAGGGCGCGCTGATCGAGAACGAGGATCCTGCCGGGCCGTGACGGATCGGCCCAGAGCGGCCTCCCGCACGGCGGGGCGCCGTCCGCATCCTCGAGGGAACTCATGCCACGATCATGGGATTCCCGGGCGGGAAGTCGAGCGGGAATGTGCCCCGCGGCGCCCGGCCGGCGCGGAGAACGGGTGTGCGCAAAAAAAAGATCCACAATGCTGTTGACTCGCGAGCCGGAAACGCTAGTCTAATGGACCGTTTTGCGGGCGACGGTCCGTGAAGGGCCGTCAAGAACATGCGGTAAACAGCGGGAAAAGAACTTCTCTCCGGGCTGATCTCCAGCGGGGATGGGCGGCGGGAAGTCTTTTGCTGTTTGCGCACGAGGCCGGTATTCGGAACGGTGCGACCGGGCGATGGTTGGGTGCTGGCCCACGTAGCTCAGTTGGTAGAGCACGTCCTTGGTAAGGACGAGGTCAGCGGTTCAATCCCGCTCGTGGGCTCCACCGGGAGTCCGCCGGCGCGATGACGCGGATGGGATCGGAAGGACCGAAGGGGAAACCAGTCAGAGGAACAGGAGCAGCGACCATGGCGAAGGAAAAATTTGAACGGACGAAGCCGCACGTGAACGTCGGCACGATCGGTCACGTTGACCACGGCAAGACGACGCTTACCGCCGCGATCACGAAGGTGCAGGCAGACAAGGGCCTCAGCGCCTACGTGTCGTACGATCAGGTTGCGAAGGCATCCGAGTCGCAGGGCCGTCGCGATCCGACCAAGATCCTGACCATCGCCACGTCGCACGTGGAGTACCAGAGCACGGCGCGCCACTACGCGCACGTGGACTGCCCGGGTCACGCGGACTACGTCAAGAACATGATCACGGGCGCGGCGCAGATGGACGGCGCGATCCTGGTGGTCAGCGCGGCCGACGGCCCCATGCCCCAGACGCGCGAGCACATCCTGCTGGCCCGCCAGGTGGGCGTGCCGGCCATCGTCGTCTTCCTGAACAAGGTCGACACGGTGGACGATCCGGAACTGCTCGACCTCGTCGAGATGGAGATCCGCGAGCTGCTGTCCAAGTACGAGTTCCCGGGCGATGAAACGCCGGTGATCCGCGGCTCGGCGCTGAAGGCGATCCAGGCCCCGTCGCCCGCCCACGAGGATGCGAAGTGCATCCAGGAGCTGATGGATGCGCTGGATTCCTACATCAAGGAGCCGGAGCGTCCGATCGACCAGCCCTTCCTGATGCCGATCGAGGACGTGTTCTCGATCGAGGGTCGCGGCACGGTGGTGACGGGCCGCATCGAGCGCGGCGTGGTCAAGGTCGGCGAAGAGGTCGCGATCGTGGGCCTGCGCGACACGCAGAAGACGACCGCCACGGGCGTCGAGATGTTCCGCAAGCTGCTCGATCAGGGGCAGGCGGGCGACAATGTCGGCGTGCTGCTGCGCGGGACGAAGAAAGAGGAGGTCGAGCGCGGCCAGGTTCTCGCCAAGCCGGGGTCGATCACCCCGCACACGCGGTTCAAGGCCGAGGTCTACGTCCTGTCCAAGGAGGAGGGCGGACGTCACACGCCGTTCTTCAAGGGATACCGTCCCCAGTTCTACTTCCGGACGACGGACGTCACCGGCGACATCACGTTGCCCGAGGGCGTCGAGATGGTCATGCCCGGCGACAACATCAGCATGGAAGTCAGGCTGATCACGCCGATCGCGATGGAGAAGTTCATGCGGTTCGCCATCCGCGAAGGTGGACGCACGGTCGGCGCCGGACGCGTGACGGAGGTCCTGGAGTAGGCACACATCAGCCGACGACGGCCCGCCCCGCGGGGCGGGCCGCGTCCGCTCGTTTGCGAGCCGCTGCTGGAGGCGGAGTTTATGCCCAGGGAAATCATCACGCTGGCGTGCACGGACTGCAAGCGTCGCAATTACACGACGACGCGGAACAAGCGCGTCCAGACCGAGCGGTTGGAGATCAAGAAATTCTGCCGGTTCGACCGGAAACACACGGTTCACCGCGAGACGAAGTAGGCGGCGTGAGTTTTGCAGGCCAGTAGCTCAATTTGGCAGAGCACCGGTCTCCAAAACCGGTTGTTGGGGGTTCAAGTCCCTCCTGGCCTGCCAGTCGCGTCGGGAGAGCACGAGGCGCTATGGAGAAGATCAGGGCATGGATCGGCCGGATGCGCACCTTCCTCGGGGAGGTGCAGGTCGAACTCAAGAAGTGCTCGTGGCCGACCGGCGGCGAACTGCTGGAGTCGACGACGGTGGTCATCGTCTCCGTGGTCCTGCTGAGCGCGTTCGTGGCGTTGAGCGACGGGGCGATCATCTTCATCCTGCAGGCGATCCTGCCCCGGTAGTCGGGGGCGGCGCGAGGGCATCATGGAAAAGCAGTGGTTTGTCTTGCATACGCTCTCCGGTCAGGAGAACCGGGTCAAGGAGAGCATCGAGCGCCGCGCGAAGATCGAGGACATGCTGGAGTACGTCGGCGAGGTGTTGATTCCGACGGAACGCGTCACGGAAACGAAGAGCAATCGCCGCACGACGACGGTGAAGAAGTTCTTCCCCGGCTACGTCCTGATCAACCTGGCGTTGTACGACGAGCAGAAGAACATGGTGGAGCGCGCCTGGTACTTCATCCAGGAGACGCAGGGGATCATCGGGTTCGTGGGCGGCGAGCGGCCGGTGCCGCTGCGGCCCAAGGAGATCGAGACGATCCTCTCGCAGGTGGAGGAGAAGAAGGACAAGGTCCGCCCGAAAGTGACGTTCGAGCCGGGGGAGACGGTGACGATCACCGACGGTCCGTTCCAGAATTTCAGCGGTGTGGTGGAGGAGGTCGATCCCGAGCACGGGAAGCTGAAGGTTTCCGTGTCGATCTTCGGGCGGTCGACCCCGGTGGAACTCGAGTATTCGCAGGTGGAGCGGGCGTAACCCGCCCGGTGGAGCACTATGGCGAAGAAGGTTACAGGCGTCATCCGGTTGCAGATTCCCGCGGGCCAGGCCAATCCGGCCCCGCCCGTCGGCCCCGCCCTCGGCCAGCAGGGCGTGAACATCATGGAGTTCTGCAAGCAGTTCAACGCGGCGACGTCGAGCCAGGCCGGACTCGTGATCCCCGTGGTGATCACGGTCTACCAGGACAAGTCGTTCACGTTCATCACGAAGAGTCCCCCCGCGTCCGTGTTGCTCAAGCGCGCGGCGGGGATCGCGAAGGGTTCGGGAGTGCCGAACCGCGACAAGGTGGGCAAGGTTTCCCGGGCGCAGGTCGAGGACATCGCGAAGCAGAAGGCCAAGGACCTGAACGCATCGGATCTCCCGCAGGCCGTCCGGATCATCGAAGGTACGGCGCGCAGCATGGGCATCGAGGTGGTGTGACATGGCGAAGCACGGAAAGAAGTATCGGAAGGTCGCGGAGCAGGTCGACCGCGAGATGCTGTACGAACTGCCGGCTGCGATCCAGTTCATCAAGGATCACCCGATGGCCAAGTTCGACGAGACGGTCGACGTCTCGTTCCGCCTCGGGCTGGATCCGACGAAGTCCGACCAGGCGGTCCGCGGAACGGTGTCGCTCCCGCATGGCACGGGCAAGAAGGTCCGCGTCATCGTCTTCGCCGACGGGCCGGCCGCGGATGCGGCCCGTGCCGCCGGCGCGGAGGCGGTGGGCTTCCAGGATCTGATCGAGAAGGTGCAGGGCGGGTGGACGGACTTCGACATCGCGGTGGCCACGCCGGACGCGATGAAGGAGGTCCGCAAGCTCGGCAAGGTGCTCGGGCCGCGCGGCCTGATGCCGAATCCGAAGACGGGCACGGTGGCCACCGACACGGCCACGGCGGTGAAGCAGTTTCAGGCGGGACGGGTCGAATTCCGCATGGACAAGAACGGCAACGTCATGGTCCCGTTCGGCAAGCGGAACTTCGAGGTGCAGGCCCTGGTCGAGAACTGCACGGCGGTGATCGACGGCCTTCGCGCCGCCCGCCCGGCGGCCGCCAAGGGGATTTTCATCAAGCGGTGCACGGTCAGTTCCACGATGGGACCCGGCCTGCACGTGAATGTCCGGGATGCTGAAGTTTGAGGTGACGGATGACGACGACTGCCAAACGCAAGGGCGCACGCCGGGTCCGTCCGGAGAAGGCGGCGCAGCTGGCCGAGATCCGGGACCGGGTTGCGACGGGGGCGTTCCTCTTTCTGGCCGACTACACGGGCCTGAACTCGGGGCGAACCAGCGATCTCCGGGGCCGGCTGCGCAAGATCGGCGCGCGGATGCAGGTGGTGCCGAACCGCCTGTTCCGCGAATCGGTCAAGGCCACCGGGCCCGACCTGCAGGCGTTCCTGAAGGGCTCGACGGCGATGATCGTCGGGACGGGCGAAGTCACGGAATGCGCGAAGCTGCTCGTCCAGTTCCACAAGGAATTCAAGATGCCGGTCCTGAAGGCGGGCGCCTTCGAGGGCCGGGCCCTGTCCGCCGCCGATGTCCAGACGCTCGCGGCCCTGCCTTCCAAGCAGGTGTTGCGCGCGATGGCGGTCGGCACGATCGCCGCGCCGATGGGCGGCCTCGTCGGCGTGCTCCAGCAGAAGCTGGCGAGCGTCGTGTACGTGCTGAAGGCGGCACAGGAGAAGAAGGGACAATCTGCGGCGGCCTAAGCCTCGGGCGGCCGGTTCATGGTGAAAAACAAGCCCTCTGGATGCAGAGGAACGGCGAGTGAAGGAGAAAAGGTAATGAGCGAGAATGCAGCGGCCCTGGATCCGAAGCTGGAACAGATCGTTTCGAGCGTTGAGGCGCTTTCCGTCCTCGAGCTTTCGAAGCTCGTGAAGGCGTTGGAAGCCCGGCTCGGCGTGTCGGCGGCGGCCCCCGTCGCGGTGGCGGCGGCGCCCGCGGCCGGCGGCGCGGCTCCGGCGGCCGAGGAGAAGACCGAGTTCGCGATCGTGCTGGCGGCGGCCGGCGCGAACAAGATCGCGGTCATCAAGGAGCTCCGTGCGCTGACCAGCCTCGGCCTCAAGGAGGCGAAGGACATGGTCGACGGCGCGCCGAAAACGGTCAAGGAAGGCGCGAGCAAGAAGGAAGCCGACGAGTTCAAGGCGAAGCTCGAGGCGGCGGGGGCGAAGGTCGAAATCAAGTAGCGACCGACGGTCGCCGACGGCCCCGGGCCGCCGCTGTGCGGCCCGGGGGGTTCGCTTTTTCCGCCCGTGTGCTTCGCTTGCAGGTGTCGAATGGCCCAGAGAATCAACTTCGGTAAGCTGGTGGACGTGATCGCGCCGCCGGATCTGATCGAGATCCAGACGGATTCGTACCGCGAGTTCCTCCAGAGGGACGTGGCGCCGAACAAGCGCCAGAAGGCCGGCCTTCAGGCCGTCTTCAAGGAAGTCTTCCCGATCGAGAGTTACGACGGCCAGTGCGTGCTCGACTTCGTGAAGTACGAGATCCGCGAGACGAAGATGGGGCCCGTCGAGTGCCTCCGCGAAGGGCAGTCCTTCACGGCTCCCCTGTATGTCACCTTCCGCGTCAAGGACCCGAAGGAGGTCCGCGAGGAAGAGGTGTACATGGGCGAGATCCCGCTCATCACCGAGCAGGGCACGTTCATCATCAACGGCGCCGAGCGGGTGGTGGTGAGCCAGCTTCACCGGTCGCCCGGCATCTGCTTCGAGACGGGCCTGCACGCGAACGGGACGGTCCTGTACTCGTTCCGCGTCATCCCGGACCGCGGGTCGTGGCTGGAGGTCCAGTTCGACGCCTCGGACATGCTCAACGTCTACCTGGACCGGAAGAAGCGGCGCCGGAAATTCCCGGCGACGACGTTCCTGCGGTCCCTGCTGGGACTGGGGGACAAGGGCGACGGCGGGCACGGCGCGACGAAGGGGACCGACGAGGAGGTCCTCCGCATCTACTACCAGATCGAGGCGCTCAGCCTGGCGGGCGAGGTGGACATCGCCAACCGCGTGCTGCTGCACGAGGTGGCGGATCCCGACGCGCAGGTGGTGCTCGGCAAGGCGTACGACCCGCTGACGCCGGAGCTGATCAAGCAGTTCCGCGCGATCGGCCTGAAGACGGTCGACGTCGTCAACGTCGCGTGGGACGAGGGGCTGTTCCTCAAGACCCTGCGGAAGGACCAGCAGATCCGCAACGCCGAGGACGCCCTCAAGGACATCTACGTCAAGCTGCGCCCCGGCGATCCGCCCACGCTGTCCAACGCGCGGCAGCTGCTCAAGCGCATTTTCTTCGACGAGAACCGCTACAACCTGACCCGCGTCGGGCGGTACAAGATCCAGCAGAAGCTCGGGCCGCACGTCGGCCGCGAGGACTGCGTGGTGCTTTGCAAGGACGACGTCGTCGAGGGCATCCGCTACCTGATCAACCTGCGTCGCGGCGAGGGGACGGTCGACGACATCGACCATCTCGGAAGCCGCCGCATCCGCACGGTCGGCGAACTGCTGGAGAGCCAGTGCCGCCTGGGACTGGCGCGCACGGAACGGCTCGTCCGCGAACGCATGACGATCTTCGATCCGCAGAACGAGAAGCTCTCGCCCCAGAAGCTGATCAACCCGAAGGCGCTGTCGACGGTGATCCGCGATTTCTTCGGGCGCAGCCAGCTCAGCCAGTTCATGGACCAGACGAACCCGCTCTCGGAGCTTGCCCACAAGCGGCGCCTGAGCGCGCTCGGTCCGGGCGGCCTGAGCCGCGAGCGCGCCGGGTTCGAGGTGCGCGACGTCCACTCCAGCCACTACGGCCGCATCTGCCCGATCGAGACGCCGGAAGGCCCGAACATCGGCCTCATCTCGTCGCTGAGCATGTACGCGAAGGTGAACGAGTTCGGGTTCATCGAGAGCCCGTACCGCAAGGTCGTCAATGGCCGCGTCACCGACGAGGTCGGCAATCTCACGGCGGACGAGGAGGAGAAGTACGTCATCGCGCAGGCCAACGCGCCGCTCGACGAGAAGGGGCGGTTCCTGAACGAGACGGTCATGGTTCGCAAGGGCGGCGACTTCAAGGAGGTCGCCCGCGACCTGGTCCAGTACATGGATGTTTCGCCGCGGCAGGTGGTCAGCGTCGCCGCCGCGTTGATCCCCTTCCTCGAGCACGACGACGCCAACCGCGCGCTGATGGGTTCGAACATGCAGCGCCAGGCCGTCCCGCTGCTCCAGGCCGAGCGTCCCTACGTGGCGACGGGCAACGAGGGGCGCATCGCGCGCGACTCTCGCGTTCTGGTCGTGGCGCGCGAGGCGGGCAAGGTCGCCTACGTCTCGGCCGGGGCGATCGTCGTCACGCCGGACGGGAAGATGCCCGACAAGAAGGGGATGAAGGACCCCTCGGTGCAGGAATACGACCTTCGCAAGTTCATGCGTTCGAACGCGGGCACGTGCTTCAACCAGAAGCCGGTCGTGAGCGTCGGGCAGCGCGTGAAGAAGGGCGATGTCCTGGCGGACGGTCCCTCGACGCGCGAGGGCGAGCTCGCGCTCGGCCGCAACGTGGTCGTGGCCTTCATGCCGTGGAACGGCTACAACTTCGAAGACGCCATCGTGATCAACGAGCGCCTCGTCAAGGAGGACGTCTACACGTCCATCCACATCGAGGAATTCGAGTGCGGCGCCCGGGACACCAAGCTCGGGCCGGAGGAGATCACGCGGGACATCCCGAACGTCAGCGAGGAGGCGCTCAAGAACCTGACGCACGGCGGCGTGGTCCGCATCGGCGCCGAGGTCAAGCCGGGCGACATCCTCGTCGGCAAGATCACCCCGAAGACCGAGACGGAGCTCGCCCCGGAGGAGCGCCTGCTGCGGGCGATCTTCGGCGAGAAGGCCGCCGACGTCCGCGACACGTCGCTGCGCGTGCCCAGCGGCACGTACGGCATCGTGATGGACGTCAAGGTCTCCGCCCGCAACTCGGTCAAGCGCGCGAAGCTGAACGCCCGCGAGAAGCGGCAGCAGCTCAAGCAGATCGAGGACGAGTTCAAGGAGAAGCGCCAGACGCTGCAGGACAACCTGACCGAGGCGCTCAGCAACATCCTGCTCGGCGAGAAGATCCCGCTCGACGTGGTCAACGTGGAGACCGGGGAGAAGATCATCCCGGCGAACCGCAAGATCACGAAGACGCTGCTGCGCAAGCTCGCGGTGGCTCGCGAGCACATCGAGATCGACGCCAGCCCCATCCAGATCAAGATCCAGAGCATCCTGGCCGACTACAACCGGCGGTTCGCCGAGATGGTCACGGAGCAGACGGATGCGGTGGATCGCGTGGAGAGCGGCGACGAGGTGGATCCCGGCATCATCAAGCAGGTCAAGGTCTACGTCGCGAGCAAGAAGAAGCTCAGCGTCGGCGACAAGATGGCCGGCCGCCACGGCAACAAGGGCGTCATCGCGAAGATCGTGCCGGAGGAGGACATGCCGTTCCTGTCGGACGGGACCCCCGTCGACATCGTGCTGAACCCGCTCGGCGTGCCGTCCCGCATGAACGTCGGCCAGGTGCTGGAGACGCATCTCGGGTGGGCGGCTCGGCAGCTCGGCATGGAGCTCGACCGCATGCTGCGGGTCGGGTCGTCGGCGCAGGACCTGCGCCGCTTCCTCGAGAACGCCTACGCCCGCGCGGGCCGGCAGAAGGAACTGCGCGAGATGGGCGACGACCGGGTGGGCGACGTGGCCGCCAGCTTCCGCGAGGGCATCCGTTTCGCGACGCCGGTGTTCGACGGCGTGCCCGAGAGCTCGATCCACGAGCTGCTGGTCGAGGCCCGCCAGAAGGGCGCCCCGGTCGGCGACGACGGCAAGGCGATCCTCTTCGACGGCTGCACCGGCGAGCCGTTCGGCCAGAGCGTCGTGGTCGGCGTCATCTACATGATGAAGCTGCACCATCTCGTCACGGACAAGATCCACGCCCGCGCGGTCGGCCCCTACTCGCTGGTGACCCAGCAGCCGCTCGGCGGCAAGGCGCAGTACGGCGGCCAGCGGTTCGGCGAGATGGAGGTGTGGGCCATGGAGGCCTACGGCGCCGCCTACTCGCTGCAGGAACTGCTGACGGTCAAGAGCGACGACATCAAGGGACGCACGCGGATCTACGAATCCATCGTGAAGGGCGAGAACATCCTCGAGGCCGGGCTGCCCGAGTCGTTCAACGTCCTCATGAAGGAAATGCAGAGCCTCGGGCTCGACATCAAGATCCAGCGGTCCGCGAAGGGTTGACGAAAAGGGGCGGCCCGGCGCCGCCCGACGGGAGCGAACATGGCAGACAACATGACCAGCGTCGTCCAGCAGGCGTTGGGCCTCACGCCCGACATCGAGTTCGACTCGGTCAGCATCACGCTGGCGTCGCCCGAGACCATCCGGTCCTGGAGCAAGGGCGAGGTCAAGAACCCCGAAACGATCAACTACCGGACCTTCAAGCCGGAAAAGGGCGGACTGTTCTGCGAGCGCATCTTCGGCCCGACGAAGGACTGGGAGTGCTCCTGCGGAAAGTACAAGCGGATCAAGCACAAGGGCGTCATCTGCGACCGCTGCGGCGTCGAGGTGACCGAGGCCCGCGTGCGGCGCGAGCGGATGGGCCACATCGAACTGGCCGTGCCGGTGTCGCACATCTGGTTCTACAAGTGCACGCCGAGCCGCATGGGGCTGGTGCTGGACCTGACGATGCGGGCGCTCGAGCGGGTCCTCTATTACGAGGACTACATCGTCGTCGATCCGGGCGACACGCCGCTCAAGGAGAAGCAGCTTCTCAACGAGATGGAGTACCGCGAGGCGCAGGACAAGTACGGGGAGACCTTCACCGCCCTGATGGGCGCCGAGGGCATCCGCGAACTGATGAAGCGGCTCGACCTCGAGAAGGAGATGGGGCTGCTGGTCGAGGAGATGGAGACGACGCGCAGCAAGCAGACGCGCAAGAAGCTCACGAAGCGGATGAAGCTCTTCGAGGGTTTCAAGACCAGCGGCACGCGCCCCGAGTGGATGATCCTCGAGGTTCTCCCGGTGATCCCGCCGGACCTGCGCCCGCTGGTGCCCCTCGAGGGCGGCCGGTTCGCGACGTCCGACCTCAACGACCTGTACCGGCGCGTCATCAACCGCAACAACCGCCTGCGCAACCTGCTCCAGCTCAAGACGCCGGACGTCATCATCCGGAACGAGAAGCGGATGCTGCAGGAGGCGGTCGACGCCCTGTTCGACAACGGCCGCCACGGGCGCGCGGTGACCGGGGCGGGCAACCGGCCGCTCAAGTCGCTCTCCGACATGCTCCGCGGCAAGCAGGGGCGCTTCCGCCAGAACCTGCTGGGCAAGCGCGTCGACTACTCGGGCCGCTCGGTCATCGTCGTCGGCCCCGAGCTGTCGATGAACCAGTGCGGCCTTCCGAAGAAGATGGCGCTCGTGTTGTTCGAGCCGTTCATCATCCGCCGGCTGAAGGAACTGGGGATCGTGCACACGGTCCGCAGCGCGAAGAAGCTCATCGAGCGCGAGACGAACGAGGTGTGGGACATCCTCGAGGAGGTCACGCGCGGGCACACGGTGCTTCTCAACCGCGCTCCGACGCTGCACCGGCTGTCGATCCAGTCGTTCGAGCCGGTCCTCATCGAGGGCGAGGCGATCCGGATCCATCCGCTCGTCTGCACGGCGTACAACGCCGACTTCGACGGCGACCAGATGGCCGTTCACGTGCCGCTCTCCATCGAGGCGCAGCTCGAGTCGCGCCTGCTGATGCTGGCGCCGAACAACATCTTCTCCCCGTCGAGCGGCAAGCCGATCACGACGCCGACGCAGGACATCGCCCTCGGGTGCTACTACCTGACGAGCGATTCGCAGGGCGAGCGCATCCGCATGCGCCAGGGCGGGGTCAACCGCGAGGCCGACCACCTGCCGATGATGAACGACGTCGACGAGGTTCACACCGCCTACGACGAGGGCGCCGTGCGGGTCCACGACCGGATCCGCCTGCGCAACCCCGATTTCGGGCGCGACACCGCGTGCGGCGACAAGGACCGCAAGGTCATCGCCACGACCGTCGGCCGGGTCTTCTTCAACGAGATCTGGCCCGCGTCGATGGGGTTCATCAACTCGGTCGTCAAGAAGAAGGACCTCGGCGAGCACATCCGCCGCTGCTACAAGGTCGCCGGGCATCCCGAGACCGTCCGGGTCCTCGACCGCCTCAAGGGGCTCGGCTTCGAGTTCGCGACGCGCGCCGGCATCTCGATCGGCATGGTCGACATGATCATCCCGCGCGAGAAGGCGGCGGTGCTCGACCGGGCCCGCGCGCAGATCGCCGAGGTGCAGGCGCAGTACAAGAAGGGCGTCATCACCGACGGCGAGCGGTACAACAAGATCATCGACATCTGGACGCACGCGACGGAGGAGATCTCCAACGTGATGTACAGCGCGCTGGACCGCAACCTCCGCGAGGGGGTCGGGGAGCGCGAGGAGCTGAACCCGGTCTTCATGATGGTCGATTCCGGGGCGCGCGGAAGCCGCGCGCAGATCCGCCAGCTCTCCGGCATGCGCGGCCTGATGGCCAAGCCGTCGGGCGAGATCATCGAGCGCCCGATCACGGCGAACTTCCGCGAGGGGCTCAGCGTGCTCGAGTACTTCATCAGCACGCACGGCGCGCGCAAGGGCCTGGCGGACACCGCGCTCAAGACCGCCGACGCCGGCTACCTGACGCGCCGCCTCGTGGATGTCGCCCACGACATCATCGTGGTCGAGGAGGACTGCGGAACGCTGAACGGCATCGAGGTGACGGCGATCATGGAGGGGGAGGACGAGCTCGTCCCCCTGCAGGGCCGCATCGACGGCCGGACGGCGCTCGAGGACCTGCGCGACCCGCGCTCCAACGAGCCCATCGTCGCCGCCGGCCAGGAGGTCGACGAGATCGCGGCGAAGAGGCTGATGAAGGCGGGCATCGAGAAGGTCCGCATTCGCAGCGTGCTCACGTGCGAGTCGGTCCACGGCGTCTGCTCCAAGTGCTACGGGCGCAACCTGGGCACCGGGAAGGCGATCGCGCTGGGCGAGTCCGTCGGCATCATCGCCGCGCAGTCGATCGGCGAGCCGGGCACGCAGCTGACGATGCGGACGTTCCACATCGGCGGAACGGCCAGCTCGGTGTTCAAGCAGCCGCAGATCACGTCGAAGCATGATGCGATCGTGAAGTACCAGGACCTGCGCACGGTTGAGACGGTCGAGGAGACCGACAAGGGGCCGGAGACGCGGCACGTCGTGCTGAACAAGAACGGCGCGGTCGTGCTCTACGACGCCGAGGGGCGCGAGCTCGAACACCACACGCCGGTCATCGGCGCGGTGATCAGCGTGGCGGACGGCGGCCGCGTGAAGAAGGGCCAGAGCTTCGTCAAGTGGGACCCGTACAACGTGCCGATCCTCTCCGAGCAGAGCGGCGTGGTCGAGTTCCGCGACTTCATCGAGGGTGTCACCATCCGCAAGGAGGTGAACGAGTCGACCGGCGCCGAGGAAACCGTGCTCATGGAGCACAAGGAGGATCTGCACCCGCAGATCATCATCAAGGTGTCGACGGCCCGGAACGCCGAGGTGCTGGCGAGCTATCCCATCCCCGCGGGCGCCCACGTGACCGTGGCCAGCCACCAGAAGGTGCCGGCCGGCGCGATGATGGCGAAGACGCCGCGGAAGCTCGTCCGGACCAAGGACATCACCGGCGGTCTTCCGCGCGTGGCCGAGCTGTTCGAGGCGCGCCGTCCCAAGGATGCGGCCGAGATCGCGAAGATCGACGGCACCGTCGAGTTCGGCGGAACCGTGAAGGGCCGCCGGCGCCTGCTCGTCCGCGACCCGGTGACGGGCGACGAGGAGGAGCACCTGATCCCGATCGGGAAGCACATCGTGGTCTTCCGCGGCGACCGCGTCCGCAAGGGGCAGCAGCTGACCGAGGGCCCGGTGGTTCCGCAGGAAGTGCTCGATGTGTGCGGCCCGAAGGAGCTGCAGGAGTACCTGCTCAACGAGATCCAGGAGGTCTACCGCCTGCAGGGCGTCGAGATCAACGACAAGCACATCGAGGTGATCGTCCGGCAGATGCTCCGCAAGGTCCGCATCACGAACCCCGGCGACACCGAGTTCCTGTGGGGCGAGCAGGTCGAGAAGTACTACTTCCAGGAAGTCAACCAGCGCGCCGTCGCGGAGGGCAAGCGCCCCGCCGAGGCGCAGCCCGTGCTGCTCGGCATCACGAAGGCGGCCCTCGAGACCGAGAGCTTCATCTCCGCCGCGTCGTTCCAGGACACGACCCGCGTGCTGGCCGACGCCGCGACGCTCGGCCGCCGCGACTACCTGCACGGCTTCAAGGAGAACGTCATCATGGGCCACCTGATCCCCGCGGGGACCGGGTTCCCGATGTACCGCAACCTGAAGCTGGTGCCGCTGGCGGAGCCGATCCCGGTCGAGGAGCTGCTGGGCGACCGCCTGCAGACGGCCGCGCCGGACGAGGCGATGCTCGAGGCGGCGATCCCCGAGGAGGATTCCGAAACTTGATGTTGCAGAACCGGCGCATGTTCCTGTAGGATGCGCCTTTTGCCCCGGAAGGAAGTACCATGCCGACGATCAATCAACTGGTTCGCGTGGGCAGGCGTCCCGCGCGGTCGAAGAGCAAGTCGCCGGCGCTGTCGCGCTGTCCCCAGCGGCGCGGCGTGTGCCTGCTGGTGAAGACGATGACGCCGAAGAAGCCGAACTCGGCGCTGCGCAAGATCGCGCGCGTGCGCCTGACGAACGGCTACGAGGTCACCGCCTACATTCCCGGCGAGGGGCACAACCTGCAGGAGCACAGCATGGTGCTCGTGCGCGGCGGCCGCGTGAAGGATCTTCCGGGCGTGCGCTATCACATCGTGCGCGGCACGCTGGACGCCCTCGGCGTCGAGACCCGGCGTCGCGGGCGCTCGAAGTACGGCGCCAAGCGTCCGAAGAACACCGAAGCGAAGAAGTAGCAGGCACCCCATGGCACGACGTCGCAAAGCCGAGAAACGCACGCTGATCCCCGATTCGCGGTTCAACAGTCCGCTGGTCGCGCGGATGATCAACGGGATGATGCAGCGGGGCAAGAAGTCCATCGCGCAGAGCATCGTGTACGGAGCGATCGACCTCATCGGGGAGAAGATCACCGCCGAGCCCGTGCTCGAGGTGCTGGCCCGCGCGCTGGACAACATCAAGCCGCGACTCGAGGTCAAGTCGCGCCGCGTCGGCGGCGCGACCTACCAGGTGCCGGTCGAGGTGTCCGCGGAGCGACAGCTCGCGCTGGCCTTCCGGTGGCTCAAGCAGTACGCCTCGGCCCGGAAGGGCGTCCCGATGCGCCAGGCGCTGGCGTTCGAGTTGATGGACGCCTACAACAACACCGGGTCGGCGATCAAGAAGCGCGACGACACGCACAAGATGGCCCAGGCCAACAAGGCCTTCGCCCACTACCGCTGGTAAGACGGCAACCCCCATGGTTTCGGCGTTGGAACAGACGGGATCCAGAGAGACCGACGGCTCGACCGCCGGCCGCGAAGCGGCCGGGCGTCGCACCGCTCTCGCCCGCCTGCGCAACATCGGGATCGTGGCGCACATCGACGCCGGCAAGACGACCGTTTCCGAGCGCATCCTCTTCTACTCGGGCCGCGTCCACAAGATGGGCGAGGTGCACGAGGGCTCCACGGTGATGGACTGGATGGTCCAGGAGCAGGAGCGCGGCATCACGATCACGAGCGCCGCGACCACGCTCCGGTGGAACGGGCATCCCGTCAACCTGATCGACACCCCGGGGCACGTGGACTTCACGGCCGAGGTGGAGCGGTCGCTGCGGGTGCTCGACGGGGCGGTCGGCGTGTTCTGCGGCGTGGCGGGCGTGCAGCCCCAGTCCGAGACCGTGTGGCGCCAGGCGAAGCGGTACGGCGTGCCGTGCCTCGCGTTCGTCAACAAGATGGACCGGAAGGGCGCGCGGTTCGACTTCGTCGTCGAGAGCCTCCGCGAGCGCCTGCACGCGCCGGTGGCGGTGATCCAGCTCCCGTGGGGCGCCGAGGCGGCGTTCCGCGGCGTCGTGGACCTGATCCGCATGCGGGCGCTCGAGTTCGACGAGGCCACGCAGGGCGCCCGCATCGCCGGGTCCCCCGTGCCCGCGGACCTGGCCGTGGCGGCCGAGGCCGCCCGGGCCGCGCTGTGCGAGGCGGTGGCGGAGGCCGACGAGGCCACGCTCGATGCCTACCTTGCGACGCCCGACCTGCCGGCGGACGTGCTGGTCGCCGGGCTCCGCCGGGCCACGATCGCCGGGCGGCTGGTGCCGGTCCTCTGCGGATCGGCGCTGCGCAACAAGGGCATCCAGCCGCTGCTGGACGCCGTGGTCGACCTTCTCCCGTCTCCGCTCGATGTGCCGTCGATCCGCGGCCACCATCCGAAGACCGGGGCCGAGGTGGAGCGCCATGCCAGCGACGCCGAGCCCATGGCCGCGCTGGCGTTCAAGATCGCCACGGACCCGTACGTCGGGAAGCTGGCGTTTCTCCGGGTCTACTCGGGCGTGCTCAAGAAGGGGCAGAACGTCTTCAACCCGCGCACGCGCAAGCGCGAGCGGGTGCAGCGCATCGTCGCCCTGCACGCGAACCACCGCGAGGACATCGAGGCCCTGCACGCCGGCGAGATCGGCGGCCTCGCCGGCATGAAGGGGCTGACGACCGGCGACACGCTGTGCGCCGAGAACCAGCCGGTGATGCTCGAGCGGATCCAGTTCCCCGAGCCGGTGATCGCGATGGCGATCGAGCCGCGCTCCTCCGCGGACCGCCCCGCGCTGGACGGCGCGCTGGCGGCGCTCGCGGAGGAGGACCCGACGTTCCGGGTCTCGGCCGACGCCGAGACGGGGCAGACGCTGATCAGCGGGATGGGCGAGTTGCACCTCGAGATCATCCGCGACCGGCTGCTGCGGGAGTTCCGGGTGCAGGCGAACGCGGGCCGGCCGATGGTCTCGTACCGCGAGACGATCACGCGGACCTCGACGGCGGCGCACCGGTTCCAGCGCGAGATCGGCGGGGCGATGCAGTTCGCCGAGGTGGCCCTGGCCGTCGGGCCGAACGCCCGCGGCGGGGGCAACACGGTGGGCTTCGACGCCCCGGAGAAGCAGGTCCCGGCGGAGTTCCGCGAGGCGGTCGAGGAGGGCGTGCGCGACGCGCTGCTGACCGGCGTGCTGGGCAGCTACGCGCTGGTCGACGTCGCGGTCACCGTGACGGGCGGCGTGTTCCGCGAGGAGGATTCGACCGAGGTCGCGTTCAAGACGGCGGCGGTGCTGGCGCTGCGCGAGGCCCTCGGGTCGGCGGGGCCGGTGCTGCTCGAGCCCGTGATGGCGGTCGAGGTGGTCACGCCCGACGCCCACATGGGCGACGTGTTGTCGGATCTCAACGCGCGGCGGGGCCGCGTGCGGGAGATGGAGGCGCAGGACGGCTCGCAGATCGTGCGGGCCGAGGCGCCGCTGGTGGAGATGTTCGGCTACGCAACGGCGCTCCGGTCGCTGACCAAGGGCCGGGCGAGCTACACGATGGAACCCCGGTGCTTCGAGGTGGTCCCCGAAGCGCTCCAGGGGGCGATTCTGAACCGTTAGAAAGGGAGCCATGACCGGACAGCGGATACGCATCAGGCTGCGCGGCTACGACCACCGGGTGCTCGACCAGTCGGCCTCGGATATCGTCGAGACGGCCAAGCGCACGGGGGCGAGGGTGGCGGGCCCGATTCCGCTGCCGACGCGGCGGGAGCGGTACACCGTGAACCGGAGCCCGCACGCGGACAAGAAATCGATGGACCAGTTCGAGATCCGAACGCACAAGCGGATCCTGGACATCATCGGTCCGACGGCGAAGACGGTGGACGAGCTCAAGAAGCTCAACCTCCCGGCCGGCGTCGATATCACGATCAAGGTGTGACGAGATGAAGGCATTGATCGGACGAAAACTGGGCATGACCCGCGTCTTCGACGGCGAGGGCCGCCAGGTGCCGGTGACGGTGCTGCAGGCCGGTCCCTGCACGGTCGTGCAGCGCAAGACCGCGGCGTCGGACGGCTACGAGGCCGCGCAGCTCGGGTTCGAGTCGCAGAAGGCCTCGCGCCTCGGGAAACCGGTGGCCGGCCACTGCGAGAAGGCGGGGGTCGGCCCGTTCCGCGTGTTGCGGGAGGTTCCCCTCGAGGCGGGCGAGGAGGCCAAGGCCGGCGACGCGGTGACGGTGGCGATCTTCGAGAAGGGCGGCTTCGTCGACGTGACCGGCATCAGCAAGGGGCGCGGGTTCCAGGGCGTCATGCGGCGTCACAACATGTCCGGCCAGCCGATGGCGCACGGTCACACGATGCACCGCCGGCCGGGTTCGGTCGGCATGCGCGAGAAGCCGGGCCGCCTGCTGAAGAACAAGCGGCTGCCCGGGCACATGGGCCATGTCCGCGTGACCACGCAGCACCTGCAGGCGGTGGACGTCCGTCCGGACGACCACCTGCTGCTCGTCCACGGCTCCGTGCCGGGGCCGGTCGGCGGGCTCGTCGAGATCCGCAGGTCCATCAAGAAGGCGTCGAAGTGACCATGAGCAAGCTGACTGTGACGAACATGAAGGGCGAGCGCGTCGGCGACCTCGAGTGGTCGGATGCGATGCTCGTGCTCGACCGGGGCGACCAGGCGGTGCACGACGCGGTCGTCGCGCACGACGCGGCGCGCCGTGCCGGAACCGCCAACACGCTCGGCAAGGGGGCCGTGGCGGGCAGCAACAAGAAGCCGTGGCGGCAGAAGGGCACGGGCCGCGCGCGCGCCGGCTACCGGCAGTCGCCGGTGTGGCGGGGCGGCGGCGTGGCCCACGGGCCCCATCCGCGCGACTTCAGCAAGGCGATTCCGAAGAAGACGGCGCGGCTGGCGTTCGCGCGGGCGCTGAGCGCGCGCGTGGCGGCGGGCGACGTGACGGTGCTCGACTCGATCGGGGTGCCGGAGCCGAAGACGAAGCTGGTGGTCGCGCTGTGCGCGTCGCTGGGGGCCTCCAAGGGCCTGCTGATCGTCGTCGACCGCGTCGATCCGAACCTGACGAAGGCGGCGCGCAACCTGTCGAAGGTCGAGGTTGTCGCGGCGAAGGACGTGGACACCTACACCGTGCTGCGCTACGCGAGGATCGCGGCGACGAAGGCGGCGATGGACGTGCTGGCGGGGCGTCTCGCGGCGTGCGGGAGGAAGGCGGAATGAAGCCGGCGGAATCGATCGTCGACCGGATCCTGGTGACCGAGAAGGGCACGCGGCTCGCCGGCGAGAACAAGTACCAGTTCGCCGTCGGGTGCGGTGCCAACAAGCCGGAGATCAAGCGCGCCGTCGAGCAGCTCTTCGGGGTGCACGTGACGGCCGTCCACACGATGGTCCGCGCCGGGAAGTGGAAGCGCGGGCGGACGCAGCGGGCGGGGCGCACCTCCGACTGGAAGCGCGCGATCGTCACGCTCAAGGCGGGCGAATCCATCAACCTGACGTGAGGCACGGGCCATGGCGTTGAAATCCAGCAAACCGTATACGCCGAGCCGCCGGTTCACCGAGCTGCCGGCGTTCGACGAGATCACCAAGAGCCGGCCCGAGAAGTCGCTGATCGAGCCGCGGAAGCGGCCCAGCGGCCGCAACATGTACGGGCGCGTGACGGTCCGCCATCGCGGGGGCGGGCACAAGCGGCACTACCGCATCATCGACTTCCGCCGGGACAAGACGGACGTTCCCGCGAAGGTTGCGGCGATCGAGTACGATCCCAACCGGTCGGCCCGCATCGCGCTGCTGCATTACGCGGACGGCGAGAAGCGGTACATCCTCGCGCCCGACGGGCTCGGGGTCGGCGCCACGGTGATGAGCGGCGCCAAGGCGGAGCCCCAGGTCGGCAACGCGCTGCCGCTGGCGCTGATCCCGCTCGGCCTGCCCGTGCACAACATCGAGATGCGTCCGGGCGGCGGCGGGAAGATCGCGCGTTCGGCCGGCCAGCTCGTCCAGCTGATGGCGCGCGAGGGCGGCTATGCGAACCTGCGCCTGCCGTCGGGCGAGATCCGGCGGATCGCCGACGCATGCATGGCCACCATCGGGCAGGTCGGCAACCTCGACCACGAGAGCATCTCCCTGGGCAAGGCGGGGCGCAAGCGCTGGCTGGGCATCCGCCCGACGGTGCGCGGCGTCGCGATGAACCCGGTGGACCATCCGATGGGCGGCGGCGAGGGCCGGACGTCGGGCGGCGGACCGCCCGTGACGCCGTGGGGCGTCCAGACCAAGGGCAAGAAGACCCGCCGGCGCCGGAAGACCTCGGGCCGGTTCATCATCCAGCGGAGAAAGTAAACCATGTCCCGATCGGTCAAGAAGGGTCCGTTCGTCGACGACCATCTGATGAAGAAGGTCGAGCGTCTCAACCAGACGGGCGAGAAGCGTCAGATCAAGACGTGGTCGCGCCGCTCGATGATCACGCCCGAGTTCATCGGGCACACGTTCCTCGTGCACAACGGCAAGACGTTCGTGTCCGTGTACGTCACGGAAAACATGGTGGGGCACCGGCTGGGCGAGTTCTCGCCGACGCGGGTGTTCAAGAAGCACGGCGCGGCGACGGACAAGACGGTGGCGTTGAAGTAAGCGGAGCGCGCACGTCTCTCCTTGCATTTGGCGGACCGGCGCCTACAATCGCCGGTTCCATCCACGCAAGGCGGGACGGTGCGGCGGCCTGAACGGCCGTCCGGCACCCGCCGGAGCCCGGGAAACGGAAGATCGTATGGATATTGTTGCGACATGCCGGTACGTGCGCCTCTCGCCGAAAAAGGCGAGGGATTTCGCGCGGGAACTGCAGGGGCGGACCGTTCCCGTCGCGCTGAGTCTCGCGCAGTTCAGCGACCGCAAGGCGGCCACGTGCCTGGGCAAGACCTTGAAGTCGGCGATTGCCAACGCCGAGAACAATCACAAGCTGTCGGCGGAGGACCTGGTGGTCAAGGAGGCCGTCGTCGAGGAGGGGCCGCGCCTGAAGCGCTGGATGGCCGTCTCCCGGGGCTCGGCGCATCCGATCCAGCGCCGCATGAGTCACGTCCGGATCGTGTTGTCGGACGGCAAGGCCTAGCGTCCGCGAGTTTGAGGAAAGGAGCCCGCTGTGGGCCAGAAAGTCAATCCGATCGGGATGCGCGTGACGGTCACCAAGGACTGGCGCTCGCGCTGGTTCGCCGACAAGAAGTCCTACGGGACGTTCGCGCTCGAGGACGACGAGATCCGCAGGCTGGTGAAGAGCCGCCTGAAGGACGCCGCCGTTCCCGAGGTGCTGATCGAGCGCCATGCCAACCTCGCCCGCATCACCGTGCTGACGGCCCGTCCGGGCATCGTGATCGGCCGGAAGGGGCAGGACGTCGAGACGCTCCGCCAGCAGCTGGCGAAGAGGACCGGGAAGGAGATCTACATCGAGATCCGCGAGGTGCGCGACGCCGACCGCAACGCGCAGCTGGTGGCCGAGGGGATCGCCGCCCAGCTCGAGCGCCGCGTCTCGTTCCGGCGCGCCGTCAAGCGCGCCGCGCAGATGGCGATGGACCTGGGGGCCGACGGCATCCGCATCCACCTCTCGGGGCGCCTCGGCGGATCCGAGCTGGCGCGTCGCGAGAGCCTGCGCCAGGGCAAGGTGCCCCTGCACACCCTTCGCGAGAAGATCGACTACGGCTTCTCCGAGGCCCACACGATGGCGGGGAAGATCGGCGTCAAGGTCTGGATCTGCCACAAGGCCGACGAGACGAGCGCGCCGGCCTACGGCAGGAAGGAGCGCGCCCATGCCGCTCATGCCTAAGAGGGTGAAGTTCCGCAAGCAGCAGCGCGGATCGCGGAAGGGGACGGCGCAGTCGGGGAACACGCTGGCGTTCGGGGCGTACGGTCTCCAGTCCCTCGAGAGGGAGTGGGTCACGAACGTGCAGATCGAGGCCTGCCGCGTGGCCATCAACCGTTTCATGAAGCGCAAGGGACGCTTGTGGCTCCGGATCTACCCGGACAAGCCGTACACCAAGAAGCCGCTCGAGACGCGCATGGGCAAGGGCAAGGGCGCGGTCGAGACCTGGGTGGCGGTGGTCCGGCCCGGGACGATGATGTTCGAAATGGACGGCGTGCCCGAGGCGCAGGCGCGCGAGGCATTGCGACTGGCGGCCTTCAAGCTGCCGGTGAAGTCACGGTTCGTCACGCGCCACGCGCGGGCCTGACGGCGGCGGGGAGACACGGATGAAGGTGCGGGAACTACGCGAATTGACGGATGACGAGCTCCGCGTGCGCATGGACCAGGCGCGTCGCGAGCTGTTCAACCTGAGGATGCAGAAGTCGACGGCGCAGGTGGAGAAGCCGTCGCGCATCCGCGAACTGCGCCGGGACACGGCGCGCATGATGACCATCCGGACGGAACGGAAGAGGGGTGCGAAATGACTGAAGCGACGCCGCAGAGCGCCGACCGCGGCCACCGCAAGGAGCGGATCGGCGAGGTCGTCAGCGACGCGATGGACAAGACCGTCGTCGTCCGCGTCGAGCGCCGCATCCGCCACGCCCTGTATGGCAAGGAAATGCGGACCTACTCGAAGTTTCACGCCCACGATGAGAAGAACGAGGCCCGCAAGGGCGATCGAGTCCGCATCGTGGAAACGCGGCCGCTGAGCCGCCTGAAGCGCTGGCGCCTCCTGGAGATCGTGGGCCGCGGCGCGACGGAAGGCGGGGCCGGGGCATGATCGGACTCCGCACAACGATGGAGGTCGCGGACAACACGGGCGCGCAGCGCGCGCAGTGCATCCGGGTCCTCGGCCACGTGCGCAAGTTCGCGCACATCGGCGACCTCATCCGTGTGTCGATCAAGGAAGCCACGCCCAACGGCATGGTCAAGAAGGGCGAGGTTCACAAGGCGGTGGTCGTGAGGACGAACCACGCGATCCGCCGGACCGACGGCTCCGCGCTGCGCTTCGACGGGAACGCGGTCGTGCTCGTCGACGACCAGCTCAACCCCCGCGGGACGCGCATCTTCGGCCCCGTCGCGCGCGAACTCCGGGACAAGAACTTCATGAAGATCATCTCGCTCGCCCCGGAGGTCGTGTGACATGAAGCGCAAGACCCACGGGAACACCAGGCCGGCCGCCGTTGCGTTCAAGAAGGGCGAGACGGTCATCGTCCTCTCGGGCGAGGACAAGGGCAAGACCGGCAAGGTCCTCCAGGTTCTCCCGGGCAGCGGGCGGGCGCTGGTCGAGGGAGTCAACCTGGTCAAGAAACACATGCGGAAGTCGCAGGACAACCCGAAGGGCGGCATCCTGGAGAAGGAAGCCCCCCTTCCGGTCTGCAAGCTCCGCGCGTTCGACGCCGCCCGCAAGGCGGCCGGGAAGCCGGCCTGAGGCCGCGCCGGGGGACAGACATGACGGCTCGATTGAAGGAAACATTCCGGACCGAGGTGATCGCGGCGATGCAGAAGGATCGCGGCTACGGCAATGCGATGCAGGTGCCGCGCATCCAGAAGATCGTCCTCAACATGGGGTTCGATGCCGACACGGATCGCGACACCATGAAGGTCCTGGTCGAGGATCTCGGGAAGGTCGCCGGGCAGAAGCCCGTGGTGACCAAGGCGAAGAAGAGCATCTCGAACTTCCGCCTCCGCGAGGGCATGGCGATCGGCGCGCGGGTGACGCTGCGCGGCGAGCGCATGTACGAGTTCCTCGACCGGCTGATCGCCGCCGCGCTCCCCCGCATCCGCGACTTCCGCGGCGTGCCGGCGCGCAGCTTCGACGGCCGCGGGAACTACACGCTGGGCGTGAAGGAGCAGACGATCTTCCCGGAGATCAATCCGGACCATGTGAAGAAGGTGCAGGGCATGGACATCACGTTCGTCACGAACGCAGGGACGGACGACGAGGCGCGCGATCTGCTGCGGCGCCTGGGCATGCCCTTCGCGAAGTAACGCGGGCGACGGAGGAACGGTCGTGGCGACGAAGGCGTGGGAAGCAAAACAGAAACGGGCCCCGAAGTTTTCGGTGCGCCGGTACAACCGGTGTCAGCGCTGCGGGCGCAGGCACGCATACATGCGGAAGTTCCAGATGTGCCGCATCTGCTTCCGCGAGCTGGCCCTCGAGGGCAAGCTCCCGGGCGTGACGAAGGCCAGCTGGTAGGCAGGACGGAGACGCAACGATGAGCTTGTGTGATCCCGTGGCGGACATGTTCAACCGCCTCCGCAACGCCGGACAGGCGCGACACGACACCGTGGATGTGCCGTTCTCGGGCCTGAAGGGCGAGATCTGCAACGTGCTGAAGCGCGAGGGGTTCATCCTCGACTACGCGGTCGAGGGGGCCGGCAGCGCGAAGACGCTCCATGTGCACCTGAAGTACGACAAGCCCGGGAGCCCGGACCGCGCCCACGTGATCCGCGGCCTCGAGCGCGTCAGCAAGAGCGGCTGCCGGCGCTACGCGACGGCCGACAAGATGCCCCGCGTCCGAAGCGGCACGGGCATGGCGATCCTGACCACCTCGAAGGGGCTGATGACCGACCGCCAGGCGCGTCGCCAGTCCGTCGGCGGCGAGGTGCTCTGTCACATCTGGTAGCGCCGCGAGAGAACGGGGAATCAATCATGTCCAGACTCGGGGATCAACCGGTGGCCGTGCCCGCGGGAGTGACCGTCGCCTTCGACGGCTCGCGGGTGAAGGTCAAGGGGCCGAAGGGCGAGATGGCTTTCGTGTGCCCGGACGGCATCACGGCGGCGATGGACGGCCAGGAGCTCGTCGTGAAACGGCGGGACAACTCGACGCCGCAGAAGCGCCAGCACGGCACGACCCGGTCGCTGCTGGCCGGCGCGATCGTCGGCGTGCACCGGGGCTACCTGAAGGAGATGGAGATCCAGGGCGTCGGGTTCCGCGCGCAGGCGCAGGGCCAGAAGCTGACGATGAGCCTGGGCTACTCCCATCCGATCGAGTTCCAGGTTCCGGCGGCCCTCAAGCTCGAGGTGCCGGACCCGACGACGGTCCGCGTGAGCGGCTGCGACAAGCACCTCGTCGGCGAGGTGGCCGCGCAAATCCGGAATTTCTACCGCGCCGAGCCCTACAAGGGCAAGGGCGTCCGGTACAAGGGCGAGTACGTCCGGCGCAAGGCCGGAAAGACGGTGGCGTAAGCATGAAAGTCAAGACCAAGGCGGACTATCGGGCGCGCCGGCATCTCCGGTTGCGGCAGGCGATCCACGGCACCGCGGAGCGGCCGCGCATGAGCGTGTTCATGAGCCAGCGGCATGCCACGGTGCAGTTCATCGACGACGCGAGCGGGTTGACCGTCGCGGCCGTCTCCACGCAGGCCGGCGAGTTGAAGTCCTTCGCGGGCCGCGTCACGATCGGCGCGGCGAAGAAGGTGGGCGAGGCGGCGGCCGGCGCCGCGAAGGCGCGGGGCATCGCCGCGGTCGTGTTCGACCGCGGCGGATTCCGGTTCGGCGGGCGCATCAAGGCGCTGGCCGATGCGGCGCGCGAGGCCGGACTGAAGTTCTGACCCGGGGGCACAGGCGATGATCGGACGCAAACCATTTGGTGACAAGGACAGGGACGGACGGCACGGCGGCGACTCCGGCATGGATGAGCGCGTGGTGTTCGTCAACCGCTGCGCAAAGGTCGTCAAGGGCGGCCGGCGCTTCAGCTTCAGCGCGCTGGTCGTCGTCGGCGACCGCAAGGGGCACGTCGGCTACGCGCTCGGCAAGGCGAACGAGGTGGCCGACGCCATCCGCAAGGGCGGGGAGGTCGCGCGCCGGAGCCTGATGACGGTGCCGATGCGCGACCGCACCATCCCGCACGAGATCGAGGGGCGGTTCGCGGGCGGCCACGTCCTGCTCAAGCCCGCGTCCGCGGGCACGGGCGTCATCGCGGGCGGCGCGGTCCGCGCCATCCTCGAGCTGGCCGGCGTTCGCGACGTGCTGGCCAAGTCGAAGGGGAGCGACAGCCCCCTCAACGTCACCCGCGCCACCGTCGAGGCCCTCAAGGGCCTGCGCACCTACGAGGACATCCACGCGTTGCGCGCGCACAGCGCGTAGGACGCCAGCGGAGAGCTTCCATGAGACTGCACGACCTGAAGAACGTTCCCGGGGCCCGGAAGGCGCGCAAGCGCGTCGGCCGCGGCGAGGGCTCCGGCGCGGGCAAGACGTCCGGCCGCGGCAACAAGGGCCAGCATTCGCGCGCCGGCAGCCACTGGCGGCCGACGTTCGAGGGCGGCCAGATGCCGTTGATCCGCCGCATGCCGAAGGTCGGTTTCAAGCCGCCCACGCGCGTCGAGTTCCTGGCGGTCAACGTCGGGAACCTGCAGGCCTTCGGGGCCGGCGCGGTCGTGGATGTCGCCGCCCTGCGTTCGGCGGGCCTGGTCAAGGGGCCGGCCGGGACGAAGGTCAAGATCCTCGGAACGGGCGACCTCTCGGTGAAGCTGGCGGTGAAGGCGGATGCCTTCAGCGCGTCGGCGAAGGCCAAGATCGAGGCGGCCGGCGGTTCCTGCGAGACGGTTGCCTGACCGGAGGATCCCGCCCATGTTCTCGGCGTTTGCGAACAGCTTCAAGATCCCCGAACTGCGGGACCGGATCCTGTTCACGCTCGGACTGATCGTCGCCGTGCGGATCACCGCCTGCGTGCCGGTGCCGGGCGTGGACTACAACGCGCTTCGCGAGATCATCGCCGAAATCGGGCGCCAGGCGGGCGGCGGTTTCCTGGGGCTGTACGACCTGTTCACCGGCGGCGCGATGGACCGCTGCGCGGTCGGCGCGCTCGGCATCATGCCGTACATCAGCGCCTCGATCATCATCCAGCTGATGACGGCCGTGGTGCCGGCGCTCGAGCGCATGGCCCGCGAGGGCGATGCCGGCCGCCAGCGGATCACGCAGTACACCCGCTTCCTGACGGTGGTGCTGTGCATCGTCCAGGGCGGCGCGCTGGCCGGGGCGATGCTGCACCCGCAGGCGACGTTCGGGATGGACCGCGACATCGTCCACATGGAGTCGCACTTCGGCTTCCTCGTGCTCGCGGTGCTCACGATGACCACCGGCACGATGCTCCAGATGTGGCTCGGGGAGCAGATCACCGCGCGCGGCATCGGAAACGGCATCTCGCTCATCATCACGATCAACATCATCAGCCGCCTGCCCGGGGCCGTGAGCCAGACGATCCAGATGTTCAAGCCCGTCGGCGACGAGCGCCAGTTCACGATCTTCCACCTCGCGCTGATGCTGATCCTGATCTTCCTCGTGATCGCGGGGGTCATCGCCGTCACGCAGGCCCAGCGCAAGATCCCGGTGCAGTACGCCAAGCGCGTCGTCGGCCGCAAGGTCTACGGCGGGCAGAGCACCTACATGCCGCTCCGCGTCAACTACGCGGGCGTGATGCCGATCATCTTCGCGCAGTCGATCCTGATGTTCCCGCCGAAGCTCTTCCGCGCGATGCCGTGGACGTGGGCCAAGGATTTCGGCGCCGCGATCGACTACGGCACCGGCGCGTACATGGCCCTCTACACGCTGATGATCCTGTTCTTCTCCTACTTCTGGGTCGCCACGCAGTTCAACCCGGTGCGCATCGCCGACGACCTGAAGAAGTACGGCGGCTACGTTCCGGGCATCCGGCCCGGCACGCCGACGGCCGAGTTCCTGGACCACACGATGACGCGCGTGACGCTGGCGGGCGCGGTGTTCCTGACGGTCATCGCGGTCATCCCGTCGGTCATGCAGCAGAACCTGGGCATCCCGTGGATCGTGGCGTCCTTCTTCGGCGGCACGAGCCTGCTGATCGTCGTGGGCGTGATGCTCGACACGATGCGCCAGGTCGAGTCCCAGTTGCTCATGCGGCACTACGACGGCTTCCTGAAGAAGGGGAAGCTGCGCAGCCGGCGCTAGGCCGCGCCGCAGGCCCCGGAGGAGTCAAACCCGATGAAAGCCATCATTCTGCTGGGCGCCCCGGGCGCCGGGAAGGGTACGGTCGCCGCGCTGCTGAAGGCGTCGACCGACTACCTCCACGTGTCCACCGGCGACATGCTCCGCGAGGCCGTCAAGGCCCGCTCCCCGGTGGGGCTCCAGGCGAAGTCGTACATGGAGAAGGGCGAGCTCGTGCCCGACGCCGTCATCCTCGGCATCGTGCGCGAGCGGATGGAGCGCGAGCCGAAGACGGCGAAGTACATGTTCGACGGATTCCCGCGGACCCTCGAGCAGGCGGCGGGGCTCGGCGCGCTCCTGGCCCAGTTCGGCGCGAAGGTCGACGGGGTGTTCCTCCTCGACGTCCCCCGCGACGTGCTCGTCGACCGCCTGTCCGGCCGGCGCGTGTGCCGCCAGTGCGGGGCCGTCTACCACGTGCGCAACATCCCCACGAAGGTCGAGGGCGTGTGCGATTTGTGCGGCGGGGCCACGTACCAGCGGCCCGACGACAGCGAGGCGACCGTGGTGAACCGGCTCGAGGTGTACCGGCGGCAGACCGAGGGACTGATCGCCTGGTACCGCGAGCGCGGCGTGCTCTTTGAGATCGAGGCGGCCGGCGCGAAGGAGGATACGAGCGATCGCATCCTTCGCGTCCTCGCCGGGCTGTAGGTGGGCATCCCCGTCAAGACGCCGGCCGAACTGGACCGCATGCGCGAGAGCGGCCGGCTGGCGGCGCGGGTTCTGAAGGCCGTGGCGCGCGAGGTTCGTCCCGGCGTCAGCACGCGGGATCTTGACGGGATCGCAAGGGACCTGATTGCGAACGAGGGCGCGAACAGCGCGTTCCTCGGATACCGGGGTTTCCCGGGGTGCATCTGCGTGTCGGTGAACGACGAGGTGGTCCACGGAATCCCCGGCGACCGGCGCGTGGCGATGGGCGACATCGTCAGCCTGGACTGCGGCGTGCTCTTTCGCGGGTGGCACGGCGACACGGCCCGGACGGTGGTGGTCGGCGCGACCGATCCCGAGGCCATGCGCCTCGTCCGCGTGACCGAGGATGCGCTCGCCGCGGCGATGGCGGCGGCCGTCGAGGGCAACCGCCTCGGCGACGTGAGCCACGCGGTGCAGGACGTCGTCGAGGCCGCGGGGTTCTCGGTGGTCCGGGAGTTCGTGGGGCACGGCATCGGCCGCGCGCTGCACGAGGATCCGCAGATCCCGAACTTCGGGCCCGCCGGCAAGGGGCCCCGGCTCCGCGCCGGCATGACGCTGGCGATCGAGCCGATGGTCAACCAGCGGGGGCACGAGGTCCGCGTGGACCGCGACGGCTGGACGGTGCGGACCCGCGACGGCGGGCTGTCCGCCCACGTCGAGCATACGGTGGCCGTGGGGGAGGGGTCGGCCGAGGTGCTGACCCGGACGGATGGAAACTGACTGGTTTTTTCTGGACGCCGAGGTTCGCGAAGTGATAAGTTATAAGGCTTTGCGCGCCCGGCTGGGGAACGGCCACGAATTCGTGGCGTTCTTTGCGTCCGGCGCGGAGGCGTGGGCCGCGGCGCCGGGCGATCGGATCGCGGTGGAGATGTCGCCGTGCGACATGTCGAAGGGCCGGATCACCGGCCGCAGCGAGGGGTTTGAGCGATGAAAGTGCGCAGTTCGGTTCGACGCATCTGCGAGCGGTGCAAGATCGTTCGCCGCAAGGGCGTGGTGCGGATCATCTGCACCAATCCGCGCCACAAACAGCGGCAGGGTTGAGGAGACGGGGGACGTATGCCCAGAGTCATCGGCGTGGACATCCCGGGTCGGAAGCGCATCGAGTACGCGCTCCGCTACATCTACGGAATCGGCCTGACCAAGGCGCGCGAGATCTGCGCGCGGTCCGGCGTGGACGCGGCCACGAAGGCCGACAAGCTGACCGACCAGGAGATCTCGAAGATCTCCGAGGTCCTCCAGGGCTACCGCGTGGAAGGCGATCTGCGCCGCGAGGTGCAGCAGAACATCCGCCGCCTGATCGCGGTGAACGCCTACCGCGGGCAGCGCCACCGCCGCGGGCTCCCGGTCCGCGGGCAGCGGACGAAGACCAACGCGCGGACGCGCAAGGGCCCGCGCAAGACCGTCGGCGCCGTGCGCGGCAAGGAAGCGCGCTCCGCCGTCAAGACCGACGCCCCGAAGTAAGGCATCCGACGCACACCCGCTGACGAGGAAGGAACCCCATGGCTGACGAGAAGGACACCCCGAAGGCCCCCGCGGCCCCGGTCGACGCCGCCGCCCCCGCCGCCGCCCCCGCCGAGGGCGCGGCCGCCCCCGCCGCCGAGGGCGCCAAGGTCCGCAAGGCCCGCCTCAAGGGCGGGAAGCTCATCCCCACCGGCATCGTGCACATCCGCGCGACGTTCAACAACACCAGCGTGACCATCACCGATCCGCGGGGCGCGGTCGTCTCGTGGAACTCGGCCGGCCGCTGCCAGTTCAAGGGCTCGCGGAAGAGCACGGCCTACGCGGCGACCGTCGTCGCGCAGGAAGCCGCGCGCGCCGCGATCGCGAACTGCGGGATGCGCGAGGTCGAGATCTGCGTCCAGGGGCCCGGCTCCGGACGCGAGTCCGCGATCCGCGCGATCCAGTCCGCCGGACTCACCGTCACGGCGATCCGCGACGTCACCCCGATCCCCCACAACGGTTGCCGGCCGCCCAAGCGGCGGCGCGTGTAATCCACAAGGACCCGCAGGAGAACTTCCATGGGCAGGTATACCGGACCGGTTTGCAGGCGGTGCCGTCGCGAGGGGATGCAGCTCTTCCTCAAGGGCGACCGCTGCTTCATGGCGAAGTGCCCCATCCAGCAGGGGCAGAACCCGCCGGGACAGCACGGCGCGCGGCGGCGGAAGCTGTCGGACTACGGCACGCAGCTTCGCGAGAAGCAGCGCCTCCGTTCGATGTACGGGATGCAGGAACAGCAGTTCCGCGGGTTCTTCGCGAAGGCCCTCCGCAAGCGCGGAATCACGGGCGTCGCGCTGCTGCAGATGCTCGAGATGCGCCTCGACACCGTCGTCCGCCGCCTCGGCTTCATGCCGTCGCAGCGCGCGGCGCGCCAGTTCGTCATGCACGGCCACATCCAGGTCAACGGGCACCGCGCGACGGTGCCGTCGCTGATCCTCCGCGCCGGCGACGTCGTCCGGGTGCAGGAGAAGCAGGCCAGCCGCGACGAGGCGAAGGCCTTCCTGGACGCCGCCACGTCGCGCGGGATCTCCCCGTGGCTCACGCTGAACAAGGACGAGTTCCGGGGCGAGGTGCTGCACATTCCGACGCGCGAGGAGATCGCGCCGATCGTCAACGAGCAGCAGGTCGTCGAACTCTACTCGAAGTAACACGCTTTCCGGCCGCGGGCGCGGCCGGGACAACACCATACGGGCCGGGTAACGTCCGGCCCTGGGAGGAAGAGTCATGCCAATCCGTCTGGCTCGTTTCGAGATGCCCAAGGCGGTCATTCCCGCCGAGGCCGACCCGTCGCAGAACTACGGGAAGTACATCGCGGAGCCCTTCGAGGCCGGCTACGGCCGCACGATCGGCAATTCGCTGCGCCGCGTGCTGCTCTCGTCCATCGAGGGCGCCGCGATCTCCTCGGTCAAGATCGAGGGGGCCATGCACGAGTTCTGCAAGCTCGACGGGGTGGTCGAGGACGTCACCGACATCGTCCTCAACCTCAAGAAGGTCCTGCTGAAGATGTACTCGCGCGAGCCCCGCCGCCTGCGCCTCCGCAAGAAGGGCCCCGGCGAGGTCACGGCGGGCGACATCGAGGGCGATGCGATGGTCGAGGTCCTGAACAAGGATCACCACATCGCCACCCTCGACGCCGACGGCAAGATCGACATGGACATCGAGGTCTGCGTCGGCCGCGGCTACCGCCCCGCCGACTGGAACAAGAAGCCCGAGCAGGAGATCGGCGTGATCCCGGTCGACTGCCTCTTCTCCCCGGTCCGCCGCGTGAAGTTCGCGGTCGAGAGCTGCCGCGTCGGCCGCCGCACGGACTACGACCGCCTGGTCCTCGAGATCTGGACCGACGGCCGCGTCACGCCGGACGACGCGCTGACGATGAGCGCCGCGATCCTCCGCCACCACCTCGATGTCTTCGTCCACTACGACAAGGACCTGATCGAGTTCGAGGCGAGCGAGAAGCAGATCGACGCGCAGCGCGAGGAGCTCCGCCGCAAGCTCGCGGTCAGCGTCAACGAGATCGAACTGAGCGTCCGCGCCGCGAACTGCCTCAACAACGCCAACATCACCACCGTCGGCGAGCTGGCGCAGAAGACCGAGGCGGAGATGCTCAAGTACCGCAACTTCGGCAAGAAGTCGCTCAACGAGATCAAGCAGAAGCTGCAGGAACTCGGCCTGTCGCTCGGCATGAGCTTCGATCCCGACGTGATGCCGACCCCCGCGCAGCGGGCGGCGGCCGCCGAGAAGGCGCGCGCCGAACTGAAGGCCGAGAAGTCCAAGAAGTAACGGCGGGGAGGCCCGATCCATGCGTCATCGCAAGACCACCGTCAAGCTCGGCCGGAAACAGCCGCACCGCGACGCCATGCTGGCGGCGCAGGTGTGCAGCCTGATCACGTACGGCCGCATCCGCACCACCGTCCCGAAGGCCAAGGCCTCGCGCCGGATGGCGGAGAAGATGATCACCCTCGGCAAGAAGGGGACGCTGGCCGCGCGCCGGCAGGCCCTCGCCGAGCTGCACCAGGAGGTCCCGGTCCGGGACCTCTTCGCGCGGCTCGCGCCGGGCTTCGCCGACCGCAAGGGCGGCTACACCCGGATCGTCCGCCTCGCCAGGCGCCGGGCGACCGACAGCTCCGAGATGGCCATCCTCGAGTGGACCAACTACGTGCCGCCGGCCCCCAAGGAGCCGAAGGCCGCGAAGGCCGACGCCAAGCCCGCCGCCGAGGCCGCCGCGGCCGGCGCCAAGGCCTGATCGCCCGGTATCGAGACCACGACCGGCCCCCGGCGGTTCCGCCGGGGGCCGGTCTCGCTTCCGGGGTCCGCCCCCAGGGGCCCCGGGCTTCCCGCCCGGCCGCGCCGGCTGCAATATTCCGGCTTGCCCTCCCGTTAGCTAAAGGGGATGGTGCCGCCGCGGGCTCGGGCGGCCGTCCCGCGGGAAAGGCCGTATGCTGCGCGGATGGATCGCGGTGGCCGTGGCGGCCCTCGCCTCGACGGCGGGGGGGCAGACGGCCGCGCCGCGCCCGGGCCCGTTCGAGAACGCGGCCGAGGTGCGCCCCCGCGGCAGGATCGACGAACTGGTGTTCGCCCGGCTCCGGCAGCTCGACATCCCGCCCGCAAGGAACTGCTCCGACGGCGTCTTCGTTCGAAGGGTCTACCTCGACGTCATCGGGACCCTGCCCACCGCCCAGGAGGCGTCGCAGTTCATCTTCGACAAGTCGCCCGAGAAGCGCCGCCTCCTGATCGACGCCCTCCTCGAGCGCCGCGAGTACGCCGACTACTGGGCCATGAAGTGGGCCGAGCTGCTGCGCGTGAAGGCCGAGTTCCCCATCAACCTCTGGCCGAACGCCGCCCAGGCCTACCACCGCTGGATCCTGGAGTGCATGCGGGACAACGTCCCGTACGACCGGTTCGTCCGCGAGATGCTGACCGCCAACGGAAGCAACTTCCGCGTCGCGCCCGTCAACTTCTACCGCGCCGTCCAGAATCGCGAGCCGCCCGGCCTCGCGCAGGCCGTCGCGCTCACCTTCATGGGCATGCGGGCCGACAAGTGGCCCGCCGACCGCCTCGCCGGCATGGCCGCCTTCTTCACGAAGATCGCCTACAAGCCCACCGGGGAGTGGAAGGAGGAGATCCTCTACTTCGACCCGGGGCGGGTGTGCACCAATCCCGGCGTCGCCCGGACCCCGGCCTTCCCGGACGGCACCCCGGCCCGGATCGCGCCGGGGCAGGACCCGCGCATCGTCTTCGCCGACTGGTTCACCGCGCCCGGCAACCCGTGGATGACCCGCGCGATCGCCAACCGCGCGTGGAGCTGGTTCCTGGGGCGGGGGATCATCCACGAGCCGGACGACCTCCGCGAGGACAACCCGCCCGTCCACCCGGAACTTCTCGCCTACCTTCAGCAGGAACTGGTCGCGTCGAAGTACGACCTGAAGCACCTCTTCCGCCTGATCCTGAACTCGCAGACCTACCAGCTCTCCCCGATCCCCGCCTCGACGAAGCCCGGCGCGGAGGCGAACTTCGCGTTCTACGCCATGCGCCGCCTCGAGGCCGAGGTCCTGATCGACGCCCTCTGCCAGGTCACCGGCACGACCGAGGAGTACGAGAGTCCGATCCCCGAGCCCTTCACCTTCGTCCCCAAGGACGCCCGCTCCATCGAACTGCCCGACGGCAGCATCTCGAGTTCCTTCCTCGAGCTGTTCGGGCGGCCGCCGCGCGACACCGGCATCGAGTCCGAGCGCAACAACCGGGTCACGGCGCAACAGCGCCTTCATCTCTTGAATTCCAGCCATGTCCGGCGCAAGATCGAGCAGAGCTCGAAACTGGCCGCCATCATGGCGTCCGGCAAGAAGAACCCGCGGGAAGCGGTCGGCCGGATGTACCTGACGATCCTCTCCCGCCTCCCGACGGAGGAGGAGGGGCGGGCGTTGAGGGCGTACATGGATTCGGGCGCGGTGAAGGGCCGGGATGTGATGCTCGATCTGGTATGGGTTCTGGTGAACAGCACGGAGTTCCTGCACCGGCACTAGCGGTGCGGGTCGCGGAGGACCGAACATGAGCGCGAATCGTTGCGAGAGTCTGGTGATGCCCGTCCGGCATTCGGGGTTCGGCGGATCGATGCCCCGGCGCGAGTTGCTCCGGCGCGGCCTCTTCGGCGCGGCGGGACTCTGGCTGGCGGGCCGGCCCGCCCCCGGCGCCGCGGCCGTCCCCGCGGCGGCGGGGACCGCGAAGGCGAAGGCCGTCATCCAGATCTGGATGTGGGGCGGCCCCTGCCACATCGACACGTTCGATCCGAAGCCGGACGCCGGCCGCGACTACTGCGGCGACCTCGACAAGGCGATCGAGACCAACGTCGGCGGCGTCCGGGTCAACGAGAACCTGCCGATCCTCGCGAAGCAGGCCCACCGCTACTCCATCATCCGGAGCATGACGCACGGCGTGAACGCCCACGAGACGGCGTCCTACATCGTTCAGACCGGGCGCAAGTCGGGCGACGGGCTCGTCTATCCCTGCGTCGGCGCCGTCGTGGCGCGCTTCAAGGGCTACGACGCCGGCTACAAGGGGCTGATCCCGCCCTATGTCGTCCTGACCAAGCCGCAGGGACGCTTCTCCGAGGCCGGCTTCATGGGCTCGCGCTACAAGCCCTTCGCCACCGGCGGCGATCCGGGCAGCAAGACGCGCTTCGTGGTCGAGGGGGTCGTCGCCGAGGGCATCACCGAGGAGCGCCAGCGCGCGCGCCGCGAGCTGCTCCACACGATGGACCTGCTCGGCGCCGCCGCCCCGCAGGACCCGCGCGTCGAGGCCATGGGCCGCACCGAGAAGGAGGCCTACGACCTGATCCTCGGCAACGCCGGCAAGGTGTTCGACCTGGCCGAGGAGAAGGACGACCTCCGCGACCGCTACGGCCGGTCCACCTTCGGCCAGTCGTGCCTGATGGCGAGGCGGCTCGTCGAAAGCGGCGTCCCCTACGTCACGATCAACTACAACGGCTGGGACACGCACAAGCAGCACTTCCCGTCCATGCGGCGCATGCTGCCCGATTTGGACAAGGGGTTCGGCACCCTGCTCGACGATCTCGCCCAGCGCGGCCTGCTCGACAGCACCATCGTCTGGTGGGGCGGCGAGTTCGGCCGCACGCCGAAGGTCCAGTGGGAACCGCCGTGGAACGGCGGGCGCAATCACTTCGGACGCGTCTTTTCCGTCGTCGTCGCCGGCGGCGGCTTCAAGGGCGGCCAGGTGGTTGGAGCCACCGACAAGACGGGCGAGACGGTCAAGGACCGCCCCGTCTACCCGTGGGATCTGACGTCGACGATGTACAACCTCCTCGGCATCGATCCCGGCGCCACGCTGCCCCATCCGCAGAACCGCGTCGTGCACGTCGCGCCCTCGGCGGCGGAGAAGTACGAGTCCGGCGGCCCCCTCACCGAGATCGTCTGAACCGGGAGCACATCATGAAGGCCCTCCGTTGGCGGACCGTCGCCGCGTCCGCTGTCGCGCTGGCGGCGGCCCTCCCGGCGGCCGCGCAACAGCGCGAACCCCATGTCGGCTACGTCTACCCCGCCGGCGGGCAGCAGGGACGGACCTTCGAGGTCACCGTCGGCGGCCAGTACCTCGACGGTGTCTCGGAGGTCGAGGTGTCGGGGCGCGGGATGACGGTCGAGGTCGGCCGTCACATCAAGGCCCTCACGCAGCAGCAGGCGAACGGCCTCCGGAACAACTTCGAGAAGATGACCCAGTTGGCCGGCATGGGGAAGACCAACGCGGCCATGGCGAAGGAGGCCGAGCAGCTGCGGAAACGGATCGAGGAAACGCTGCGCCAGGCCGGCATCGACGAGATGAGCATGCGCGCCTTCCAGGAGTACCGCAAGAAGGCGAACGATCCGAAGAAGCAGCTGAATCCGGCGATCTCCGAGACCGTCGCGCTCACGGTCACCGTCGCGCCCGGTGCGCCGCTGGGCGACCGGGAGATCCGGCTGCGGACGAGCCTCGGTCTGACGAATCCGCTCAAGTTCCAGGTCGGTCGCGTGGCCGAGGTCAGCGAGAAGGAGCCCAACGACCGCGCGCCCGAGAAGGCGATCGAGGTCGCGCATCCCTTCGTGCTCAACGGCCAGGTGACGCCCGGCGACCTGGACAAGTTCCGCTTCCGGGCGAAGAAGGGCGAGCGGCTCGTCGTCGCCGCCGCCGCACGATCGCTGGTCCCGTACCTCGCCGACGCCGTGCCCGGATGGTTCCAGGCGACGCTGTCCCTGCGCAACGCGAAGGGCGACGAGGTCGCCTATGCCGACGACAACCGCTTCGACCCCGACCCCGTGATCGCCTGCACGATCCCGGAGGACGGCGACTACGTCATCGAGATCAAGGACTCCATCTTCCGCGGCCGCGAGGACTTCGTCTACCGGGTCACCGTCGGCGAGGTGCCCTATCTCTCCGGCGTGTTCCCCCTCGGCGGCCGCGCCGGCGTCCAGACCACGATCGACGTCATGGGATGGAACCTGCCGAAGAAGAACCTCACCCTGACGCCCGACGGACCGACGCCGGGCGCGCTGCCCATCGCCGTCGACAAGGGCGATCGCATCTCCAACTTCGTCCCGTTCGCCATCGACACGCTCCCGGAGTGCCTGGAGACGGAGTCCAACGACGATCTCCGCACCGCGCAGAAGGTCGAGTTCCCGATGGTGATCAACGGGCGCATCGGGCGCGCGGGTGACCGCGACCTCTTCCGGTTCGAGGGCCGTGGCGGCGAGACCATGGTCGTCGAGGTGACCGCGCGCCGCCTTCACTCCCCGCTGGACTCCATCGTCCGCGTCTTCGACGCCACCGGGAAGCAACTCGCCTTCAACGACGACTTCGACGACAAGGGCGCGGGGCTCATCACCCACCAGGCCGACTCGCGGGTCGAGTGCGTGCTGCCGGCCTCCGGCGCCTACATCGTCAGCGTATCCGACACGCAGGGCAAGGGGGACGAGACCTACGCCTACCGCTGCCGCATCAGCCCGCGCAGGCCGTCCTTCGATCTGCGGGTGGTTCCCTCCAGCATCAACCTGCGCGCCGGCGCCGCGGCCCCGCTGACGGTCTTCGCGTTCCGGCGCGACGGGTTCGACGGCGAGATCGCCGTCGAGCTTCAGGACGCGCCGAAGGGGTTCGTTCTCGCCGGCGGGCGGATTCCGAAGGGGGAGGACAAGGTCCGCCTGACGCTCCTCCCGCCGCCGGAGGGCACCAACCATGCCGTGCGCCTGAAGATGCAGGGGGTCGCGACGATCCTCGGCCGCGAGGTCCGCCGGCCCGCGGTTCCATCGGACGACATGATGCAGGCCTTCTTCTACCGTCACCTCGTTCCCGCCGAGACCCTGCTCGCCAATGTCGTCAGCCGCGGGTTCCGCCCCCCGCCGCCCCCCCGGATCCTGGCGGACGGGCCCGTCCGGATCCCGGCCGGCGGCACCGCTCCGGTGCGCGTCCTGGTGCCCGGCCGGACCTTCGTCAAGAACATCCAGATCGAGCTGAACGAGCCGCCCGAGGGGCTCACGATCGAGAAGGTCAACTGGAGCGAGCAGAACGCCGAGATCCTCCTGAAGGCCGACGGCGACAAGGCGAAGGCGGGCATCCGGGGGAACCTCATCGTCGACCTCCTCGGCGACGGCAGCGCGTTCCGGCCCAAGGATGCCAAGCCCCCGCAGGGCGGCGGCGGGCGCAAGATCCCCCTCGGCGTTCTCCCCGCGATCCCCTTCGAGGTCGTCGCCCGCTGACGGGCGTGCAGGACTACTTCAGCTCGGTGATGAAGAGGTTCCGGTAGCGGAACTGGCCCCCGCCGGGAACCTCCGCCTGGAGCGAGATGAACCCCTCGGCGGGACCCTGCAGCCCTTCCGCGCTCCACGCGGGCTTGCCGTTGATCTCGAGCGAGGCGGCGGCGCCGCGGACGGTCAGCTTGAAGGCGTTCCACTGGCCGTCCTTCACCAGGCCGGTGCTCGTCGCACCCTTCAGCCCGCCGACGTTGCCTTCCTGGCCCTTGCGCAGGTTGACCTGGTAGCGGGGCGGCCAGGGCTTGCCCTCGGGGACGGAGTCGTAGCGGAAGTAGACGCCGCTGTCCCACTGGTCGCCCTTCAGCGCCTTCCACTCGAACTCCATCACGAAGTCCGCGTACTTCCGCGCGGTCTGGATGAGGCCGTTGCCGTCCTTGATCAGGATCTCGCCGCCGTCGACGACGGCCTCGCAGGTGCGGACCGTCCAGCCGTCGAGCGACTTCCCGTCGAACATCGGCACCCGCGGCGCATCCGCCGCGAGGACGGGGAGGGAGATCCAACCGGCGGCCGCGAGGGCCGCCACGCGCACGAACCGGGGTGTGTTCATGCGCGTACCCATACCGGGATCCGGGCCGGTTGGCAACCCCGGACGGGCGTCAGTACTCGGGAGGCGGGGGCGGCTGGAGCGCCTTCGTCGAGAGCAGGCCGCAGGCCGCCGCGATGTCCAGCCCGCGCGACCGGCGGACGGTCGCCACGATGCCCTTCGCGTTGAGTCCCTCCTGGAAGGCCTGGACCGTGGCCTCGTCGGACCCCTCGAGCGGCACGCCGGGGATCGGGTGGAACCGCATCAGGTTGATCCGGCAGCGCAGGCCGTTGAGGAGCCTCGCCAGTTCCTTCACGTGCCGCGGCGAATCGTTGAGCCCCCGGAAGAGGATGTACTCGAAGGAAACGCGCCGCTGGAGCCCGAAGTCGTGGGCGCGAAGCGTCGCCATCACCTCCGGCAGCGGGTGGACGTGCTCGATCGGCATCAGCCGCCGGCGCTCCTCCTCGAACGGGGAGTGCAGGCTGACCGCGAGGTGGCACTGGCTCTCGGCGAGATAGCGTTTCATCGCGGGCACGAGCCCGATGGTCGAGACGGTGATCCGGCGCGGGCTCATCGCGCAGCCCCACGGCGAGGTCAGGATCGCGAGGCTCGCCAGCACCGCGTCGAGGTTGTCCAGCGGTTCGCCCATGCCCATGTAGACGAGGTTCGTCACGCGGTCGCGCTCGGGCAGGCTGCCGTACTGGTTGAAGATCTCGCCGGCCGTGAGATGGCCCTGGAAGCCCTGTTTCGCCGTCATGCAGAAGAGGCAGCCCATCTTGCAGCCGACCTGCGTCGACACGCACAGCGTGCTGCGGTCCGGCTCGGGGATCCACGCCGTCTCGACGAAACGGCCGCGCAGGGTGGGGTAGAGGTACTTCTTCGTGCCGTCGGACGACTCCTGCACGCGGGCGGGGGGAACGGCGCCGACCTCGTGCCGCTCCGCCAGCGATGCGCGTGCCTTCGCGGAGAGGTTCGTCATCGCCGCGATGTCCCCCGCGTGCTTGCGGTAGAGCCAGTCGGCGATCTGCTTGGCGCCGAAGGCCGGCAGCCCCGCCTCCGCCGCGACCGCGCGAAGCCCGTCGAGCGTCAGGCCCAGCAGCGGCGTCTTCCCGGACGATTCCATGCCTTCACTCTAGCCCGACCCGTCCCCGGGCGCGAGCGGCGTCAGAAGTAGACCTCCGCCCGGACGCGGTCGGCGGCCACGCCGCGCGCGAAGAGGGCCTCGCGGGCGGCGACGACCATCTCGGGGGGGCCGCACAGGAGGCAGGGGCCGTCCGGCCGCGGGTCGAGCCGCGCGATCAGGTCGGGGATCCGCCCGCGCTCGATGTCCGGCCCCTCCGCGCGCGACGAGCACCGCCGGTACACGAGTCCCGTCGCCGCCGCGAACGCCGCGGCGCCGTGAAACGCCGCGACCGAGCGTGCGCCATGGATCAGCGTCTTCCCCGCCGCCAGTCCCGCGCGGCCCATCGAAGCGAACGGCGCGATGCCGGTGCCGCCCGCAATCCAGAGCCCGGGGCCGGGGTCGCACGCGAAGCTCCCCGCCGGCCGGGTCGTCCACACGGTGTCGCCGGGCCGGACGCCGGCCAGCCGGGGCGTCAGGGCGCCTTCCGGATGCACGTCGAACAGGATCTCCATAGCCTCCTCGCGCGGGCCGCTCGCGAGGCTGTAGAGGCGCGGAGCCGCCCGCGGATCGAGCGTGAGACCGACGTGCTGGCCGGGCCGGAAGTCGAAGGGACGGTCAAGCGCGACGAGATGAAGCCCCTCGTCGAGGCGCTCGTTCGATCGCACGCGCACCGGCAGAAGGTCGGGCGCGGATCCTGCGGGTTCCGGCGTCATGCCTGGACTCTACACCCGCCAGGCTTCCAAGGTTTGGAAAACCGCGCCGTCGGGCTTCCAAGGTTTGGAACCTGGAACGGGAACGCTGGAACGTGAAACCCCCGTTAGAACCTGACCGAGGCCGAGAGCGATGCCCAGAACTCGTCCTCGGGGTTCACGGCATCCTCGAAGGACCACTGGTAGTTGACGGACGGCGTCAGCAGGAGGCCCTTGAGGTTGAAGGTCGTGGAAAGGTGCGCGGTGGCGTGGCTCAGGGCGCTGGGGAAGTCGAACGCGCTGTCGAAGTAGTTGAGGCTCGCGCCGAGGTCCAGGGTCTGTCCGTCGGGCAGCGGCAGTCCCAGCAGCCCGCCGGGGATCGGGGAGAACAGGAACAGTTCGTGAATGCCGCCCCGGTCGAATTCGCCCGATTCGCGAGGAATCCAGTGGAAGTAGTTGTAGGCGGGCACGATCGGGACCGCGCCCAGCCGGATCAGGTTGGGGAACGAGACGCCGGCATGGAACTTCCAGCCGTCGAGGTCGCTGGTGACGGTGTCGCTCAGGGCGGTGAAGGGGTAGATCCAGTAGTCGACGTAGCCGTGCAGGTTGAACGCCCACCGCTCGTCGGCCTCGAACGTGTGCCCGAGAATGACGAGGTAGTCGACCTCGACGAACCCGTCCAGATCCCGCGAGACAGGGCGGTTCATCCACGCCTTCAGCGTCAGTCCCGGGAGGAGTCCGTCGACCGCGAGCGAGGGCTGCCACGTCGGCTCGTCGCCGCCGATGTTCATGCCGTGCGCCATGTACTTCGTCGCATAGGTGAGATCCGGCTGGACCGTCACCTCCGCCGTCGCCGCGCCTCCCAGCGTCAAGATCGCCGCCAGAAGCACCTTCCCCGGCCGTCTCCGGTCTTCCGTCATGGATGGAGTCCCTCCCTGCCGTCAGCCGTCCTATATCGCAGGTTTCCGCCCGAGTCGGCAAGACCATTATGGCACCCCGGTCCGCGGAGGGCGCCCGCCTCCGTCCATCACCCCGCGCAGGATCGGCGGCGGCCCCGCAGGGTAGTCATCACGCTCCGCGTGATGACCATCCGGATTGCGGAGATGTCCTCACGCGGAGCGTGAGGACTACGTTGGCGCCCGCCCCCCGGCCGTCACCCTGCGCAGGACAGGCGCAGGGATGGCGACGAAGCTCGCGAGGGCTTCCCGTTCGGCCCGGCCGTTCGAGGGATCCCGTGGCCATGCGGACCTGGAGACGCGTTCCCGGGCGGGGGCCGAGGCCGGGCCTCATTTCGCGGCGGTCGCCTTCCGCCCCGGCTTCGGCGTCGCGGCGTCCGGGGCGGACGCGGCGGCGCCGAAGCGCGAGCGGGG
>VGWF01000009.1 GCA_016873715.1 Lentisphaerota bacterium | reverse complement strand
TTTTCTCGCGGAACTCCTCGTCGATCGGCGGTGGATCCCGGGAGGCCGCCCTGACGAATTGCACGCTGGCAGGAAACATCGCGGACCTCGGCGGAGGGGCCTGTTCGGGCGTTGTGGCCAACTGCATTCTATGGGCGAATCGCGCGCCGCGCTCGCCGAACTGGGAGGGCGCGAGCAACGCCATTACCTACAGTTGCATCGCTCCCGATCCGGGCGGCACCGGGAACATTGCTGCGGATCCGGGCCTGGCCAGCGCAACCCATCTCGGATCGATGTCCCCGTGCATCGGACAGGGAGCTCCGCGGGCGGCAGGGGCGGACATCGATGGCGAACCCTGGGCGGCCACGCCGTCCATGGGCTGCGACGAGGTTCATGCGGGGGCCGTCACGGGCCGGCTCGATGTGGCCATCTCGGCCGCCTTCACGAACGTTGTGGCGGGCTTTGACCTTGAACTCGCCGCGTTGATCGGGGGCCGCACGTCGGAGGGCGAGTGGGATTTCGGGGACGGCGTCACCACAACCCGAGCGCCGGTTGTGCGCCACGCATGGACCTCCGCCGGCACCTACCCCGTGATCCTGACCGGGCGCAACGAGACCCATCCCGGCGGCGTCGCAGCGACCGCCGTCGTCCATGTGGTCGATCAGCCGGTTCACTTCGTGGACGCATCCAGTGCAACTCCGGCCCCTCCCTACACCAACTCGGCCACGGCGGCCGTGACGATCCAGGAGGCCGTGGATGCCGTCACCGTTGCCGGCGCGCTCGTGCGGGTGGCGGACGGAACCTACGATTCCGGCGGCCGTCCGGCGCCCGGCCGGAACCTGACGAACCGCGTCTGCATCCTGATGCCGATGGTCGTCCGCAGCGTCCACGGCGCGGAGGCCGCTGTGATCGTGGGGGGCGCGCCTCACGGCCACAATGCCGTGCGATGCGCGTTCCTGGCCGAGGGGGCGCGCCTGGAGGGATTCGGCCTGGTCGCGGGACGCACTCTGGTGACCGGCGATACCGCCTATGAGCAGAGCGGAGGCGGCGTGTTCTGCGAGCGTGATGCGCACGTCGTGTCCTGTGTGCTTGCCAGCAACTCGGCGGCCTGGGTCGGCGGAGGTTCCTACCGGGGCACGGCCACCCGGTGCGCGATCAAGGCCAATATCGCTGTGAAGGGCGGCGGCGCCTATGGCGCGGTGCTGTCGCAGTGCACGCTGTCCGGCAACCAGACCCTGGCCGACGGAGGTGGCGCCTACGACTGCACGCTCGACGCCTGCGCGGTCTGGGGCAACCGCGCCACGAGCGGAGGGGGCATCGGCGGAAGCATCGCACGGAACAGCACCCTCACAGGCAACGGGGCCTCCTCCTCGGGCGGCGGCTCTGCCGGGAGCGTGCTGGAGAACTGCATCGTGTACTTCAATCGGGCTCCCGGGAATCCGAACTGGCAGGGCGCACCCGGCGCCATCCGATACTCGTGCACGACGCCCGATCCGGGGGGTGAGGGAAACCTCGCCGTCGACCCCCTCCTGGCCGGCATCTCTCACCTGTCGTTCGGCTCCCCGTGCGCAGGGCAGGGAACTCCCCGGACCCTGCCCGGGCTCGACATTGACGGCGAGACGTGGAGCGATCCGCCGTCGATGGGGTGCGACGAGTTCGTGTCCGGCTCGGTCACGGGAACCCTGGGGGTCGCCATCGGAGTCGGCTACACCAACGGCACCGAGGGTGTCGAGCTTTGCTTCACCAACCTTGTCGAAGGACGGACCACCGGCAGCCAGTGGACGTTCGGGGATGACACGACGATCGACAATCGCCCCTTTGTATCGCACACGTGGACAAACGTCGGCACGTACACCGTGACGCTCACTGCGTTCAACGAGACGCATCCCGCGGGAATCGCAACCTCGATCGTCATCACGGTCGGCACCCGGATTCCGGTGGTCTGGCACGTGTGGCCCGACAGCCCCGCCGACGGGCCCGGGCTGGAGTGGTCGAATGCCTGTCACACGATCCAGCAGGCCGTCGACGCGGCCGGGGTTGGCGACATCGTTCTGGTGACCAACGGCGTTTACGCCACCGGTGCGCGGCCCGCCGTGTCCTGGGGCGTCAGCAACCGGGTGGTCATCCTCCGTCCCCTTACGCTGCGCAGCGTCAACGGGCCCGAAGCCACCATCATCGCGGGCCACGGGCCGAAGGGCTTCGATGCGATCCGCTGCATCCATGCGGGCGACGATGGCGTGGTCGTCGACGGGTTCACGCTCACCAACGGCTGCACGCATCACACGGGATTCGAAAGCTCGAGCCAGCTAAGCGGGGGTGGTTTCTGGGGCTCGCCGGGGGCCCTGATCCGGGGGTCGAGGATCCTGGATTGCGCCGCGCACTTCGGCGGCGGCCTGTTCAGCGGCACGGCCAGCAACTGCGTCCTTCGCGGCAACAGCGCATTCCAGGGCGGCGGCAGTCTGGCAGGCACTCTCCTGGACTGTGCCGTATCCTCGAACGCTGCCGTGGATGCCGGGGGCGGGTCCATGGATGGAACGCTCATCGGCTGCACCCTGGAGGGCAACCTGGCCAGCGTCGGGGGGGGGGCGTTCGGGGGCGGGCTGACCCGGTGCGTCCTGAACGGCAACACGGCGCCCAACGGCGGCGGCGGCGCCCACGGGGCCACGCTGCTTCAATGCCGGGTGACCAGCAACCGTACGTCCAGCAACGGCGGCGGGGTCATCGGGTGCACGCTCGGGGCCTGCCTGTTGACGGGGAACGTGGCCCAATACGGAGGCGGGGCGTACTTCAGCGATCTTGTGAACTGCACCCTGGCCGGGAATGCCGCCACCAACGGCGGAGGGGGCGCCGCGTCAAGCTGCACGATGTCCAACTGCATTGCGTGGTACAACGTCGCGCCGGTCGATTCCAACTTCACCGCCGACGTGGTCGGTATCGCACACAGTTGCACCACGCCGGACCCCGGGGGCGAGGGCAATGTCGCGGCGCCTCCCTTGTTCGTGTCGGCCTCGGACTTCCACCTGTCGCTGGCCTCGCCCTGTCTCGATCGGGGCCGGACGTCCGTCCGTCCGACCGCCGCGGACCTGGACGGCCTGCCGTGGCCTCTCGATGGCGACGCGGACACGGTCGCCGAGGTCGACATGGGGTGCTTCGAGAGCGTCCATCCCGCGGCGGACTCGGACGGAGACGGCATCCCGGACGAGTGGGAGCTTCGATATCGGCTCTCGCCGGTCGATGCGGGCGACGCATCGTCCGACACCGACACCGACGGTACGGACGCCGCGACGGAATACGGCGCCGACACGGATCCCCTCGATACGGCCTCCGTGCTTCGCCTCACCACCGTGACCCGGGAGGGCGGCGGCGTGCGGATGTCCTGGATGGGGGGCCGGCAGTCCTGGCAGTTCATCGAGAAGAAGAACGATCTCCTCGCCGGAACCGCGTGGCAGGCCGTCTTCACGAACACCCCGCCGACCGCCCCATGGACCAACTGCCTCGACCTCTCGCCCTTGCCGACCCAGTTCTATCGCATCCGCGCGCGCAGGGAGTGACGCCGAACGGGTCGCGCTTGGCGGGCCCGCGCGGTATCGTCCCGCCATGACATCACTTCGACGGATGGCGGGCGTCTCCGCGGCGTGTGTGGCGTGTGCGGCGCTGCTGGCGGCAGCGGGGGCCGCGGACGGGGGCGGCGTGCCCCGGACGGGGGTGGCGTTCCGCACGGCGGACGCGGGCCTGCAGGGGCTCTTCGACGCGGCGGAGGCGAAGTGCGCGTCGAACGTCGTGCAATTCACGTCGTCGATGCGGATCCTGGTCGAGGGCGGCGGCTACAACAACGCGTGGATCGAAACGCAGCCGATGGGCGGCGAGATGTACGCGAAGCGCGACATCGAGGTCGCGCTGAACAACCAGGTGATCTTCCTGCATGGCCAGCGCGCCGACGGGCGGCTGCCGGGCATGGTGGTCTCCACCGCCGCCGCCCTGAAGCGCGGATGCGATACGAATGCGCCCGAGGGATACGTGTGGCTTCCCGCGCACGGCATCGCCGCCGACTTCGAGATGTTCCAGGGCTACTGCTTCCCCGACCCCGCGTGGCGGATGTACGTCTGGGCCGGGCGCGACAGGGACTACCTCCTCCGCCTGTACAAGGCGCTGGAGGCCCACGACGCCTACCTGTGGCGCACGCGCGATTCCAACGGCGACGGCATCCTCGAGACCTGGTGCGTGTGGGACACCGGCGAGGACAACAGCTCGCGGCTCCTGACCCGCAACGCGCCGACGCGCTGGCCGTTCGAGTTCCCGCCGGGCGACCCGCGCACGCCGGATCCGCAGGATCCCGCGAACATGAAGCGCTACTGGGGCGAGCACGCCCACGCGAAGCTGCCGCCGCCGCGGCGGGAGGACGTGCTCGTGCCGTTCGCGTCGATGGACGTGATGGCCTACAGCTACGAGGGGCGCGCGACGCTGGCGCGGATCGCCCGCGAACTGGACAACGGTCGCGAGGAGCACTGGCTCCGCGAAGCCGCGGAGGTGCGGCGGCGCCTGATCGAACGCCTCTGGGATCCCGCCCGCCACGCCTGCTTCGACCGCGACCGCACGGGGCGGCGGCTGGACGAGCTGATCCACAACAACCTCCGGTGCATGTGGTACGGGGTCTTCACGCAGGAGATGGCCGACGCATTCATCCGCCATCACCTGCTCAACCCGGACGAGTTCTGGACGCCCGTGCCGCTGCCCTCCATCGCCGTCCGGGATCCCCTTTACCGGAACGACGAGGGCAACAGCTGGAGCGGCCAGCCGCAGGGCCTGACCTACCAGCGCGCGATCCGGGCGCTGGAGAACTACGGGCACGTCGCCGAGGTGACGCTGGTCGGGCGGAAGCTGCTGCCCGTGCTGATCCGGAACGGGTTCAAGTTCGCGCAGCAGCTCGACGCGCAGACGGGCCGTCCGTCGGGGCCGAAGGACGACGGCTACGGACCGATGATGCTCGCCGCGCTCGAGTACATCTCGCGGATGCACGGGATCCACGTCGACGTCGCGGCCGGCCGGGTCTGGTGGTCGGCGGTCGACGGGACGGACTTCACGTACACGCAGCGCTGGGGCGACCGCGAATGGACGCTCGTCTGTGAGGCCGGGCGCTGCTCCGCGCGCCTGAACGGGCGGGAGCGGTTCACGTTCACGGCCGGCGTGCGCGTGGTGACGGGCCTCGACGGCGAGCCGATCGAAGTCGCGGGCATCGAGGCGGAGAAGCGGACCGTGAGGGTCGCCGTCGCGGGCGGCGCGGATCACGCGGTCGCCCTCGGGCCGAACGAGGCGATGAGGTGGAACGGCGCGGATGCCCCGTCGCCGCTCCGCGCCGTGCCGTTCCGGTAGGAGGGATTCCGATGCGCAGGCTTCCGTTGCTCGCCGTCCTGGGCCTTGCCGCCGCGTCCGCCGCCGCCTCGCCGCCTCCGAACATCGTGTACATCCTCGCGGATGACCTCGGCTACGGCGACGTGCGGTGCCTGAATCCCGAGCGCGGACGGATCCCGACGCCGAATCTCGACCGGATCGCGCGGGAGGGGATGACATTCACCGATGCGCACTCCGGGGCGTCGGTCTGCACGCCGACGCGCTACGGGGTGCTCACCGGCCGCTACGCGTGGCGGACGCGGCTGCAGAAGGGCGTGCTGGACGACTACGTGACGCCGCTGATCGCCGCGGACCGCCTGACCGTCCCGTCGCTGCTGAAGCGGCACGGCTACCATTCCGCCTGCGTCGGCAAGTGGCACCTGGGCTTCACGGTCGACGGGGGGAAGAGCGGCAAGAAGGGGAAGGGCGGCTCCGCCGGGGCGGCGGTCGGGGCGCGGACGGAGGACGGCCCGCTCTCGCGCGGGTTCGACCACTTCTACGGCTTCCACCACGCGCGCATGATCAAGTCGCTGTTCGTCGACGACCGCGTGACCGAGCTGGTCGAGCCGGTCGACATGCTGCCGAGGCTGGCGCGGCATGCGGCGGAGTACGTCCTGAGGCGAACACCGAACACCGAACATCGAACACCGAACACCGAAGGGCGGAGGCAGCATCCAACATCCAACACCCAATACCCAACATCCAACATCCAACGACGAACATCTGGTACTCAGGATCCAGCACCCAACGCCCAACATCCAACACCCGACATCCAATCCGGAGGACCGTTCTTCCTGTACCTGGCGCTCAGCTCGCCGCACACGCCGATCGTGCCTTCGAAGGAATGGCAGGGACGGAGCGGGCTGGGCGACTACGGCGACTTCGTGATGCAGACCGACGGGGCGGTCGGGGAGGTGCTGGCGGCGCTGGACGCCTCGGGCGCCGCGTCGAACACGCTGGTCATCTTCACCAGCGACAACGGCTGCTCGCCCGCGGCGGGGATCGGGAACCTCGAGAAGCAGGGGCATTTCCCGAGCGCGCGGTTCCGCGGAACCAAGGCGGACATCTGGGACGGTGGCCACCGCGTGCCGTTCCTCGCGCGCTGGCCCGGCGTGGTCGCGGCCGGTTCGACGAACGGCGGGCTCGTCTGCCTTACCGACCTGATGGCGACCTGCGCGGAGATCGTCGGCGCGACGTTGCCGGAGAACGCCGGCGAGGACAGCGTGAGCCTGCTCCCCGCGCTGCGCGCGGCGAGGAACGCCCTAAACGGAACATCGAACATCGAACAACGAACATCGAACACCGAAGGCAGAACGGCGGAGCCAGCATCCAACAACCAACAACCAACAGCCAACATCCAACGCGGAACCACGGCCACACCGCCACACGTCCACACCGCCCCACCGCCACACAGCCCTTCTGCCACACCGCCACACAGCCATACGGCCCCACGTTCGGAGGCGCCACGTCCACCGGTCGTTCACCACAGCATCAGCGGGCGCTTCGCGATCCGGGACGGGCGCTGGAAGCTGTGTCTCTGCGCCGGGAGCGGCGGATGGAGCAAGGGCGGGGGGACGGAGTCGCCGCAGCTCTACGACATGGCGGCGGACCCGGGCGAGACGACCAACGTCGCGGCGGCGAACCCGGAGGTCGTCGCGCGGCTGACGGCGGCGCTCGATCGGATCGTCGCCGACGGCCGCAGCACGCCCGGCGCACGGCAAGCCAACGATGTCGCCGTGGATCCGGCCCGCGAGGGCCGGCGATAGGGGCCCGCCCCTTGCGGTGTCAGCAATTTTCGCAAGTCCCGGCCGTTCTCTACCCGTCGGTTCAGGCTTGCCATGGATACGCCGGATCCGGCAGCGTGGCGCGGCCGTTCCAAGCGGAGAGATGAAGATGACCAGTCGAATGCTGAGGATCGTCGGGGTGGCCGTCCTGATGCTGGCCGTCGGGCATGCCTCCGTGCGCGCCGGGCCGGTGGAGGATGAGGCGAAGGCGGCTTTGGATGCGTCGGGGGTGAAGGGCGGGCTGGTGGTGCACGTCGGCGCGGGCGACGGCCGGATGACGGCGGCGCTGCGGGCGGGCGGCCGGTTCCAGGTGCAGGGGCTCGACGCGGATCCGAAGCGCGTCGCGGCGGCGCGCGAGGCGCTGCTCGCGGCGGGCGCCTACGGCGAGGTCAGCATCGACCGCCTCGAAGGCGCCGCGCTGCCCTACGTCGACGGCCTCGTCAACCTCGTCGTGCTCGACGACGCCACCGTGCCGGTCGCCGAGGCCCTGCGCGTGCTTGTGCCGGGCGGCGCGGTGGTGGCGAAGAAGGACGGACGGTGGGTGCGGACGGGGAAGCCGCGGCCGGAGACGCTGGACGACTGGACGCACTACTACTACGACGCGCGCGGCAACGCGGTGTCGAAGGACAAGGTCGTCGCGCCGCCGGAGCGGTTGCAATGGGTCGGCAGTCCGCGCTGGTCGCGGCATCACGACCGCATGTCGAGCCTGAGCGCCATGGTGTCGTGCAACGGCCGGCTGATCTACGTCATCGACGAGGGATCGAGGATCTCGATCCTGCTGCCCTCGAAGTGGGCGTTGATGGCGCGCGACGCCTTCAACGGGACGATCCTCTGGAAGCGGACGATCGAGAAGTGGAACACGAACCTCTGGCCGCTCAAGTCGGGGCCCACGCAGCTCACGCGGCGGCTGGTCGGCGACGGCGACCGCATCTTCGTCACGCTCGGCCTCGGCGAGCCGGTAAGCTGCCTCGACGCGGCGACGGGCGAGCCGGTCCGCGTCTACGCCGACACGCGGGGCGCCGAGGAGATCCTGCACGTCGACGGCACCCTGTACGTCCTCGTCAACCCCGGCGCCTGGCAGCTCGCCGAGTTCGCGCCGCTGCACAACACGGGCGACCAGCGGCGGGTGGAGACGGAGTACAACTGGGACGAGAAGGCGCGGGTCCTTCTGGCGGTCGACGCGGCGACGGGGCGCGTGAAGTGGCGCGTCGAGGACCGCATCGCGCCGCTGACGATGGCGGCGGACGGGAAGCGCGTGGTGTACCACGACGGGACGGCGCTGGCGTGCATCGACCCGGCGACCGGGAAGAAGACGTGGACCAGCGAGCCGGTGACGAAGCGGAAGCTCTTCGAGTTCAACTACGGGCCGCGGCTCCTGCTGAACGACGACACGGTCCTCTACGCCGGCGGCGACGGCTCGATGTCGGGCTTCGACGCGGCGTCCGGAAAGCGGCTCTGGCAGGCGCCGCACGAGAAGTCCGGCTACCGTTCGCCCGAGGACCTGCTCGTGGCGGGCGGGCTCGTGTGGAACGCCGGGACGCTGTCCGGCGGCCAGACCGGCGAGTTCAAGGGCCGCGATCCGCGGACGGGCGAGATCGTGAAACAGTTCGCGCCCGACATCGAATGCTACTGGTTCCATCACCGCTGCTACATCGCCAAGGCGACGGAGTCCTTCATCCTGCCGTCGCGCACCGGGATCGAGTTCGTCGACCACGGCGCGAGCCACTGGGACATCAACCACTGGGTCCGCGGCGCGTGCCTCTACGGCGTGCTTCCCGCCAACGGCCTCGTCTACGCCGGCCCGCACAACTGCGCGTGCTATCCCGAGGCGAAGCTCGACGGCATGAACGCGCTCGCGCCGGCCGGGGCGACGGTGAAGGTCGCGCCGCCGCCCGACGCACAGCGCCTCGAGCGCGGTCCCGCGTGGGGACAGCCGTTCGACGAATCGGGCGCCGATGCGAAGGACTGGCCGACCTACCGCCACGACGCCGCGCGCAGCGGCTTCAGCGACCAGCCGCTGGCGGCGGATCTCGGGAAGGCGTGGGACGCCGACCTGGGCGGCCCGCTCAGCGCGCCGGTGGTCGCCGGCGGGCTGGCCTACGTCGCGCAGGTCGACGCGCACACGCTGCACGCGCTCGACGCGGGGAGCGGCGCGCGCCGCTGGCATTTCACGGCCGGAGCCCGCATCGACTCGCCGCCGACGGTCTGGAAGGGCCGCGTGCTGTTCGGCGGCAAGGACGGCTGGGTCTACTGTCTGCGCGCGACCGACGGGGCGATGATCTGGCGGTTCCGCGCCGCGCCCGGTCCGCAGCGCCACGGCGCGTGGGAGCAGATGGAGAGCGTCTGGCCGGTCCACGGCAGCGTGCTCGTCGAGGACGGCGCCGTCAGTTGCGTCGCTGGCCGGTCCATGTACCTCGACGGCGGCCTGCGGTTCATCCGTCTCGACGCCGCGACCGGGCGGAAACTCGCCGAGGTTGTCTACGACAGCCGCGATCCCGAGACCGGAGGCGACCTGCAGATGCGGCACAAGACGCTCCAGATGCCGGTCGGCCTGAACGACATCCTCTCCAGCGACGGGAAGCACATCTACCTGCGGTCGCAGAAGATCGCCGCCGACGGCACGCGCATCGACATCGGCCCGATCTCCGGCAACGCGGCGGAGCAGGGCGCGGCGCAAAAGGGCGAGGGCGCCCATATCTTCGCGCCGATGGGCTTCCTCGACGACTCGTGGTTCCACCGCAGCTACTGGGTCTACGGAAAGAGCTTCGCCGGCGGCCACAACGGCTACTACCAGGCCGGGAAGTACACGCCGGCGGGGCGGATCCTCGTCCACAACGGCACGACCGTCTACGGCTTCGGCCGCGAGCCGCAGTACCTCAAGTGGACGACGACGATGGAACACCGCCTCTTCGCCGCGAGCCGCGTCGCGCCGGACGTCGCGCCGCCGCCCGATGAGGGGCCGAAGCGGAAGGGCAAGGCCGCGCCCGCGCCGGCGGCGCCCGCCTCCGTTCCCGGCGTGAGGTTCCCCGATGCGGACGCGCTCGACCCGGCCGGCAAGCCGCTGACGGTCGAGGCCTGGGTGAACTCGCCCGGAGGCGATGGCGTCGTCGTCTCCCACGGCGGTCCGCAGGCCGGCTACTCGCTCTATCTCACCGGCGGCGCGCCGACGTTCGCGGTGCGGGCGGAGAAGACGCTCGCGGCCGCGGAGGCGAAGGAACCGCTGGGCGACGGCTGGCACCACGTGGCCGCCGTGCTCGGCACCGACAAGTCGATGCGGCTCTACGTCGACGGCCGCCTCGCGGGCGAGGCGCGGGCCGCCGGGATGCTGACGAGGCCGAAGCAGACGATGGAGATCGGGTCCGACTCGGGCGGGTCGGTCGGCGACTACGCCCGCGAGTTCCCGTTCGCGGGCCTCATCGACGAGGTCGTCGTGCACCATCGCGAGCTGGACGCCGAGGCGATCCGCGCCCGCGCCGCCGCGGGCGACGCACGAAGCGCGAACGACGCGGTGCTGGCCTGCACGTTCGACGGCGGCAGGGCGGTCGATGCCGGCGCGAGCCGTCTCGAGGGCGTCGTGACGGGCGCAACGGCCGGCAAGGGCCGCAACGGCGACGCGCTCGAGTTCGGCAAGGCCCGTCCCGCCGTCGCCGCGAAGGGGGCGCCCGCGAAAGGCGCCGTCTCGTACGTGCAGTGCGACTGGAGCGGCAAGGTCCCGATCATCACCCGCGCGATGGCGATGGCCGGCCGCAGCATCTGCATCGCAGGCCCTCCCGACGTCATCGACGAGGAGTACGTGTTCGAGCGCCTGACCCAGCGCGATGCCACGGTGCAGGAAAGCCTCGACGAGCAGAACGCCGCGCTCGACGGGAAGCGCGGCGGCATCATGCAGCTCATCGATGCGGAGACCGGGGAGCCCGCCGGCGAGTTCAAGCTGGAGCAGCCGCCGGTCTGGGACGGCATGGCCGTCGCCCGCGGCCGCCTCTACGTCTGCACGCTCGACGGCAAGGTCCAGTGCTACGGGAAGCCGGAGTAGCTCTCCTGGCGCGGGTCTTCAGCCGGCGGGGGATGAGCACACCGCGCAGTCGGGCCGGCGGGCGATGGGGATGCGTTGGAAAGTCATCGACCGGCCGTCGAAGTGGAGCAGCGTGCCCGCCAGCCCTGCGCCGAGCCCCGCCAGGATCTTGATCCCTTCCGTCGCCGCGATGGCGGCGGCCATGGCGGAGACGGCCCCGAGGACGGGGAACCGCCTGTTCCATTGCGGCGGATCGGCGGGATAGAGGCACGCGAGGCACGGGGTCCCGCCGGGCAGGACGGTCGTGACCTGCCCCTCCATCTCGAACACCGCGGCCTCGATCATCGGCTTCCGCTGCCGGACGCACTCGCGGTTCATCAGGAAGCGCTCGCGGAAGAGCGGGGCGCAGTCGAAAACGATGTCCGCCCGGCCGACGAGGGCCGCGGCGTTGGCCTCGGTCACGTTCTCCGCGACGGCCTCGATCTCCATCCGCGGGTTCAACTCGAGCAGCCGGCGGCGCGCGCTTTCAACGCGCGGGCGGCCGATCCAGTCGTGCGTCATCAGGATCTGGCGGTTGAGGTCCGACGGTCGCACGACGCCGGCGTGGGCGAGGATGAGCCGCCCAATCCCGGCCGAGGCGAGGTGGTAGCACAGCGGCCCGCCGAGCCCGCCGCAGCGGCTGACGAGCGCGGTGGCCCCCTTCAGCCGCTCCTGCGCGGCCTCGCCGAAGCCGTCGATCCACATCTGCCACTCGTGGACGGCCCGGTCCTCGTCCGTCAGCGGCCTGCGTCGCGCATCCATGGCGGCGGTCATCCTCCGGCGACGGGCGAGAACAGCGCCAGCGTGTCGCCGTCGCGCAGCGCGTGTCCGGGCCCGGCCGGGACCCCGTTGAGGACGGTCAGGATCACCGGCTGCAGGCGGCCCTCCGCGTCGAACAGAAGCTCCGCCGCCGCGGCGGCCCCCGGCGCGCGGCGCATGGCGTCCGCCACGGTCGCCCCGTCGGACAGCTCGACGCCCTCCTCGGCGATGCCGGCCAGCCGCCGGATCTGCGCGTGATAGACCATCGTGATCTTCATGTCCGCCCTCCTCGGTCCGCGCCGTCGACCAGCAGCCGCAGCACGACATTCGCCTGCATGTGCGCGGCGATGCCGACGCGCGGCGCCATCAGGCCGCAGCCCGGCCGGGCCGCGGTTTCGAGGTCGCCCACGATGTACAGGTTCGGCCCGAGGCGGCGGACCGCGAGGCCCGACTCGTCGCCGTGACCCGCGAGACCCGACGCGCCGACGATCGGGATGTCCGGCCGCGCGGCGGCGAACGCCTGGAGCAGCATGACCTTCTGGTCGGCGCGGTCGAAGGCCTCGACGAGGACATCGACCGTGGCGAAGACCGATGCGAGGTTGTCCGGGACGAGCCGGACCGCGTGGGTCTCGCACCGGACCCGCGGATGGATGCGCGCGAGGTTGGCCGCCAGCGCTTCCGTCTTCCGCATGCCGATCTGGTCGGTGAAGTACTGCTGGCGGTTCAGGTTGCTCGGCTCGACGACGTCGAAGTCCGCAAGGACCAGCCGGCCGATGCCGACGCGGGCGAGTGCGACGGCGACGGCGGATCCCAGTCCGCCCAGCCCGGCGATGCCGACGGAGGCCTGCGCCAGGCGGCGGTGTACGCCGGGCGTGTGGCGAGCGGCCATCAGCGCGTCGAGTTCCGCCGGGTCGGGGATCTCGCCGCGACGGATGAGACACACGGAATCGCCCTCGCGCAGGACGGAATCGCCGGCGGGCAGCCCGCCGTTCAGCGTCACGACGTCGGCGTCGGGCTTCTCGCGGTCGCGCAGGCCCAGCAGCGTGAGGCCGTCCTCGACGGCGAGCGGCCTCTCGTTCATCCGGATGCGTGGCACGGGCGGAACCTACGCGCCCGCCCGCCCGGATTCAATGCGGATGGGCCGCGGTTTCCAATCCTTGGAAGTGGCGGCGCCCGGGGCTTCCAACCCTTGGAAGGGGCGCATCTCCGATTCACTGACCTGATCGTGCGGGCGCCTTCGTTATCGCTGCACAGGACCGGAGATGCGCCCCCTTGGAAGTCGCGGGTTCAGGGCCGACGCATCTTGTTCCTGTCGAAACCGAGCCGTGTGCTCGGGATCCTCAGGATTCCCCTTCCATCGCCGGGAAAGGGAGATCCCAGCCGAACGATCCTCGAATCAAGGCCATGGCGCTGCCGCGGCGCGCACCAGGTGGCCCCGAGCCCGCGAGGGGCCCGGCCGGGAACGCGCATCGTGCCGAAGGCTGGCGTGCCACGCCGGAGCCCCGCCCTGCGGGGGCGAAGGCGGGACTCGTGTCCGCGCCCCCTTCGGCAACGCCGCAGGCGGGGCGGGATCCCGCGCGATCCGGCCGGCCTGGTGCGCGTCGCACCCCCGCAACCGCAAGGGCTCCTGCGTCCACCAGCGACTCCGCGCCCCGCCGACCGAAAGGTGCCACGACCTCGAGGAAGATGCTTCTGCCCTGGTCGCGGGTTGAAGAAGCCCCGCGGCTGCCGTACAAACGGGAGCCCGACCCGGCGTCCGCCGCCGGAATCGGGCACAGGAGATGAAGACATGAGCCTCCGCCTTTCCCTCGTGATGGTGTTGGCGGCGCTGGCCGCTTCGGGCCACGCGGCGACGGCCCCGGGCGATGCGACCGCCGCCGGGACGGAGACGGGGGCCGCGCTGGCCCGGCGGATCCTTCAGGAGACCGGCGTGAAGGGAGGACTCGTCGCGGTGATCGGCTGCGACGATGCCGCCCTGCTCGCGGGGCTTCGGGCGGGCGACGCATGGGTCGTGCATGCGCTGGACACCGATCCCGCAAAGGTCGCCGCGGCGCGCGCGGAGATCGCGGGGCGGGGATCCTACGGGCCGGTGTCCGTCGACCGCCGGGCCGACCCCGCGCGCCTGCCGTATGCCGACAACCTGGTCAACCTGGTCGTCGCGGGCGACCCCGCCGTCGCGCCGATGCCGGAGATCCTTCGCGTCCTTGCCCCCGGGGGCGTCGCATGGGTCGGCGGGAAGCGGACGGTCAAGCCGCGGCCGGCGGACATCGACGAATGGACGCATTTCCTGCACGACGCCGGCAACAACGCGGTGGCCGCCGACGAGCGCGTCGGCCCGCCGAGGGTCATGCAGTGGATGGCCCCCCCGCTCTGGCTCCGCAGCCACGAGACGCCGTCCGGCTTCGAGGCGATGGTCTCCGGAGGGGGTCGCGTGTTCTACCTGCTCGACGAGGGCCTGGTCGGCATCACCGACCAGCGGCTTCCGGAGCGGTGGTCGCTCGTCTGCCGCGACGCGTTCAACGGGACGCTGCTGTGGAAGCGGCCGGTCGGGCCCTGGGGCTGGCCGGAGTGGGCGGCGGACCGGTTCGAGGGCAAGGACTGGACGACGATCACCGGCGGGCGGACGGTCGTGCCCGACGAGAACCACCGTCGCGTGGTCGTGCAGGGCGACCGGCTCTACGTCACCCTGGGCTACCGCGCCCCGCTGACCATCCTCGACGCCGCGACGGGGACGACCCTCGCCACGGTCGAAGGCACGGAACCCGTGCGGCAGATCGTCGCCGCGGACGGCGTCGTCCTCGCGTATTCCAAGACGGGCGACGACGCCCCGGCGAAGCGGAAGGGGAAGGCGCAGGCGGAGGATGGCGGCGGCGTGCTGACCGCGGTCGACGGGGCGAAGGGGGACGTGCTTTGGCGGAAGGAACTCGGCACGTTGCGCGGCCTCTCGCTGGTGATCGGGGGCGGCCGCGTGATCTACGACGCCGGCCCCGGTCTGGCGGCGGCGGACCTGAGGACCGGGCGCGATCTGTGGAAGGCGTCGGGGTCGGCCCGCGGCGTGCAGACCCTGGTCGTGAAGGACGGGGTCATCGTCCTGCGCGCCGGCAAGGGCGTCGAAGCGCTCGATGCGGCCACGGGGGGCCGGTTGTGGCGGAAGGAGACGGAGTTCGGCGAGGCGGTCTTCGGAACGGACCTCTTCGTCGTCGACGGGACCGTCTGGCCCGGCATGTTCCACGTCGAGAAGGACCGCTCGCCCGGCGGCCGCAAGAGCGCGCACGTCCTGGCCGTCGGATTCGATCTCCGCACCGGCGAGGAGCGGAAACGGATCTTCGCGCCCGACCTTCTGAGCCCCGAGCATCATCACCGCTGCTACCGCAACAAGGCGACGGACCGCTACCTCATCGCCTCGATGGAGGGCGCCGAATTCCTCGACCTCCGCGGCGCCGCGCACGTGCAGAACAACTTCGTGCGCGGGGCGTGCCGGATGGGGATGGTCCCGTGCAACGGCCTCCTGTACGTGCCGCCGGACCAGTGCTTCTGCCAGCCCGGCGCGAAGCAGCTCGGCTTCACGGCCCTCGCCTCCGCGGAGGCCGCCGCGGCCGTGACGCCGGTCCCGGATGCGCGGCGGATCGAAACGGGTCCCGCCTATGGCGCGGTGGCCGACGGATCGCCCGGGGACGGCGCGGCGGACTGGCCGACGTACCGGCGCGATGCCGCGCGCCATGGCGCCACGGCCGCGCCGGTGGGAACGGACGTGGCCGAACGCTGGCGCGCGAAGATCGGCGGACGCCTGACCCAGCCGGTGTGCGCGGGCGGTCGGGTCTATGCGGCCGCGGTCGACGCCCACACGCTGCACGCGTTCGACGCGGCGACCGGAGCGCCGGCGTGGACCTTCGTCGCCGGCGGCCGCATCGACTCGCCGCCCACCGTCAGCGGCGGGCGTGTGCTCTTCGGCAGCGCGGACGGCCGGGTCTACTGCCTTCGCGCAACGGACGGGGCCCTGGCCTGGAGCTTCCTCGCCGCGCCGGCGGACCGCCGGATCGGCAGCTTCGACCAGGTGGAGTCGGCGTGGCCGGTTCACGGCAGCGTGCTCGTCCACGACGGCGTCGCCTACGCGACGGCGGGGCGCTCGACCTACCTCGACGGCGGCATCCGCGTGTGGGGTCTCGACCCGGCCACCGGCCGCATCGTGCACCGCGCGACGCTGTCCGGCCCCTTCCCGGACGGCACGAACCTCGTGCGCGACGTCGCCTTCTACATCCGCGGCGCCAACTCCGACGTGCTCGTCGCCGAAGGCGGGTTCCTCTACATGCGCCACAAGCGGCTGACGGCGTCGCTTGAGGAGAAGGACTACCCCGACCTGTCGTCCAAGGGCGAGGCGGACGTCGGCCTGCACGTCTTCTCCACCGCCGGCCTGCTCGACGGATCGTGGTACAACCGCGCGTTCTGGATGTACGCGAAACGATGGCCCGGCTTCCAGCTCGCCATCCAGGCGCCGAAGAGCGGCCAGATCCTTGCGGTCGGCGAGACCGCCACCTACGCGGTGCAGCCGTTCGTCCGCCGGAACGTCCACAGCCCGATGTTCTTTCCCGGCAAGGACGGCTACCTGCTCTACGCGGACCGCAACGGCAACGAGCCGCAGATCGTCGGCGAGGAGGGCTCGCGGCCGCCCGTCGAATGGCTGCCGCAGTCGGCGTACGAGCGCGGCGGGGGCCGGGCCGTCGAGACGCTCGGGAACCCCGCCTTCGGCCTCGACAAGATGACCGGCTACACGCGCGCCGAGCCGCCCCTGTGGAAGACGTGGATCCCGGTGCGCATCCGGGCCCTCGTCAAGGCCGGCGACGCGCTCTTCGCCGCCGGTCCGCCGGACGAGTTCGACGAGAAGGACCCGTACGCGGCGTTCGAGGGACGCAAGGGCGCGAAACTCCTGACCTTCGCCGCGAAGGACGGGAAGCAGCTCGCCGAACTCGCCCTCGATGCCCCGCCGGTCTTCGACGGCCTCATCGCCGCCGCCGGCCGCCTGTATGTTTCGATGGAGGACGGCAGCCTGCGGTGTTTGGGGACGGGCGGGCCGTGAACGGGGAGGCAACCGCGGTGAGACGACGCGAACGGATCCTGGCGGGGTTCATCGCGCTGGCCTTGTGCCTGCAGGCCGGCGCCGCGACGGTGCAGGACGAGGCGGGGGCGCTTCTCGCGGCCTCCGGTGTCCAAGGGGGCCTGGTCGTGCAGCTCGGGTGCGGCGACGGGCGGCTTGCGGCCGCCCTGCGGGTGAACGAGCGGTACCTGGTCCATGCGCTGGACACCGACCCGGCCCGCGTGGCGGCGGCGCGGGAGACCCTCCTGGCCGCGGGCGGCTACGGCGCCGTGTCCGTCGACCGGTATGACGGGACGCATCTGCCCTACGTCGACAACCTCGTGAACCTGATCGTCTCCCCGCAGCCGGTCGGCGTGCCCCGCGCCGAGATCCTGCGCGTGCTCGCCCCGCTGGGGGTGGCGCTGCTCGGCGGCGAGAAGATCGTCAAGCCGTGGCCCGCGGACATCGACGGATGGCCCCAGTACCTCCACGGTCCGGACAACAACGCCGTCGCGGCGGACCGGGTCTGCGCCGAGCCGCGCTCCATTCAGTGGGTGGCGTCGCCGCGGTGGGGCCGGAGCCACGAGGAACTCGCCAGCATGAGCGCCGCGGTCTCCGCGAAGGGCCGGCTTTTCTTCATTGCGGACGAGGCCCCGCTGGCCTCGATCCGGTTCGAGGGCCAGTGGACGCTCGCCGCCCGCGATGCGTTCAACGGGACGCTGCTGTGGAAGCAGGCGATCCCCGACTGGTCGGACACGTTGCGCCACTTCCGCTCCGGCCCGGTCCACCTGCCGCGCCGGCTGGCGACCGATGGGGAGCGCGTCTTCGTCACGCTCGGCCTCTCCGCGCCCGTCAGCGCCCTCGACGCGGCGACGGGCCGGCTGCTGCGGGTCTACGAGGGCACCGGGCGGACCGAGGAGATCGTGCTGGACGGCGGGATCCTGTACCTCGTGGTCGGCACCTCGGAGGTCCGTCGCGAGGGCGGGGGGCTGTTCGATCGCGGGGAGCCGCCGCCGAGCGGCTTCCGGTTCATCGCCGCGGTCGAGGCGGATACCGGCCGGATGCTCTGGCGGCACGACGGCGACGGCGCCGACTTCGTCATGCCGCTGTCGCTGGCGGTGAAGGACGGCGGCGTGTTCTTCCTGGGCACGGACAGCGCCGTCCGCCTCGACGCGCGAACGGGCCGGGAAGTGTGGCGGACCCCGCGGACGACCCTCACCCGGCGCATGTCCTTCTCGGCCCCGACGGTCGTCGCCGCCGGCGGCGTGCTGCTGTGCGCCGACCGGGTCGCCTCCGCCGCGTCGCCCGCGACCCACGGCATCGACTGGGGCATCAACGGGTGGAACGAGGCCGGGTTCGACCGGAGCGGGAAGAGCGTGCTGCGCGCGTACGCGGCCGACACCGGGCGCGAGCTCTGGTCGGCCGACTGCAGCGAGGGCTACAACTCTCCCGTGGACCTCTTCGTCGTGGGCGACACGGCATGGGTCGGCTCCAACTTCAAGGGCTACGATCTCCGGACGGGGGAGCTGAAGCAGGCGCTCGAATGGAAGGGCGCGCCGGTGGCCATGGCGCATCACCGCTGCTACCGGAACAAGGCGACCGAACGGAACATCTACACCGGGCGCTCCGGGATCGAGGTCGTCAGCCTGGACCGGGGATGGCTCGGCAACAACAGCTGGATCCGCGGCACCTGCCAGTACGGGATCCTGCCGTGCAACGGGCTGCTCTACGCCCCGCCCAACGCGTGCGCCTGCTTCTCGCGCGTGAAACTCGAGGGCTTCTTCGCCGCGGCGCCGCAGCGCGGGCCGGTCGCGCGGATGACGTTCGACGAGGCCCCCGCGCTCGAGAAGGGGCCGGCCTACGCGGAGATGGCGGAGGCGGATTCCGTCGCGCCGGACCCGGCGGACTGGCCGGCGTACCGTCGCGACGCGGCCCGCAGCGGGGCCGCGACCGCCTCCGTGTCGCCGTCGCCCTCCCCCCGCTGGACCGCCGCGATCGGCGGGCGGCTCACGCAGCCGGTGATCGCCGGCGGCCGGGTCTGCGTCGCGTCGATCGACGCGCACACGGTGTACGCGCTGAACGCCGCGGACGGGAAGGCGCAGTGGCACTTCACCGCCGGCGGACGGATTGACAGCGCGCCCGCGTTGTACCGGGGCCGGGTCCTCTTCGGGGCCGCGGACGGCTGGGTCTACTGCCTGCGCGCCTCCGACGGCCGGCTCGCCTGGCGGTTTCGCGCGGCGCCCAGGGACCGTCGCGCCGCCGCCTATGACCAGCTCGAATCGGCCTGGCCCGTGCACGGCGCCGTCCTCGTGCAGAACGACGCCGTCTACGCCACGGCGGGCCGCTCGACGTACCTCGACGGGGGCCTCGCGTTCTACCGGATCGATCCGGCGACGGGGAAGGCGTTGTCGCATCAGGTCGTTTCCCTGCTGGATCCCGAGACCGGCCGCCAGACCGGCAAGGAAGGGGCGAGAGGCTTCGACATGGAAGGCACGACGACCGACCTGCTCAGCGGCGACGGCGAGTCCGTCTTCCTGAAGCATTGCCGCTTCGATCTCGAGCTGAACCAGGTGACCGAGGCGAAACCGCACCTCTTCTCCATCATGGGCTTCCTCGGCGAGGAGTGGTTTGTCCGTTCGTACTGGCTGATCGGCGACGAGGTCGGCGCCGGCTGGGGCGGATGGGCGCGCGCGGCCGCAAAGGTCCCGTTCGGTCGCATCCTGTGCTTCAACGAGACCGACGCGTTCGGCTACGGACGCGTGACGATCAGCGGCGGACCGACCGGCCATCGGGCGGACGCCTACCATCTGTTCCGGATGCCCCGGCCGTCGGAGACGCCGGCGGTCGCCGCCCCCGATTCCACCGAGGGCCGTCGCAAAGCGCGGACGAAGACGGCGGCGAGTCCATCGGCCCGATCGTCGAAACCGGAGGCAACCTGGAGCGACAAGGCCTCGTTGATCGTTCGCGCCATGGTTCTGACTCCCGACCAGATTGTCGTTGCAGGTCCGCCCGATGTGGCACGGAAGGATCCGCAGGTGCTGGCATTCGAGAATCCCGACGAAGCGCTCGCGGGGTTCCGCGGGGAGAAGGGCGTCCGGCTGCGCGTGGTGTCCGTGTCGGACGGGAAGACGGTGTCCGAATGCGACCTTCCGTCGATGCCCGTCTTCGACGGCATGTCCGCCGCCGGCGGGGCCCTCTACCTTTCCACCCGGGATGGCCGGGTGCTTTGTTACGGCGACCGCTGATTCGAACGGTGCGCCGTGCGGCCTGTGGATGCTCCCTCGCACCGCTCCGACCGCCGCCCCGCGCGGGGCAGGGGGGACTCGAACCGGCCATGCGGCATTGATCGCACACCGCCGCTGCCGTACAAACCCGGCGGGACACCATGAACGCGAAGATGAAATGCCGCTCGCTTGTCGCCGCCGCGCTCGGGATGGCGGCCGTCGCCGGGAACGCCGCGCCGTCACCCGGCAAGGCGGCCGCGGCCCTGGCCCCGGCCGATGCGGCGGCCCGTGCCCGGACGGCGCGGGCGCTGGGCGGGGCGCGCGACGCGCGGGCGGTGCCGGCGCTGACGGCCGCGCTGAAGGACCCGGACGTCAACGTCCGCTTCCACGCCGCCTGGGCGCTGGGCGAGATCAGGGATCCGGCCGCCGCGACCGCGTTGCTCGGCGCGCTTGCGGACCCCGAGTGGGTCGTGCGCGACCAGGCCGCCTGGGCGCTGCGGGAATTGCGGGATCCGGCGCTCGCCGGGGCGCTCGTGAAGGCGCTGGCTGTGCCCGGGGCGGATGTGCCGCACATCGCGTGGATCCTGCGGGAGACCGCGCGCGACGCCGCGCCCTCGCTGCTCGCGCCGCTGTCCGCCGCCCCGGAGGCGGCCGTCCGCCTGCAGGCCGTGCAGGCGCTCGGCATGCTGAACGGCTCCCAGGCGGTCGAGACGGTCCGCGGAGTTCTCGCGCGCGAGAAGGACACCGCGGTGCGCGCCGCGGCCGAGGCGATCCTTCCGCCCCCGCCGCCGCCTGTCGCCCCGGCCGCGCACTGGAGCTTCGACGATGGCGGGACGACGACCGCGCGCGACGCGACCGGCCGAGGAAACGATGGCCAGATCCGCGGCTGCGAGGTCGTCGAGGGCCGGGTGGGGAAGGCGCTGCGGTTCGGGAAGGGGCGCTACGTCGAATTGGGCAAGCCGTCCGCGTTCTCGATGGGCGGCCAGCCGGTCACCGTCATGGCCTGGATCCGGGCCGAGGGATCGAACGGCGTCGTCGTCGCCCGCGGCGGGGCGGCCTGCGGCTTCTCGCTCCACCTCAAGGATGGCGCGCCGCGCTTCGGCATCCGGCGCGCCCAGGAAGAAGCGCCCGTTCTCGCCACGGGTTCCGCGCCCGTGGGCGACGGCTGGACCCACCTCGCGGGCGTCGTGCGGGACGACCGGCTGGAGCTCTTCGTGAACGGGGCGAAGGTCGCGGAGACGAAGTCGCCGGGCTTCATCCCGGGCAACGGCGGGCAGGGCATGGAGATCGGCTTCGACGTCTCGAACAGTCCCTGCGAGATCACGGACCCCTTCGAGGGCCTGATCGACGAGGTGAAGGTGTTTCACGCGGCGTTGCCGGCCGCCGAGATCGCCGCGCAGGCCGGCGGGAGGATGCCATGACGATCCGGGTCGGAGGGTGGGTTCCGGCCGTCCTGCTCGCGCTGGGCCTTCAGGCCGGCCGCGGCGATGCGGCGGGGCCCTCGGCGGCGGAGATGGTGAAATGGAGCGGTGCGGCGGGGGGCGTGTGCTCGGTGGTTGGCTCGCCGAACGCGGCCCTCGCCGTCGATCTCGCGGCGCAGGGTCCGTTCGTCGTGCATTGCCTCGCGGCCGATGCGCCATCCCGCGACGCGCTCCGTGCGGAGATCCGGGCGAAGGGACTTTGCGGCACCGTCTCGGCGGAGACGCTCGCGGACGGCCGGCTGCCGTACGTCGCCAACCTCGTCAACCTGCTCGTGATCGATGCCAGAAGCGAACATCGAACATCCAACAGCCAACAACCAACATCCAACAACCCACGGCCGGTAGACAACCGACCCACCGCCACACCTCCACACATCCCCACCGCCCCACCGCCACACGTCCCCACCGCCACACCCCCACACATCCCCACTGCCACACCGCCACACGGCCCCACCTCCACACAGCCATACAGCCACACCGCCACACCGCCATACCGCCACACCGCCACACCTCCCCACGCCCTCACGCCCTCGCCGGACGAGGCCTTGCGCGTTGTCGCTCCTCTCGGGGCGGTCTGGATCGCCGCGGGGTCGCGCGAGGCCGCGGAGCCGCTGGCGGAGCGGCTTCGGGCGCTGGGTGCGGCGGATGTCGGGATCGTCGAGGCGGGCGGCGTCTGGGTCCGCGCGCGCAAGGCATGGCCGGAGGATATCGACGAATGGACGCACTACCTTCACGGCGCCGACGGCAACCCCGTCGCGCGCGACCGCGTCGTCGGCCCGCCCGTCCGCTACCAGTGGGTCGCCGGCCCCCTGTGGCAGCGTTCGCACGAGACGGACTCGAGCATCAGCACGCTCGTCACCGCGCAGGGGCGGCTCTTCTACATCGTCGACGAGGCCCCCAATAGTCTCGAGGGCGATCACGGGCTTCCCGACCAGTGGTTTCTCGCCGCGCGCGACGCCTTCAACGGCGTGGACCTGTGGAAGGTGCCGATCCGCCGCTGGGGCTGGCGCGAATGGCGCGGCCACTGGTTCAGCCCGCGGCCGAGCGACATCCCCCTCAACATCCAGAAGCGGCTCGTCGTCGCCGCCGACCGCGTCTACGTCACGCTCGGCTACACCGCGCCGGTCTCCGAGCTCGACGCCCGCACGGGCGCGATCCTGCAGACCTACGCGGGCACGGAACGGACCGGCGAGATCCTGGCCGCCGGGGGCCGGCTGATCCTCGCGCTCGGCCTCGAACGCCAGGCGGGCGGGCGCGTCGCGGCGGTCGACGCGGCCTCCGGGCGGCGGCTGTGGACCTCCGCCAAGGCCTACCGCGGCAGCATCACGGACTACATCAAGTGGAAAGAGTCCGGCGGCGGGACGGATCCGGTGCCGCTCGACCCGGCGCTGAATCTCTCGACGGACGGGAGGACCGTGGCGCTGATCGACGGCGACGCGCTGGTCGCGCTCGACGCGGGCAGCGGCGCCGAGCGGTGGCGCGCGGCCTTCCCGATGGACCCGGCCGATGCGAACGCCGGCGGCCAGAGCGCGTCGAGCAACCTGTGGAACGGGACGATGATCGTCACCGACGGCGTCGTGCTGCACGCAAGCCCCAACAGCCTGGCCGCGTTCGACGCCGCCACCGGCCGCGTCCTCTGGCGGCAGCCGAAGAAGTACATCGGCCACCTGTGGTACGAGTGGAAGGACGTGTTCGTCATCGACGGCCTGGTCTGGACCTGGACCCCGGATCTGAAGAAGGAGGCCCTCGCGGGGGGCGGGAAGCGAAACGAATCCTCGGTCTTCCCGGACGAAGCCCACGGCTACGACCTGCGGACCGGCGAACGGAAGAAGAGCGTGCCGCTCGGGACGCTGTTCAAGGCCAACCACCATCACCGCTGCTACCGCAACAAGGCGACGGAGCGCTACATCCTTGCCAGCCGCCGCGGCACCGAGTTCGTGAACCTCGAGGGCGGACCGCACTCGGTGAACAACTGGGTCCGCGGCACCTGCCACGTCGGCATGATGCCCGCCAACGGCCTGCACTACGCGCCGCCGCACCCGTGCCAGTGCTACATCGAGGAGAAGCTGACGGGCATGAACGCCCTCGCAGCCGCGGAGCCGGCGCGGGCGCCCCCGGCCGCCCCTGGGCCCGTCGTCGAGCGCGGCCCGGCCTTCGGCGCCTGCGACGGACCCGCGGCGGACGGGGAGGACTGGCCGACGTTCCGGTCCGACGCCACGCGCTCCGGCGCCTCGTCGACCCGTCTCGACGCGTCGATCCGCGAGGCGTGGCGCGTCACGCCGGGCCGGCGGGTCTCGGCGCCCGTCGCCGCGGGCGGGCGGGTGTTCGTGTCGCTGATCGACGAACACCGGGTGGCGTGTCTCGACGCGAAGGACGGCCGCACGCTGTGGACGTTCGCCGCCGGCGCGCGAATCGACTCGCCGCCGACGGTCGAGAAGGGGGCCGTCCTGTTCGGTTCCTCCGACGGATGGATCTACTGCGTGCGCGCGGCCGACGGGGCGCTCGCCTGGCGGTTCCGCGCGGCGCCGGAGGAACGCCGCATCGGCGCCTTCGGCCAGCTCGAGTCGCCGTGGCCGGTCAGCGGCAGCGTGCTCGTGCGCGCGGGTCTCGCCTACGCCGTCGCGGGGCGGTCGTCGCACCTCGACGGCGGACTGCGGATCGTGGCGGTCGACGCGGCCACCGGCGAACTGCGCCACGAGCGCCGGCTGGAGGGGCCGGAGGTCGATGTCTCGGAGATGGCGCAGAACCTCGGGTTGCCGCAGGGGGCGCTGGCGGACATCCTCGTCGCCGTCGACGACCGGATCGCGATGAGGTCGGAGATCTTCAGCCCGGCGCTCGAACCCGTGGGCGGGAAGCCCGAGGTCGAGGCCCCGGCCGGCTACCTCGACGACACCTACTTCAAGCGCACGCCGTGGACGGCCGGCGGCGAGCACGCCCGGCTGCTCGTCCGGGACCGCACGTCCGCCTACTACGTGCGCATGTTCGACTCGCTCAAGGGGCTCGATCCGACGGTCTTCTTCACGCCCGGCGCCAAGGGATACCTCCTGTTCGCCAGGAACCTGGAGGGCGGGAAGAACTCGTGGATGGAGCGCGTGCCGGTGCGCATCCGCGCGATGGCCCTGGCGAAGGGGAGCCTGGTCGTCGCGGGGCCGCCGGACGTCGTCGACCCGAAGGACCCGCTCGGCGCGTTCGAGGGACGCAAGGGCGGGCGGCTGATCGTGGCGGACTCCCTCTCGGGCGCGAAGCGGATGGAGACGCAGCTTCCGTCGCCGCCGGTGTTCAACGGGATCGCCCTGGCGCGCGGGTGCGTTCTCCTCGCAACCGAGGACGGCGCCGTGACCTGCTTCGCCGGTCGCTGATACGCCTACCCTTCGACGACCCGGCCGTCTTCGATGCGGAGCCGGATCGTCGCCAGCCGGTCGGCATCCTCGCGGTTGTGCGTCACGTGCAGCGCCGTGACGCCTTCCGCCCGCCGGGCGGCGTCGAGCACGCCGTACATCTCGCCCCGCGTGGCCTCGTCGAGGGCGCTGAGCGGTTCGTCGAGGCAGAGGATCCGCGGTCGGAACGAAAGGGCGCGGCCGAGGGCGACGCGTTGCACCTCACCCCCGCTGAGGCCGCGCGGGCGGCGGTCGAGAAGCTGCGCGAGGCCGAGAAGCCCGGCGAGTTCGGCGACGCGCGCGTCGATCTCCGCGCGCGGGCGGTCGCGGATGGCCAGCGGGAAGGCGAGGTGTCCGCGCACGGTCATCGTCGGAAAGAGGGCGCCGTCCTGCGGCACGTAGCCGATGCCGCGCGCCGCCGGCTTCCAGCGCGTCACGTCGCGCCCGTCGAGACGGATCGTCCCCGCCGCCGCCGCGCGCAGGCCGCAGAGCGCCTCCAGCAGCGTCGTCTTGCCGGACCCCGTGCGGCCCATCAGCACGGCGTAGGCGCCCTGCGGCACGCGGAAGGAGACGTCGCGGAGCTCGAAGCCGCCGGCGCGCACCGCGAGATGGTCCACGGCGATCATCTCACAGCACCCCTTCCGACGATGTGCCGAGGCCGAAGACGCGGGCGATCGCCAGCACCGCCAGGGCCGCGACGATCATGACCAGCGAGACCGCCGCCGCGGCCTCGATGTTGCCGACGCTGAGCTCGAGGAAGACCGTGGTCGGCAGCACCTCCGTCCGCAGGCGCGTCGCGCCCGCGAAGACGAGGATCGGGCCGAACTCGCCGAGCGCGCGCGCCCACGAGAGCGTGGCCGCCGTCAGGATGCCCCGGCGCGCCTCCGGCAGGACGACCTGCCAGAAGGCCTGGGCGCGGCTGCATCCGAGCGTCAGCGCGACCTGTTCGGCGCGCGGGCTGATCTGCTCGAACGTGACGAGCATCGTGCGGACCGCGAAGGCGCAGGCCACGACGAACTGGGCGAGGACCACCGCGCCGACCGTGTAGGTCACCGGCACGACGCGCTGCAGGGCCCGGCCGGGGGGCGTCTGGAACAGGATCAGCAGGCTGATGCCCAGCACGAGCGGGGGGAGGACGATCGGCACGTCGAGGATCGCGTTGACGAGCCGGCGGCCGGGGAAGCGGTGGCGCGCCAGCAGGTAGCCGGTCGGAACGGCGACCCACAGCGAGAGCAGGGCGGTCAGCGTGCAGGAAAGCAGGCTCAGCCGCATCGCGAAGCGGATCTCCGGGCTCGCGAGGGCCTTCGCGATGTGCGACGGCGTGGTGAACGAGGCGTCGGCCACGACCAGCGCCACGATCAGGACCACGTACGCGCCGCCGAGGATCGCCAGGCCCGTGTAGAAGGGCCAGTCGGGCCGGTTGCGCGGGATCCCGCGGGCGCCGTCGCTGGAGGGGGCGGCGCTCACTTCTCCGCCGGGCCCCGGTAGCGCCAGCCGAACCCGGCCTTCTCGAAGCGTTCGCGGCCCGTGCCGGAGACCATCGCGTCGAGCAGCCGCCGCACCATCTGGGCGTGGGGCGTGTCCTTTCCGACGGCGAAGGGCTGGGTCATGGTGGCCATGGGATGGTCGATCGGGAGGGCGTCGAGCGTGTCGCTGACCTGCCTGTAGTTCGTGCGGCACGCGAGGATGGCATCGAGCGAGCCGGTGCGGAGCTGGTTCACGAGGAAGTCGCCGGTGGGCGACTCGACGGCCAGGTTCGCCGCGATCGCGTCGTAGAGGCCCATCGCCACGAGCATCCTCCACGCGACGTTGCCCATCGCGGACTTGTCGTGGTGCGGCAGGCCGACGCGCACGCCCGGCTTCGCGAGGTCGGCGGGTGTCGCGATGCCCTTCGGATTGCCCTTCTGGACGATGATCATGAGGCTGTTGTCCACGACGTCCGCCGGGGGCCCGTAGAGGTCGGCGACGCTGTCCATGAACGTGGTGTCGCACGCGAGATAGGCGTCCGGCCGCTCCCCGGCGCGCATCTGAGCGCAGAGGATGCCGCAGCCGTTGTAGACGGTGGTGATGCGGCAGCCCTCGCGCGCCTCGAACTCCTTGAGCGTCGCCTCGACGCCGGGGCGCAGCATCGAGCCGCTGAAGAGGCTGATCTCGGGGGCGAGAACCCAGGCGTCGCCGGGAAGCGCCTCGTAGCCGCTCGCGGCGAAGATCCCCGCTCCGCGGTCGCGCGCGGCGAGGAAACGCAGGAAGCGCAACGCCACCGTGGGGCGCCGGGACGATTTCAGCACGGCGGCGTGGAGCGTCTCGGCGGCGTCGTCGAACGCGGGCACCCGCACGACGTCGAGGTCGGGATACTGGGCGGCGAGCGCATCCCAGACGATTCCCGCGTCCACCGCGCCGAGCTTCACGTCGTTGGCGACGTCGTTCACCGTCGGCTTGAAGACGGCGATGCGCGCCTCCAGGGCCGTCCACCGGCCCGAGGCCTGCAGCAGCGCGCGGACGGAGCGCCCCACGGAGGCCGCCTCGGGATTGGCGAACGAAACGCGGACGCCGTCGCGTCCGAGGTCCTCGATCGCGCGGATGCCCTTCGGATTGCCCTTCGCGACCAGGATCACGGGGCGCTGGCGCGCAAGGGGGACGACCTCGGCCAGCACGCCGAAGCCCCGGCCCGCCTCGATGTAGCTCGCGTCCGCGGGAACATAGACGTCCCCCGCCTCCGCCACCCGCAGGTTGCCCAGCAGCGTGCCCGAGCCGCCGTACTGCAGTTGGACGCGCTCGCCGGTCTCGCGCTCGAAGTCGCGGGCGGCGGCCTCGACCGGGACCTTGATCCCCGCGGCGCAGAAGACGAGCAGCGGGTTCGTTGCGTCCGTGGACGGCCCGCGCGCCGGTCCGCGGTCGCGCAGGAGGGCGACGAGGACCGCGATCGCCGCCAGGGAGGCCAGGGTGACCACCCAGGCATTCCGCGCGGCGCCCGTGCTCCCCTGCGTGCGTTGTGCGTTCATCTCGATGCGCTTCCCCGGAGGCGGACAGGATAGCAGGACGAACGGCATGCGGCGCGGATTATTGCTCCGCGAGGCGGCCGTCCCGCATCGCCACGACGCGCCCGGCGCGCGCGGCGGCCCCGGCGTCGTGCGTGACGAGCAGCACCGCGCCCCCGTCGCGGGCGAAGGCCGCGAGATGGTCGAGCACGATGCGGCCGTTGTCCGGATCGAGGTTGCCGGTGGGTTCGTCCGCCAGCAGCAGCCTCGGCCGGTTCAGCAGCGCGCGGGCCAGGGCGGTGCGCTGGCGCTCGCCGACGCTGAGCGCGGCCGGCACGTGACGGAGCCGGCCGGACAGGCCGAGGCGCTCCGCAAGCTCGACCGCGCGTCCGCGCGCGTCCGCGGGAGGCGCGCCGGCCAGCGAGGGCACGAGGATGTTGTCGAGGACGTCCAGGTAGGGGACGAGGTGGAACTGCTGGAAGACGAAGCCGATGCCGGCAGCGCGCAGGGCGGAGCGCGGCCCGGGCGGCATCGCGTAGGGATCCGCGCCGCCGAAACGCACGGTGCCGCGATCGGGACGGAGCAGCGCGCCGGCGGCGAGGAGGAGGGTCGTCTTCCCGCAGCCGCTCGGGCCGCGGACGGCGACGAACTCGCCCGCTTCCAGGTGCAGCGTGACGCCGTCGAGCGCGCGCACGGGGCCGCCGGGTCCCGCGTGCGTCCGGCCGAGATCCTGGAGTTCGAGCAGCGCCACGTCAGGACTCCCTCAGGATGTCGGCCGGATCCTGCTGCGCGGCGGCCAGCGCGGGCAGCCAGCTCGCGAAGACGGAGAGCAGGGGCGCCGCCGCGACCGCCCAGGCGAGCCAGCGCCCGTCGATACCGGTCCGGACGCCGCTGCCGGTCGCGCCGCCCGAGGCCGCGGCGAAGGCCAGCGCCGCGGCGATGCCGAGCGCCGCGCCGGCGAACCCGACGGCCGCCGCCCGGCCGAGGAAGACGAGGAGGATCTGGCGCGTGGACAGGCCGACGGCCCGGTAGATGCCGATCTCGGCGCGGCGCTCGCGGACGTTGGCGAGGGCGAGGAGGCCGATCCAGACCGCGCAGACCGCGGCCACCGCGGGCACGAGGATCGCGGCCATCGTCTCCCGCGCGTTGCGCAGCCGGTCGCGCTGCGCCTTCTCCGCCGCGATCGCGGCGGCGGCCTCCTCCGCGGCCCGGCGCCGGGCCTCGGCGCGCGCGATGGCCTGGGAGGCGAACTCGATGACCTGCGTGTCGGGCAGGATCTTGAGGATCTCCGCGCGGATCAGGCTCAGCCGGTCCGCCGCGCAGGTGCAGTCGAGCGCCAGGATCGCGTTGATGAGGCCGGGCTTGTCGAGCATCGCCTGCGCCTCGCCGAGATCGATCCACAGCGTGATGTCGTCCTTGGTTCCGCGCTCGGGGTTCAGCCGGGCGACGGTGAACGTGCGGCCGAGGATCTGCAGCGGGTCGCCGGCCTTGAGGCCGAGGCCGGAATGCAGTTCGTGGCCGACGACGACGGTGCCGGGCGTGACCGCGTCGAGGATCGGCTTCTGCTTCGCGCTGTGAAGGTAGACCTCGCCGCGGACGCCCATCAGAATGACCGTGCGCTGCCGTTCGGGCCACTTGATCTTCTGCTGGAGGCTCGGGAGGACGTGGTTGATCGTGGCCACGCGGCTCTCGGCCAGACGCGTCGCGTAGGCCTCGGGCATGAAGCGCGTGGCGTAGTCGTCCGCGTAGAGGTCCGCCAGGTCCTGGTCCTTCGGAAGGATCAGCACGTTGAAGCCCATCGCGACGGTCAGCTTGCGGACATCGTCCTCGTACGCCTCCATCTTGGCCTGCGTCTCGGCCTCCTTGGCGGCGACGAGCCGGGTCGTTTCCAGATCGTGGCGTCGCAGGACGGTCATCGCGGCGATCGAGCAGGCGGCCGCCGCCGCCACCGAGACGACGCCGACGAGGAAGCCGGTCCGGCGGTGCCGGATCTCGCGAAGGACGATCCGCGTCAGCGTCACGACGGAGGTCTCCGGCGCATCAGCCACAGCGTGCCGGCGGCGAGGGCGGCCAGGCCGGCGGCCCCGACGGCGAGGAGGTTGCGGCGGAGCGGGGACCGTTCCGCATCGGGCCGGGCGTCCGGAGCCGGGGCCGGGGCGGCCCGGAGGGCCGGCCCCGCGGCCGGGGTGGCGGATGGCTTCGCGGCCTGCTCGGCGAGGCCGGAGAGGCTGACCAGGGGGGGGAGGGCGGGTTCCTCGACGACACGCTCCTCGATCAGGGCGTCCCAGTCCGCCGCCATCAGGAGATCATGGCCCGGGTTCATCGACTTCACCTCGCACGAGCAGGCGCCGGTCAGGAACACGGCGACCTCGTCCAGCGTGCCGTCGTCCAGCCCGTCCCCCGGCAGCTTGCACAGTACGCGACCGCGGCCGAAGACGGGCAGGATCACCGGGTCGCTCGTCTCCCGCAGCGTCGGGAACAGGTGGAAGATCTGGGCGAGGAGGAAGCGCTCGGCGGGATCGCTGCGCGAGAGGCGCAAGGTCGAGAAGGCGATGGTCAGGGATTCGTTGACCCGGGTTCGCGGGTCGGAGGGATCCATCTCCGGGATCTCGAGGTCCGCGGCGATCCGCTTCGACTCCTTCGCCAGCCGCGCGGCGACGGCATCGTCCGCCTTCGCGTCGCCGCCCTCGAGCAGAAGCCAGACCGCCGAGTCGCCGCCGAGAAGACGTTTGCGCAGGTCCCGGCGCGCCGGGGAATCGAGCAGGGGGCGGATGCCGTCCGCGGCGGGCGGGCCGCGCCAGACGACGCCCGCGGCGCCGGGCTCGACGGGATCCTGGAGCACGAGGCATGGCAGTTCGGTCTCCGGGATGCCGCCCGGCACGTCGCGATAGGGCGAGGGCTTCGGGTCGGCGAGATCGACGCGGCGGACGGCGACATTGGCGAAGCCGTCCGACGCCGTCTGTTCCAGCGCCTCCACCACGGCCGCGGCGTCCGCCGCCAGCGGCCCGCGGTGAAGGAGGGTCAGGAGGTAGCGGTCCGCCGGCCATCGCTCCAGCGCGTAGCGGAAGACCGGCACGTTGCACGCGTGCGACGGCAGGGCGGCCATCCCGAGGATGGCGGTCGCGAGGGCCAGAAGTCGCGTGCTTCGCATGGTGTCTCCGTCCGGCGTGCGCCGGTGCGCCCGTATGTTCGCCCCGGTCCGCGCCGAACGCAAGGGCCGCTACGCCGAAACGAGAACCAGGTTGGCGTACGGGGTCGTGTCGCCGGTCCGGACCAGGCCGATGGCGGCCGGGATGCGCCGCTTGAACTCGACGTGCGGCTCGAAGGCGACCGGGATGCCCGCGAGGGCGGCGTCGAAGGACTTCCGCGTGCGGGCCGTGTTGTGCGCCCGGAACTCCTCCGCCATGAAGGCCTGGCCGATGACGAAGTTCGGACGGACCGCGGCCAGGACCTGCAGGACCGTCGGGATGTCGTCGACGAGCGAGAGGTCGACCGTCTCGACCTGCGGCCAGAACGGGAACCCGCGGTCGGCGATCACGAGCGTGTTCGTGTGCCGCACGCGGCTCAGCAGCGAGTTGACCGCGGGATTCAGGATTCCGTGTTTCAGCATGCCGGCTCCTTGTGACGAGCGCCATCGTACCGTCGCGGCGGAGGGGGGACAAGGCCGCGGTCCAGGGCAGACGCATCTTCCTCGAGGTCGCGGCGCCTTTCGGTCGGCGGGGCGCGGAGTCGCGGGTGGACGCAGGAGCCCTTGCGGTTGCGGGGGTGCGACGCGCACCAGGCCGGCCGGATCGCGCGGGATCCCGCCCCGCCTGCGGCGTTGCCGAAGGGGGCGCGGACACGAGTCCAGCGCCCCCTTCGTCGCCTTGCATCCGGGGCGGTCTGCCGCGTTCCCGGCCGGGCCCCTCGCGGGCTCGGGGCCACCCGGTGCGCGCCGCGGCATCGCCTTCGCCTTGATTCAAGGATCGTTCGGCTGGGATCTCCCTTTCCCGGCGATGGAAGGGGAATCCTGAGGATCCCGCGCACACGGCCCGGTTTCGACAGGAATCAAGATGCGTCTGCCCTGGGCCGCGGTCCGGTCGTCCGCGGCATTGACAAGCGGCGGGGGGGTGGGCCATCCTGCGGACAAGCAACCCGCGGGGAGATGCGCCATGGCCGTCTTGATCGGAATGTCGCCCGAGGTGAAGGGCAAGAACTACGAACTGGACCGTGACAAGGTCTCGATCGGGCGCAATGCCACGAACATGATCGTGATCGATCACGCCACGGTCTCCGGCCGGCACTGCTGCGTGATGAAGAGCGGGAACCACTTCTCGCTCGTGGACCTCGGGTCGACGAACGGCACGCGGGTGAACTCGAAGGAGATCAAGGAGGCGGATCTCCACCCGAAGGACCTCGTCCAGGTCGGCTCGATCGAGTTTCTTTTCGACGCGGAGGGGGCGGAGGCCGCCGCCGAGGCGCCCACGTTCTCGCAGGCGAAGGTGGAAGTCACCTCCGGTCCCGCCACGGCCCCGATCTCGTTCGGCAGCATCTCGCCCTTCGGCGCCCGCCGGAAGGAGAACACGGGGCTGTGGTACACGCTGATCATCGTGATCGGCATCCTGGCGCTCGCGGGCATCGCGTGGTTCGTCATCACGATCCTGCGCGCCGGGTGACGCGCTCCGCCCGCCGCCGTCCGGGCGGCGGATGGACGCTGATCGAAACCCTGGTCGCGGTCGCCCTGACCGCGGTCCTTGCCGCCGTCGTCCTGTCCACCTGGATGACCGTCCACCGCGTCCTGAGGGGGCGCGGGGCGCGCGTCACCCGGGCGGCGTCGGTGGCGGATGCCCTGCGCCGGATGGCCACCGACCTCGAGTGCGCGTGCGAGCCCGCCTCGGGCCCGGCGTTCGAACTCCAGTCCGACAAGCGCGCCGCGGTCGGGACCGCCCTCCGGTTCTGCTCCGTGGCGGCCGCGACGGACGGGACGGACGGCGGGGCGCCGGAGATGGCGGAGCTGCGCTACGAGGTGGCGCGCGACGAGACCGCGCAGCCGCGGATGGTCCGCATCCGCCGCCCCGCCGCAGGCCCCGGCGCGATGGGCATGGGGACGACGAACGCGCTGGTCGCGCGCGCGGAGGCGATCTCGATCGAGGCGTTCGACGGAACGAACTGGCTCGCCGCCTGGCCCGCCCCGGGCGGGGAGCGCCTGCCGCGCGCGGTCCGGATTTCGGTCGCGTACGGGGGGGCGTCCGGTCCCGCGACCGCCCGGGTCGAGACCGTGGTCCAAGCCGGCGTTCCGGTCAGGCCTCGGATCGAGCGCCGCGCCGCGCCGGCGTCCGCCCGGTGAGCCCGGCGAGGGTCGCCTCGAGCCGCTCGACGCTGCGGTCCCAGGAGAGCCGCCGGAGCACGAGGTCGCGGCCGCGCCGCGCGATGCGCTGGCGCAGCGGCTCGTCCTCCAGGAGCAGGCACACCTGCTCAACCATCACGTCCGCGCTGTCCGCCAGAAGGCAGTCGCCGCCCGGCTGGACGGGGATCCCCTCGACGCCGACCGTCGTGGTCACGACCGGCACCTCGCTGGCCATCGCCTCGAGAAGCTTGCCGCGCATGCCCGAGCCCATGCGCGTCGGGCTCACGAAGACGGCGGCGCGCTGGAGGTAGGGGCGGACGTCGTCCACCTCGCCCGTGACGATGATGCGGGGGTCCTTCCACGGGCTGTCGCGGATGTCCGGGGGCGGATCGGGGCCGACGATGTAGAAGAACAGGTTCGGGTGCCGCACGCGGACGCGCGGCCACACGTTCGCGAGGAACCATCGCACCGCGTCGCGGTTCTGCTCGTGGGAGTAGTAGCCCGTGAAGATGAGGCCGTCCGGCGGCGCCGCGCGCTCGGCCGGACGGAACCGGGCCGTGTCGACGCCGCTCGGGATCACGACGGTGCGCAGGTCGGGCGCGTATTGCAGGAGCTGGTAGCGTTCCTGCGGCGTAAGGACGAGGACGCAGTCCGCCGCGCGGTAGAGACCGAATTCGTAGCGCTGCAGCCGCTCGCGGCGGCGGCGCTCCCACAGGCCCGCCGGGGTGTAGCCGAGCAGCTCGGCGCGCTTGCGGCTGGCCACGGTCTCGCACTGGTGCACCGACACCACCCGCCGCACCGCCGGAAGCCAGGGGTTCCAATGGAGGAAGGGGGCCATCACCGAGAACTCGGCGACGACCACATCGTAGCGCGTGCGCTCCACCATGTCGCCGATGCGCCGGGCCATGGCAGCGGACCGGACGTCGCGGAAGGGGGAGGGCACGCCCTCGATCCACGCCGCCAGCCGTCCGCCGCCGCCCGCCGACTCCGGCGGCACCCGCTCCAGTTCGCGCAGCACGCCGTCCCACTCCGCCGCCGCGGCCCCGTCGCCCGTGCGGTCGAAGCACGCGACGCCGATCTCGTGCCCGCGCGCGGCGAGGCGGCGGATCCGTTCGTAGACGATCCGGTGCCCGCTCAGCACCCGGCTGTGCGGCAGCTGCGGCGTGACGAAGAGGACCTTCACGGCCCTCGCGGCGGCCGCATCATCGGCGGCGGTTGGGGCGGGTGGCGCACCTCGCGCGTGCCGCACGAGGTTCCGCACGCCTGGCATCGGTAATCCATCAGGTCGCCCTGCGGCAGCACGAGCAGCAGGCGCTCGCGCACCGGCTGCGCGACGCGGCACCGGGGGCAGAACAGCTCGGAGGCGCGGAGGTTCTCGAATTGGCGGGGCATGGGGAGGTGTCGGGTTTCAGGTGTCAGGGGAGGAGGGGAGGAGCATCCGGTTCCAGGGTTCAAGCTCGCCGGAACCGGCACCTGAACCCCGTCGCCTCCCCCTCTCCGGTCACGGCTTGCCCTCGACCTCGTGCGGGTCGGAGCTCTCGACGAGCTTGTCGTGCTCCCAGCGCTGCTTCTTGATCACCTTGCCCGCCTGGTCCCAGTAGGTGTTGGCGCCGTGCCGCTGGTTGTTCTCGAAGTTCGTCTCGGTGCTCTTCTGCCCGTTCGCGTACCACTCCTCGACGAGCCCGTGGATCTTGCCGTCGAGATAGCGGTAGCGAGCCTTGAGCTTGCCTTCGCGGTGCCGCTGCTCCGCGGTCCCGTTGAACGGCTTGCCGTCGAGCATGAACAGCTCGTTCCTCCAGTCGAGTTTCGCGTAGTCCACCGCGCCGGCGACCGCCGGCGGGGCGGCCGGAGCGTTGGTGGTGGCCGCGTCGGCGGCCCGCGCCGCCCCGTCGAGGGCCAGCGCCGCCAGGCACGCGCAAGCGGTTCGGAATCCGATCATGCCCTTCTTCCTTTCTTCGCCGCGCCGCCCGGGCCGCGCGCCGGGCGCGGCGGGCGGGACAGCAGGTGCTTCCGGTAAAACGCGAGCTCCGCGGCCGACGCCTGCGCATCGTAGTGGGCGTCGTGCCGCTCGTCCGGCCCGATCAGCGCGCCGGGGAAGTAGCGCCGCACGATCTCGCCGGATTCCTTCTCGAAGTCGAACGACGGGTCGCGGCGCAGCCACTCGAGCTTCAGCGCGGTCACGTCCATCTGCCGGTAGTGCAGCCGCGCGAGGAAGCCCGGCAGGAACCGGCGCGCGAGCCACCAGTCGGCGTGGACGCTGTTGCCCGCGAGCACCGGCCGCTTCGTGACCTTGTCCACATCGGGGCCGAGCGCCTTCTCCAGGGCCGCGACCAGGCGGCGGTCGGCCTCGGCGGCGGTGACGGCCTCCGCGGACCGGCACGTCGCGACGAGCGGCTGGAGATTCTCCTCCACCCACGGGCTCAGGCGCGCCGATGGCGGCAGACGGATCGCCAGGCGCACGTCGCTCTCCGGCGGACCGACGCGCCGGAGGTCGCCGTCCGTGATCATCATCGCCACCTGCAGCAGCCGCGCCCGATCGAGGTCCAGCGTCGTGTATTCCGTGTCGAACCACACCAGGAACGTCGACAGATCCCGTCCCGCCCTCGCCTTCTTCGTGCCCACGCCCTTCGTCCGCCTTTCCAAGGCCGCGTCCTTTACAGGCCCGCGGCCGGCCTGTACCGTATCGCAACCCGGCCGTGGAATCCAAGGCCGGAGGAGACGGACATGGGCGGAATCTTCAAGGCATACGACATCCGGGGCATCTACGGCGACACCCTGACCGATGACCTGGCCTACCGGATCGGCCGGGCCTTCGGCACCTTCCTGCGGCCCCGCACCGTCGTCGTCGGCCGCGACATCCGTCCGCACTCGGTCCCGCTGTTCGAGGCGTTGTCCCGCGGCCTCACCACCCAGGGCGCCGACGTGATCGACCTCGGCCTCTGCAGCACGCCGATGTCCTACCACGCCAACGGCGTCCTCGGCGCCGACGCGAGCATCATGATCACCGCCTCGCACAACCCGAAGCAGTGGAACGGGTTCAAGCTCTGCCGCGAGAAGGCCATCCCGATCAGCGGCGCCTCGGGCATCGCCGACGTCGAGCGGATCGCCATGGCCAACGCCTTCGACGCCCCCGCCGCGAAGCCGGGCACGATCCGCAAGCACGACATCCTCAAGGTCTACGGGGAACACGTCCGCACCGTCGCCGCCCTGAAGCGCCCCGTGAAGGTCGCCGTCGACTACGCCAACGCGATGGGCATCATCGAGGCCGAGGCCCTGCGCGGCGTGATCGAGGCCGACTGCCTCTTCGACACGCTCGACGGCTCCTTCCCGAACCACGAGGCCAACCCGCTCGAACTCGAGACGCTGCACGCGCTGCAGGCGAAGGTCCGCGAGGGGTCCTTCGACTTCGGCGTGGCCTACGACGGCGACGCCGACCGCGCCGGCTTCATCGACGAGACCGGTGCCGTGATCCCGATGGACATGATCACCGCCCTGATCGCGCAGTCCCTGCTGCAGACGCACAAGGGGGCGGCGATCTTCTACGACCTGCGCAGCAGCTGGGCCGTGAAGGAGGTCATCGAGGAGAACGGCGGCAGGCCCATGATGTCGCGCGTCGGCCACGCCTTCATCAAGCAGCAGATGCGCGAGGCCGATGCCGTCTTCGCCGGCGAGCTCTCGGGCCATTACTACTTCCGCGACAACTTCTACGCCGAGAGCAGTTCGATGGCCGTGCTCTACGTCGCCAACCTCGTCAGCGCGTCCGGCAAGCCGCTTTCGGACATGATCAAGCCGCTCCGGCGCTACCACGCCAGCGGCGAGATCAACTCGCGCGTCGCCGACACCCAGGCCGTCCTCGACCGGCTCCTCGCGGCGTATCCGGGAGGCACGGTCATCCGCCTCGACGGCGTCACCGTCGAGTTCGCCGACTGGTGGTTCAATGTCCGCGCCTCCAACACCGAGCCGCTGATCCGCCTCAACCTCGAGGCGAAGACGCGCGAGATGATGGAGTCCCGCCGCGACGAACTCCTCGCCGCCATCCGGACCTGACCGGCCGGCCCGCCCGGATCCCGAATGAACGCCCCGTCGGTCTGCGCAGCCTTCGCCACCCTCGCTCTTGCCCTCCGCGCAGGCGCCGGGGCGGGGCTCCTCGTCGGCGCGGACGTCTCGTGGGTTCCGCAGCAGGAGGCCGGGGGCCGGCGCTTCTCGGACGCCCGCGGCGAGCGCGACATCCTGGCCATCCTTCGCGACCACGGCTTCAACGCCGCCCGCCTGCGCCTGTTCCACGATCCGGCCGCGGAGGGCGGCTACTCGGCGAAGGGCTTCTGCGGCCTCGAGTCGACGCTGGCCATGGCGGCGCGCGTGAAGGCCGCGGACATGGCCTTCCTGCTCGACTTCCACTACAGCGACACTTGGGCCGATCCCGGCCACCAGGTCATGCCCGCGGCGTGGCGTGATCTCGGCCCCGACGCGCTCACGAATGCCGTGTTCGCCTACACGCGGGACACGCTGGCGGAGTTCGCGCGCCGCCGGGTCGCCCCCGACATGGTTCAGATCGGAAACGAGATCAACAACGGCATGATGTGGCCGGCGGGGAGCTCGAAGAACTGGGACGGTCTCGCCGCCATCCTTCGCGCCGCCGCCGCGGGCGTCCGCGCCGGAGCGCCCGGCGCCCGCATCGTCCTTCACATCGCCAACGGCGGCGACAACGCGAAGTCGCGATGGTTCCTCGACCGGGCGATCGGACGCGGCGTGCCGTTCGACGTCATCGGGCAGTCCTACTACCCGAAATGGCACGGCACGGCCGCCGACCTCGGCGCGAACCTCGATGACCTCGCCCGTCGCTACCGCAAACCCGTCCTCGTCGCCGAACACACATCGCCCGGCGTGCGCGACGTGCATGCCGTGACCCGCGCGGTGCCGGACGGGCTCGGCCTCGGCGCCTTCATCTGGGAGCCGACGGACCCGAAGCACGGCGGCCTCTTCGACGCGCAGGGCCGCGCCCTCCCGGCCCTCGACCAGTATCCACCCCCCTGAGCGATCCTGCCTTGGATGGGACGATCGTTGCATCCAAGGTAAGATGGGACCCATGGCCGACATCGTCCTCGCCACCGTCAACGCCGGCTACGCGCACGCGTCGCTCGGGCTGAGGTCGCTGCGCGCGAACCTCGGAGCGCTGCGGGAGCGGGCGGAGATTCAGGAGTTCGACGGCCATGCCGCCGCGGAGGATGTCGCGGCGCGGATCCTCGTTGCGCAGCCGGCGGTCTGCGGGCTCGGCGTCTACATCTGGAACGTCGGTACGCTGACGCGCGCCGCGGAGATCCTGAAGGCCGCGCGGCCCGGCCTGTGGATCGTCCTCGGCGGCCCCGAGGTCAGCCACGGCACGGACGGCCTCCGCATCGCAGGCATCGCCGACTGCATCGTGGAAGGCGAGGGCGAGGATGCCTTTCGCGCCCTCTGCGCGGGGGCGATCGCCGGATGCCGTCCGCCTCCCGTGGTGCACGCTCCGCCCCCGGCGCTGGATGCCCTGTCCATGGCGGACGGGGAATACACGGACGACGATCTGCAGCGGCGCATCGCGTACGTCGAAAGCGCGCGAGGGTGTCCGCACGGCTGCGAGTACTGCCTCTCCGCCGTCGACCGCCGCGTGCGCCCGTGGCCGCTCGAGGCCGTGCTCGCGTCGTGGGGCAGGCTGCTGGATCGCGGCGCGCGGCGCCTCAAGGTCGTCGATCGCACGTTCAACCTCGACCCCGCCCGCGCCGCCCTTCTGCTTCGGTTTCTCGCCGCGCGGCTGCCGCCGGACGGCATCGTGCAGGTCGAGATGACCCCCGTCGCGCCGCCCGCGGTCCTTGCCGACGTCTTCCGGGCCTTCCGCCCCGGCGCGCTGCGCGTCGAGGTCGGCGTGCAGACCTTCACGCCCGGCGTCGCCGCGCGGATCGGCCGGCGGCCGGACGACGGCGGCGCCGCGGCGATGATCGGTGCGTTGCGCGGTGCCGGGGCGGTCGTCCACGCGGACCTGATCGCCGGGCTGCCCGGCGAGACGCCGGAGTCCTTCGCCGCCGGCTTCGACCGGCTGCTCGCGCTCGGCCCCGACGAACTCCAGTTCGGCATCCTCAAGCGCCTCCGCGGCGCGCCCATCGACCGCCACGACGCGGAGTGGGGCATGCGCTACGCGCCCGACGCTCCCTACGAGGTGCGGGAGACGCGCACGTGGTCCGCCGGCGCGATGGACGCGGCCCGCCGCTTCGCGCGCTACTGGGAGGCCACGCACAACCGCGGCCGCTTCCGCACCGCGTTGCCGCTGCTCTGGGCGGGCGGCGCCTCGCCGTTCGCGGCCTTCGCCGCGTTCAGCGAGGCGCTCCACGCACGCCTCGGCCGCGCCCACGCCCTCGACCCGGAGGTCCTCGCGCGCCTGCTCTTCGACCACCTCACCGGCGCCTGCGGCATCCCGCCCGCCCGCGCCGCCGCCGCGCTCCTTCACGACCGCCCTCCGACCCCCGCGCGGCCGCCGCGGTGGATCCGGGAAGCGATGAACGATGAGGGATGAGCGATGAGTGGGAGTTGATGGCATCTATAGAAAGAGTATAGTAAGTATACTGTTATGGAATTCGAGTTCGACGACCGTAAGAGCGCGGCGAATCGGGCGAAGCACGGTATCGACTTCGCGGGTGCCCGGGCGCTCTGGGATGATGCGGACCTGTTGGAGATCCCGGCGCGAACCGTCGACGAGCCGCGATGGTTGGTGATCGGAGCTGTCGGCGGGGTTCTCTGGACGGCCGTTGTCACCTATCGCGGCCACCGTGTCCGGATCATCTCCGTCCGGCGATCCCGGGACGAGGAGAAGGCGTTATATGAAGGCTAGCCAGTTCGATCGGAAGTTCGAGGCGGGAGAGGATGTGTCGGCGTGGCTGGATCTCGCCAAGGCGCGACGAATCAACCTGGCCCCCCGTCGGGTCAACGTCGATTTCCCGTCGTGGATGGTGGACTCCCTGGATCGGGAGGCCGGCCGCCTTGGTGTCACCCGCCAGTCCGTCATCAAGGTGTGGATCTCGGAACGCCTGAAGGAATCGCCCGCGTGACACACGGAAGCCCGAACCACCAGCGAGAGGCGATCGGATGAACGACGTGAGTTTCCCCGCCCGCGCCCGCGGGGCGATCGCCGGTCTGGCGGTCGGGGATGCGCTGGGGGCGGCGGTCGAGTTCAAGGGGCGGGGGACGTTCGCGCCGGTGACGGGCTACCGCGGCGGCGGGGCGTTCGGGCTGGCGCCGGGGCAGTGGACGGACGACACCTCGATGGCGCTGTGCCTCGCCGAGAGCCTCGTCGAGCGCGGTGCGTTCGATCCGCTCGACCAGATGGAGCGCTACCTCCGCTGGTACCGCAAGGGCCACCTCAGCGTCACGGGCACGTGCTTCGACATCGGCGGGACCACGGCGGGAGCGCTCGGGCGGTTCGAGCGGACGCGCGAGCCTTACAGCGGCTCGACCGATCCGCGCGCGGCGGGGAACGGCAGCCTGATGCGGCTGGCGCCGGCGCCGGTCTTCTTCGCGGCCGATCCGGCGGCGGCGGTGGCGCGCTCGGGCGACAGCTCGCGCACGACCCACGCCGCGGTGGTGTGTGTCGACGCGTGCCGCTACTACGGCGGCCTGATCGCCGGCGCGTTGCGCGGGGCGTCGCGCGAGGAGCTGCTCTCGCCGATGTACGCGCCCGCGCCCGGCCTGTGGGATGCCGCGCCGCTCGCGCCGGAGATCGAAGCGGTGGCGCGAGGCTCGTTCCTGCGGCGCGAGCCGCCGGAGATCCGCGGGACGGGCTACGTCGTCCAATCCTTGGAAGCCGCGCTCTGGGCGTTTTCCAAGGGTTGGAACTTCCGCGACGCGGTGCTGCACGCGGTCAACCTCGGCGACGATGCGGACACGACCGGCGCGATCTGCGGGCAGCTGGCCGGCGCGCACTACGGCTTCGACGGCATCCCGTCCGAATGGCGCGAGGGGCTCGCGAAGCGCGATCTCGTCCTCGGCCTCGCCGACCGCCTCGCCGCCGCGCGGCGGCAATAACGGCCCGGCCCGCCCGTTGGATGGCGGAACGGAAGGGGAGACGCCATGAAGCATGGGATGCGGATCGCAACGACGGCGCTGTTGTTCGGCCTGGCCGGTGCGGCGGGGGCGGCGGAGGGGCGGCCGGACGTCGTCTTCTTCGTCGTCGACGACCTCGGCCGCGCGGACGTCGGCTTCATGGGCGGCTCGCAGATCCGCACGCCGCAGATCGACCGGCTCGCGAAGGCCGGCGCGGTGCTGACCCAGTTCTACGTGCAGCCGGTCTGCTCGCCGACGCGCGCGTCGCTGCTGACCGGCCGCTACCCGATGCGCTACGGGCTCCAGGTCGGCGTCGTCCGCCCCGACGCGACCTACGGCCTGCCGCTCGAGGAGCGCATGCTGCCGAAGGCGATGAAGGAGGCCGGCTACACGACGGCGATCTGCGGCAAGTGGCACGTGGGAAGCTTCGACAAGGCCTACTGGCCGAACGCGCGCGGCTTCGACCATGCCTACGGGCACCTGTTCGGGATGATCGACTACTTCACCCACGTGCGCGACGGGAAGCCGGACTGGTACCGCAACGGCGAGCCGCTGAAGGAGGAGGGCTACTCGACGACGCTGATCGCCGACGAGGCCGTGCGCGTGGTCGAGCGGCAGCCGAAGGACAAGCCGCTCTTCCTCTACGTCCCGTTCAACGGCGTCCACTCGCCGTGGCAGGTGCCGGAGGCCTACGCGAAGCCCTACGCCTCGCTCGGAAACCCGCGCGGCACCTACGCGGGCATGCTGGCCGCGGTCGACGAGGCCATCGGCCGCATCGCCGGCGCGGTGGAGAAGGCCGGCCGGCGGCCCAACACGCTCTTCGTCTTCTCCAGCGACAACGGCGGTCCGGGCCCGGGCAAGATCACCGACAACGGCCCGCTGCGGGCGGGGAAGGGGACCGTCTACGAGGGCGGCGTGCGCGTGTGCGGGTTCGCGACGTGGGACGGTCGCATCCCGGCCGGGACCACCCGCGACGGCCTCATGCACATGGTCGACTGGTACCCGACGCTGCTGAAACTGGCCGGCGCCCCGCTGGACCAGCCGTTGCCGCTCGACGGCGTCGACGCATGGCCGATGATCGCCGAGGGCAGGCCGTCCGCGCGCAGCGAGGTCCTGTGCAACACGACGCCCAACGGCGGTGCGCTGCGCATGGGCGACTGGAAGATCGTTGTCAGCCCGGGCCGCCGGGCCGCCGCGCCCGCGAAGGCCGGCGGGAAGAAGGCCGGGGCGCGCGCCGCAGCGGCGGAGGCGGATCCGGCGGTCGAGCTCTACAACCTGCGCGACGACCTCGGGGAGACGAGGGACCTCGCCGCCTCGAACCCGGAGAAGCGGAAGGAACTTCTCGCGCGCTACGAGCAGCTCGCCCGCGAGGCCGCCGCGCCGAAGAACCGCGAGTAGGCCCCCGTCGTGCAGCGGGAGGGCCGGCTGCCACGCCGGCCGGCCGGGGGGTGGCACTTGACGCATCGGGGTATTCGCGAAACGATGCGGCGGAGCGAACCCGGAGGCAGCCGCATGCAACGTTTCCGCCGCCCGTCCTGCGCGCCGTGGGCCGCTCTCCTCGCGTTGGCTTCCGTCTTTCCGTCTTGCGTCCTTCCGTCCGCCGCCGCGGCCGCCGCGGCGGCGACAACGCTCGTCCTCCACCGTGAGCCGGCCCCGGCCGCGCCGGGCGGGCTCGAGCCCGAGGTGCTCGACCATCGCTATCCGCCCGCGAGCTGGCAGACGTGCATCGGGCTGCCGGACGACCCGTTCAAGACGATCGTCGGCAGCGACGGCGGCCTGTACTACGACTACGGCAAGTCCGGCCCCGGGAACTACTCCCTCGGCGCCGGACGCTTCGGCACGCGCCTCCTCGTCACGCTCGAAGCGGTGGGCACGAACGGCCCCCTTCGCCAGGCGTTGCACGCCCCGCGCGTTCCGGTCGTGACCACCGGCGCGCGGCATGGGAGCCTGGAGATGACGCAGGTTGCGTGGGCTGCCGCGCCTGAGGGCGCCGTGCCGGAGGCATGGAGCCCGGGCCGCGTGGACGTCCTGCGCATCGCCGTCAGCAACGCGGGCGCCCTCGCGACGCCCGCCCGCCTGCGGCTCGAGGCCGGCGCGACGGTCGCGCTGCGACCCGACGATTCGCGCACGCGCATCGTGGCGGCGGACGGGCTCCCGCTGTGCCTCTTCTCCCGTCCCTGCGAGCCCGCGGCCGTTGCGCAAGCGCCGACGGGCGGCGCGGTCTCGCGGCATGCGCTCTCTCTCAACAGGAACTGGGCGCGGCCGGCCGTGCCGGGCGCGGACGCCTTCCGCCATGCCTTCGTGTCCCATCGCGATCCGATCGAGATCGATGTCGCGTGCGAACCCGGCGGGCGCCGCGAAGTTGCCGTCGGCCTGATCGAGGGCTGGCACAAGGAGCCCGGGAAGCGGCCGCTCGAGGTGCGCGTCGAGGGCGCGCCGGTCCGCGCCGTCGACCCGGTGGGCGAGCGGGGGACGAACCAGCCGGTCGTGCTGGTGATGCAGGCGGTCGACGCGGACCGCGACGGGCGGCTCGCGATCTCCGTCGGCACCGCGCCGGAGGCGCAGGACCGGAACGCGGTCCTCAGCGGGATCTGGGTGTTCCCGGCCGGGGCGACGGCCGATGCGGCGAAGGTTCTCTCCGGCGCGGCCACCGGCCCGGCGGTCGTGGTCGTCGATGCGGACCACGGGCCGGCGATGCCGAAGCCGCTGGTCGTCGGATGGGACCTCGGCCCGATCCCGCCGGGTGAAGTCCGCGAGCTGGTCGTGACCGTGCCCCAGGGCGCCGCCGCGCGGCGGGACGCGGCGCCGGCCGATGCCGGGGCCTCGCTGAGCGGGACGATCGCGCGCTGGGAGTCCGCATCGCTGCCGTACGGCCGGATCGAGGTCGCCGATCCCGCGGTGCAGGGCCTGCTCGACTCGTGCGTGCGCAACATCTGGCAGGCGCGGGAGATCAAGGACGGCCTGCCCGCGTTCCAGGTCGGGCCGACAACCTACCGCGGCCTGTGGGTGGTCGACGGGTCCTTCATCCTCGAGGCCGCCGCGATGCTCGGCCGCGCGGACGAGGCGCGCCGCGGCATCGACTACCTGATGAGCTTCCAGAAACCCGACGGCGGGTTCATGCTGATTGACGGCCACTGGAAGGAGACCGGCATCGTGCTGTGGGCCGTCACGCGCCACGCGCGCCTGACCGGCGACCGGGCGTGGCTCGCGGCGATGTGGCCGAAGGTCGAGCGCGGGTTCGAGTACATCCGCGGCCTGCGGGCGCGCGCCTCCGCCGAGCCGGGCTCGCCGTCCGCGGGACTGATCCCGATCGGGTTCAGCGACGGCGGTCTCAGCGGCCCCGCGTACGAGTACACGAACATCCACTGGACGATGGTGGGCCTGCGTGCCGCGGCCGACGCCGCGCGCTGGCTCGGTCGCGCGGAGCAGTCCGCCGCGTGGGCGCGTGAGTACGAGGATTTCGTCGCGGCCTTCCGCCGCGCCGCCGCGCGCGACCTCCGCGACGACGGCCGCGGCAACCGGTGCCTGCCGACCGTCATGAACGCGCCCGCCGACCTCCTGCCGCAGAAGGCGCAGTGGGCCTTCCTGCACGCCGTGCACCCCGGCGGCGTGTTTGCGTCCGACGACCCGATCGTCCGCGGGAACATGGCCATGCTGGCGGCCTGCGAGTGCGAGGGGCTCGTGCGAGACACCGGCTGGCTGGCCGAGGGACTCTGGAACTACTTCGGCTCGTTCTACGGCCACGCATGGCTCTGGCTGGGCCATGGGCCGAAGGCGGCGGCGACGCTGTACGCCTTCGGCAACCACGCGAGCCCGCTCCTGTGCTGGCGCGAGGAGCAACGGCCGGTGGGGGAGAAGCCCGGCTACGTCGGCGACATGCCGCACAACTGGGCCAGCGCGGAGTTCATCCGGCTCGCAACCCACCTGATGATCCTCGAGCGCGGCGACGACCTGCATCTGCTCCAGGGCATGCCCCGCGCGTGGTGCCGGCCGGGTGCCGTGAACCGGCTCGTGGGGATCCCGACCGCGTTCGGCCCCGTCGACCTCGAGGGGCGCGTCGCGGCCGACGGCCGGACGGCGACGGTTGCATTCACGCCGCCCGCGCGCGAGCCGGCGGCGCGCGTGGTCCTGCACCTTGAGTCCTTCGGCCGCGCGGCGGAGTCGGTCCGCCTCAACGGCGCGCCCGTCGCCGGCGACGCGGTTCCGCTGCCGCCCGGCGCGCCCGCGCGGATCGAGATCCGGTTCGCCGCCCCCGGGTCCCGGTGACCTTCCGCGGTGGCGCCACCCGTCGGGGGGATGCGTGGACGGCCGGCAGGGGGGCCGGCCCGGGATTGACGTCGTCCAAGATTCCAGCTATGAAATAGACTTACATATGCGAAAGTCACAATCCTCCCGCTCCGCTCCGCCCTCGTCGCCCGCTCCGAGCACGGACCGGACGCTGGACATCTTCGAGAAGCTGGCGCGCGAGCCGAACGGGCTGCGGCTGCAGGACCTGGCGGAGGCGATCGGGGCGCCGGCGGGGAGCACGCACCGGCTGGCGGCGCTGTTGCAGGCGCGGGGCTACCTGCGTCGCGACGAGGCGTCCCGGAGGTTCTTCCTCACGCCGGCGCTGCTGCGGCTCGGCTACGCGGCGATGGGGGGACAGCACCTGGTCGAGGTGGCGCTGGAGGCGATGCGTCCGCTGCGCGACGACCTGCGGGAGACGGTCCTCGTCGGGGCGCTGCGCGGCGGCGAGGGGGTGATCCTCGCGCAGATCCCGGGGCTGCACCAGTTCCGCTACACGGTCGACGCCGGGGTGTTTCACAGCCTCCATACGGCTGCGCCGGCGAAGGCGATCCTGGCGGCGCTTCCGGCCGCGGAGCGCGACCCGGTGCTGGCGGGGATGTCGTTTCCGCGGCTGACCCCGCGGACCCTGGCATCCCGCGCGTCCTTCGAACGCGAGCTGGATCGCGTTCGGCGCGACGGGTACGCCGTGGACCGGGCCGAGGAGTTCGAAGGCGTTCACTGCGTCGGCGCGGCCGTGCGCGACCTGCACGGCCATCCGGCCGCCGCGGTGTGGGTGACGGGGCCGGCGGAGCGGATGCCGCGGTCGCAGTTCGCTCGTCTCGGCGCCCGCGTGAAGGCGTGCGCCGACGCGATCACGGAGCGTCTCGGCGGCGCGCCGGGGCGGGGGTCGGACGCAGGGGATGAACGGAAGCCCAAGGCCGAGGTGTAACATTATCGGATGCGGTCGCACTCGATAATGTTACACCCGGACCCGAGGAGAAGGATCATGAAGAGCAGCATGCGGCGCCGGGGCGGGTGGATTCTGGCGGTCGTTGGCGCGTGGGTTGCGTCGGCGGGGGCGGGCAGTCCACACACGTGCATGGAGCCGCCGGAGATGGCGGCGGCGCGCTGGACCGGCGGGTTCTGGGGCGCGCGCGTGGAGCTGTGCCGCACGCGGACGCTCGACGCGATGGAGGCGGCCATGCGCTGCCCGACGAACGGCGCGCAGCTCTGCAACTTCGAGCTGGCCGGGGTCGACGGCGCCCGCCACAAGGGGAACAACTGGAGCGACGGCGACGTCTACAAGTGGATCGAGTCGATGGCGCGCGTCTACGCACTCACGCGCGACCCGGCGCTGGATCGCAAGATGGACGAATGGATCGCGCGCATCGCCCGGACGCAGGCGGAGGACGGTTACCTCGGCACCCAGACGCAGTTCAATCCGGAGAAGAAGCGCTGGGGGATGCGGAACTACCACGAGCTTTACAACATGGGGCATCTGCTGACGGCGGCGGCGGTTCACCACCGCGCCACCGGCAAGGCCTCGCTGCTGGACGTGGCGCGGAAGTGCGCCGACTACCTCTACCGCACCTTCCAGCCGCGGCCGAAGGAACTGGCTCACTTCGGTTGGAACCCGTCGAACATCATGGGGCTGGTCGACCTCCATCGCGTCACCGCCGACCCGCGCCATCTCGAACTGGCCGGGATCTTCGTCACCATGCGCGGTTCGCAGCCCTGGCCGGGGCCCAACGTGCCGGACGTGAAGGACAGGGATCCCGGCGACCAGACGCAGGACCGCGTCGCGCTGCGGAAGGAAACGCAGGCGGTCGGCCACGCGGTCACCGGGGCGTACCTCTACTCCGGCGCGGCGGATGTCGTCGCCGAGACCGGGGAGGCGGCCCTGCGCGAAGCCGTCGAGCGGATCTGGGAGGACATCTCGGGCCGCAAGATGTACGTGACCGGCGGCACCGCCGCCTACCACCACGGTCTCTCCGTGCGGAATGACCGCGTCCACGAGGCCTACGGCGCCGCCTTCGACCTGCCGCAGCGGACAGCGTACAACGAGACCTGCGCCAACATCGGCCACGCGATGTTCAGCCGACGGATGCTCGCGCTCACGGGTTCCGCGCGGTACGCCGACACGATGGAACGCGTGCTCCACAACAGCATGCTCTCGGCGATGAGCCTCGACGGCACGCGGTTCTTCTACACGAACCCGCTCGAACGCCGCACCGACGTGCCGCTGGAGTGGCAGGACGCGATGGAACGATGGCCGGCGTGGCCGTGCTTCTGCTGTCCGCCGAGCGTCGCGCGCACGATCGCGGGACTGGGCGAGTGGGCATGGGGGCTGTCGGACGACGCGGTCTGGCTGCACCTTTTCGGCACCGGCACGATGACGGGGAAGGTCGCGAGCGGCGCGGTGTGCCTCGCGCAGGCGTCGCGCTACCCGTGGGACGGGAACGTCGCGGTCCGCATCGACGCCACGCCGGCCGCCCCATGGGCGCTGCGAGTCCGGATCCCGGAATGGTCGGCGGGCGCGACGCTCGCGGTCAACGGCGAGGCGGTGGAGCCTGCGCCCGCGGCGGGTGCCTACGCGGAGATCCGCCGCGCGTGGAAGGCGGGCGACACGGTCGCCCTGGCGCTGCCGATGGCGCCGCGCCTCGTCGAGGCGAACCCGGTTGTCGAACAGAACCGCGGACAGGTGGCGGTGATGCGCGGGCCGCTGGTCTACTGCGTCGAATCTGCGGATCTTCCGGAGGACATCGACATCGACGACGTCGTGCTGCCCGTCGCGGCGGCATGGACGGTCCGCCCCGAGCCGGACCTTCTCGGCGGCGTCACGGTGCTCGAATGCGAGGCGCGCGTGCTGCCGTCCGGCGGCGCGGCGCAGGAGCTCTACCGTCCGGCCCGCGCTGGCGGCCGGCCGTTCCGCCTGCGCATGGTCCCGTACTACGCATGGTGCAACCGCGGCCCCGGCGACATGTCCGTCTGGCTGCCCGCGGGGCGGTGAGGTGGGACGTCCCGTGAAGCGCGCCTGGATGCTGCCGGTTCTTCTCGCTTTCCATGGCCTGGAGGCGGCGAATGCGGCGAAGCCGCCGCCCCCGGGCATCCTGGTCGTGCTGATGGACGACCTGGGGTGGAAGGACCCCGGATGCTGCGGCGGGACGTTCATCGCGACGCCGCGTGCGGACCGGCTCGCCGCGGAGGGCATGCGGTTCACCCAGGCCTACGCCGCCGCGCCGGTGTGCTCGCCGACGCGAGCGAGCCTGCTGACCGGGCGCGCGCCGGGGCGTCTGGGCATGTACGAGGTGTTGAATCTCGTGCCGCGGCCGTACGCGCGGATGACCCCGCCGCCGAACCGAACCGGGCTGCCGGACGACGCGCCAACGCTCGCGGAGATCCTCGCGCCGGCCGGCTATGCGTGCGGGTCGTTCGGCAAGTGGCACGTCGGCCGCACGCCGCAGGACGAGGGGTTCGCACCGCCGCCGCGCAAGGATGCGGATCCGGTTCTCGATGCGTGGGCGGCGGCGCGACCGCACAAGAAGACCGGGCCGATCGCAGCCGATGCGGTGCGGTTCCTGCGGGCGAACCGCGGGCGGCCGTTCCTGCTGATGGTCAACTTCCACGCGGTTCACGCGCCGATGGAAGCCTCGGAGGCGCTCGTGGCGGCGTACCGCGCGAAGGCGGCGAGTGGCGGCGTCACGACCATCGATCCCGTCTACGCCGCGATGACGGAGGAGGCGGATGGGGCGCTCGGGCGCGTGCTCGACGAGTTGGACACGCTCGGCCTGGCGGGGCGCACGGCGGTGATCTACACGTCCGACAACGGGGGGCTCATCGCGGATCCGCACCTCACGCCGCCCGCGCCGCTGGCGACGTGCAACCTGCCGCTGCGGTCGCAGAAGGGCGATCTCTACGAGGGCGGGATCCGCGTGCCGCTGATCGTCCGCTGGCCCGGCGTCGCGCGGGCGGGGACGCTCTGCGCCGAACCGGTCGTCACGCCGGATCTCTTCGCGACGGTCCTCGACATCGCCGGCGTTCGTGCGCCGGAAGGGCCGGCGGACGGGATGTCCCTGGCGCCGCTGCTCCGCGGCGCCGGATGGCCGGGGCGCGCTGCGCTCCATTGGCATTTCCCGACCAGCATGTGGTCGCGATGGCCCGGCGGCGCGATCCGGAAGGGGCGGCACAAGCTGATCGAGTTCTTCGACGACGGCCGGGCCGAGCTCTACGACCTCGAGGCCGACCCCGGCGAGACGCGCGATCTCGCCGCGTCGAGTCCGGACACGGTTGCAGCCCTGCGCGCCGATCTCGCGGCGTGGCGCGCGGCGATCGGGGCGGGGATGCCCGTCCCCAACCCCGCGTTCGACGCCGCCCGGGCCGGCGAGTTCCCGCCCCGCGCGGGCCGATCGGAGCCGTCCGCGCCTCCCGGCCGCCGCGCTCCCGCGCGGTGATGGCGCGCCCGACCTCCTGCCGCGCCGGTCCCCCCGGGCTGCATCCGCCAGCGGGAAGCCCGCCTAACCGCCCGGAACCATGGTGTCGGACTTAATTAACACCGACACCCCCCGGGGGGACACCCTGCTTGAGCCCGGCCGACGGGAGGCGCATGATGTGCGGCGGACCGGCCGGCGCCGGACGGAGGGCTTCGGAATGAACGGACTCGTGCGGATTCTTGCGGGGGCGGCCGCCCTCGTCGCAACAACGGTTGTCGCGGCGCCGTCGACGCCGAACATCGTCGTGATCCTCGCCGACGACCTCGGCTACGGCGACGTGCATTGCTACAACCCGGAGCGCGGGAAGATCCCCACGCCGCGCATGGACGGGCTGGCCGCGGAGGGCATGCGCTTCACCGATGCCCACTCGAGTTCCGGCGTCTGCTCGCCGTCGCGCTACGCGCTGCTGACCGGCCGCTACCACTGGCGCACGCGGCTCCAGCGCGGCATCGTCGGTGTCTTCGGCGATCCGCTGATCGCGCCGGATCGCCTGACGATCGCCGGGATGCTCAAGCCGAAGGGCTACGCGACCGCGTGCATCGGCAAGTGGCATCTCGGCCGCGATTGGGGCGTCCCGGAGGGCGAGGCGAAGCTCTTCAGCGGGAAGGGCGGCGCGGCGGCCGAGGTCACCGACACCCACCGTGCGGCGTGGCGTGCGGTCTTCTCAAAGCCGTTCTCCGGCGGGCCGACATCGCGCGGGTTCGACGAGTACTTCGGCACCGACGTGCCCAACTGGCCGCCGTACTGCTTCATCGAGAACGAGCGGACCGTCGGCATCCCGACGGAGTTTCTTCCGAAGGAGCTGTTCCAGAACCATCTCGCCAGCCTCGGCGGGCCGGCGCTGCCCGGCTGGGACCTGTCCAAGATCCTCCCGGCCCTCGCCGACCGCGCCTGCGCGTTCGTCGAACGCGAGTCGAAGGCCGGGAAGCCCTTCTTCCTCTACATGCCGCTGACCGCGCCGCACACGCCGATCGCGGTCAACCCGGAATGGAGGGGGAAGAGCGGCCTGATCCCCTACGCGGACTTCGTCATGGAGACCGACGCCGCGATCGGCCGGGTCCTCGACGCGCTGGCGAAGGCCGGCGCCGCGGACCGCACGCTGGTCGTGCTGACGAGCGACAACGGCTGCGCGCCCTACATCGGCGCGAAGGAGATGGAGGCGAAGGGCCACTTCCCGAGCGGCCCGCTGCGCGGCTACAAGGCCGACGCGTGGGAGGGCGGGCACCGCGTGCCGTTCATCGTCCGCTGGCCGGGCGTCGTGAAGCCGGGCGGAGTGTGCGGCCAGCTCGTCCATCAGGCCGATCTCATCGCAACCTTCGCCGATGCGCTCGGCGTCAAGCTGCCGGAGACGGCGGCGGAGGACAGCTTCAGCCTGATGCCGCTGCTGCGCGGCGGCGGCGAGCCGGTCCGCGAGGGCGCGGTGAGCGCGAGCGCCGGCGGCATCTTCGCCGTACGCAAGGGTTCGTGGAAGCTGATCCCGGCGCCCGGCGGGGGCGGAAACTGGAGCGAACCGTCGTCCAACGCGGCGCCGGGCCAGCTCTACAACCTGGCCGCGGACCTTGGCGAGAAGGAGAATCTCTACGGATCGAACCCCGACAAGGTCGCCGAACTGACCGCGCTGCTGCAGGGATGGATCGACGCCGGCCGCAGCACGCCCGGCGCGAAGCAGACGAACGACGTGCCCGTGGAGATCCGCAAGCCGGCGGCTCCGGCCGCCCGGCCGCGCGCGAAACCGGCGCGGAAACAGCCGTAGAAGGGCACCGTGCGCCTCCCCGCCGACAGCGTCCTGCTCCCGCTCGCCCGCGGGGCGCTGCTCGTCTCGCGGGGCCACGCCGTCTTCTGCCGGATCCCGCCGCGCGATGTCCCCGCGGTGCGGCGTGTGCTGGCCGACGGACACGACGCCGCGGCGGTCCGGCCGGGCCTGCGGAGGGATCTCGACCGGCACGGCTTCTTCGGTTCCCCGCGCGCGGCGAAGCCCGAGAACCCCAGCGTGCAGATCCAGCTGACCAATGCGTGCAACCTATCGTGCGAGTACTGCTGCACCAATTCCGGCCGCGCCCGCGCGCGGGAGGTGACGTACGAGGGCATGCTCGACGTCGTGCGCCGCATTCCGGCCGCCCTCGGCCCCCGCACGCGCGTCGCGCTGCTCGGCGGCGAGCCGCTGCTGGTGCCGTGGGCGGCGGACCTGGCGGACGAAATCCTCGCGCTCGGCCTCGACCTCACGATCTTCACCAACGGGGTCCCGCTGGCGGACGAGACCCTCGCGCACCGCGTCGCGGGCCTCATGTCGCGCGGCGCCAAGGTCCGGATCAGCCTGGGCGGACCCGGGGCGGGAACCTGCGACGCGATCTCCGGCGCCCTGCGCTACGATGCGGTCCTTGCGGCCGTCCGCAACCTCGTCCGCTTCGGCGGCCTTCCGACGCTCGACCTCATGCTCGTGCCCGGGCAGCTCGACGATGTCGCCCGCGAACTGCCGGGCCTCCGCCGGCGCCTGCCGCCCGGGATCCCGCTCAGCCTCGGCGTCCTCTACCACAGCGGTCGCGAGACCGGCGCGCACATGTTCGGAAGCCGGGCGGAACTGGAGGCGGCGCTCGACCGCATCGCGCTGGAGACCGGCGAGACGATCCCGGCGATGGACCCGGCTCCGCTCGTCGACCGTCGCGAGGGGTGCACCTGCGCGCTCGGTCACCACGTCCACGTCCGCAGCGACGGCGCGCTCTTCAACTGCTTCAAGATGGAGGAGAAGGTGGGCGACCTCGCGGGCACCGGCTTCGAGGCCGCCGTGCGCGAGGTTCGCGGCCACCCGCACCGCGCGGCCGATCTCGCCGTATGCCGCGACTGCCCGCTGGCGACCATCTGCGGCGGCGGATGCCGTTCGGAGAACCTGCTCTACAGCGGCGATCCCGACGTGCCGCCCTGCGGCCCGTGGCGCGTGCGCGTGGTGTCCGAGTTGCTGGCGGAGGACCGCGGGTCCGCGCTCGAATGGCCCGTGGCGTTCCTGCTCGCCGAGGCGCGGGCACGCGGGATCGAGACGCCGGACGACGTGGCGCCGCGGACGACGTCGCGGCACATGAGGGATGTTTGAACCGTGACAAATCACCGAACCGGGACGAGGATGCGGAGGGGCTGCGGCCCCGCGGCCCGATGCCGCGGGTATCGCACGTCCGGTCGCCGGGGCCGGCGACCCTCCCGGCCGGTGGATCCGGTCTCGACGGGAGACCATGACCAAGGAGACGACCATGCCGACACCGAAGGCGATCTGCATCGAGGACCTGAAACCCGGGCGAGGGTGCCCGCGCTATCTGTCATGCACGGCCGTGGCCGGCCGCGAGGAGGGCCTCGGTCTCGGACCTGACGGCGACGTGCTCTGGAAGAGCCCGGTGCCGCCGGCGTGCGAACTGTGGGTGTCGATGGACGAGTGCCTCATCCTGTACCGCCGGGACGGCGCGCCGCCGGTGACGGTGACCCGCGCCGGCCGCGGACTCCGGGTGCCCCCCGAGAAGCCGGTCGTGCTGCTGGCGGGCGACGGAATCCGGATCGGTTCGCGGCGTCTGCGCGTGCACATCCATGGCGCCGCGCCCGCCGTCCGTCCGCCGGCCCCCGTCGACGTCACGCCCGTACCGCGCCCTGGGGGTCGCTCGGCACGCGCCGCCGCCGCGGCGACGGTGATCGGCTCCATGGCGGCCGCGGGCGCGGTGGAGGTGCGCGATGCGCCCCCCAAGGTCGCGCCTCCGCCCCCGCCGCCCCCGCCCATCGAGGTCCGCGCCACGCCGCCGGTTCCGCCTCCTCCGCCGAAGCCGATCGAAGTCCGTGAAGCGCCGCCCGCACCCCCCATGCCGCCGATCGAGGTGCGCGAGGCCCCGCCCATGATCGCGGAGGAGCCGGAGCCGCGGGCGACGGAGGTCCGCGACCACGTCGTGAAGCCGGGCGAGACCCTGTCGTCCATCGCGCGGAAGACCGGCGGCGCCGACACGGTGAAGGGCATCGTGGAGCGCAACGGGCTCACGGACGCGAAGCTGCTCAAGGTCGGCCAGAAGCTCAAGGTCCGCATGCCGGCCGCGCAGGGCGGGGGCAGAAAGTAGGCGGGTCACGGGGCCCCCGGGTTGAGATCGGCCGGGTGGGGCCGTAGACTGCGCTGCATGAACCGGCATCGCTTCCTTCTTTCGCTGGCTGCTGGCATGTCGATCGGGGCCGCCGTCGAGTCGGCGGAGTCGCCGCTGGCGCCGCTGGTGCGCGAATACCAGGCGGACTCGGAGAGCCTGCACGCCTTCCACAACATCCGCTGCGCGGAGTCGCGGCTCGACCGCATCGAGCGCTTCCACCGGGACTGGATGAGCCGCCTCGATGCCGTCGCATTCGACGCGCTCGACGCCACGGGGCGCGTCGACTACGTGCTCCTCCGGAACGACTGCGAGCAGTCCCTCGCGGGCCTCGCGCTGGAACGGTCGCGGCTGAACGCGATCACGAATCTCGTGGCCTTCCGCGGCACCATCGTCGACCTCGAACGCGCCCGCTGGCGCGCCGAGCCGGTCGACGGTCCGGCCGCGGCTTCCAGCCTGGGCGCGATCGCGAAGGACGTGAAGAAGCTGCGCGAAGGCGTCGCGGCAGGACTCAAGGCGAAGGCCCCGAAGCCCGCGGAGTCGAAGACGGATCCGGCGGCGGACAAAGGCGCGAAGCCGGCCGGCCAGGCGTCCCCGACCAACGAGACGCCGCCGATCGCCCTCGAGCCCGCGCCCGCCCTGCGCGCGGCGGGGGTCGTTGCGGAGGCGCGCGCCGTGCTCAAGCGCTGGTACGAGGCCCAGTCCGGCTACCAGCCCGACTTCACGTGGTGGATGAAGACCCCCTACGAGGAGGCCGGGAAGGAACTCGACGAGTTCGCCAAGCTTCTGAAGGAGGAGGTCGCGGGCCAGAAGGGCAAGGACGAGGACCCGCTGGTCGGAGAGCCCCTCGGCGCCGCGGCGCTGGCCGATGCGATCCGCTTCGAGTTCCTGCCGCAGTCGGCGGAGGAACTGATCGCGATCGGCGAGCGCGAGATGGCGCTGTGCGAGGCTGCGCTCAAGGCCGAGGCGAAGGCGATGAAGTGCGGCGACGACTGGAAGGCCGCGCTGGCGAAGGTCAAGGCCGACCACGTCCCGCCGGGTCAGCAGGACGCGCTCGTCGCCGCCATCGGCCGCGAGGCGATCGGGTTCGTGAAGAAGAAGGCGTTCGTCACCGTGCCGCCGCTGTGCGAGGAGACGTGGCGGATGACGATGCTCTCGCCCGAGGCGATGCGGACCGTGCCGTACGCGGCCTATTCGTGGCAGGAGATGCTCGTCGCCTTCGCCCGCGAGGACATGAAGCAGGAGGACAAGCTGATGGTGATGCGCGGCAACAACCGCCACGCCACGCGGCTGACCACCCCGCATGAACTGATCCCGGGCCATCACCTCCAGATCTTCCAGAGCGCCCGCCACAGCCCGCACCGCCGCGCCTTCTCGACCGCGTTCTTCATCGAGGGCTGGGCGCTCTACTGCGAACGCCGCCTGTGGGACCTCGGTTGGGCGCGGACGCCGGAGGAGCGCGTCGGCATGCTCTTCTGGCGCCTCCATCGCGCCGCGCGCGTGGTCGTCGCGCTCAAGTTCCAGCTCGGGCAGATGAAGCCGGACGAGATGGTGACGTTCCTCGTCGACCGCGTCGGCCACGAGAAGTACGGCGCCACGAGCGAGGTGCGGCGCTTCATCGGTCCGATGGGCGCGCTGCAGCCGGTCAGCTACACGATCGGCAGCCTGCAACTCCTCGCGCTGCGCACCGAGATGACCGGCCGCGGGCGGATGAAGGAGATCGACTTCAACGACGCACTCCTCCGCGCCGGCCCGATCCCGGTCGAGCTTCTCCGCGCCGAGTTGCAGGGCCAGCCCCTCTCGCGCGACGCCAAGCCGTCGTGGCGGTGGGAGGCGGCGGCGCGATGACGAAGCACGAAACGAATCCCCCCACGGATGCACCAAGTCCCGTACGGTCCGGCCTGTTTGGAGCTTCTCGGTTTCGCATTTCGTGTTTGTTTCGTGCTTTGCGCTCGGGATTGCGTGCTTCCGCCGCCGGGGCGGCCCTGGCGTTCTGCGCGGCTGCCGCACCGGCGGCCGCGGCCGCGGTGTCGGATCTCGACGGCGCGGTGATGTGCGGCTACCAGGGCTGGTTCCGCACGCCCGGCGACGGTTCGAACGAGGGGTGGGTGCATTATGCCTCTCGCGGCGGCTTCAAGCCCGGCTCGTGCAGCATCGACCTGTGGCCCGACGTGGCGGAGCTCGACGCGGACGAGCGGATACCGACGGAGTTCCGCCACGCCGACGGCTCGGTCGCGCACGTGTTCAGCTCGCACAACCGGAAGACGGTGGACCGCCATTTCCGGTGGATGAAGGAGTACGGCATCGACGGCGCCTTCATCCAGCGCTTCGCGTCCGCCACCAGCTCCAAGCGCATCGGATCGCTCAACACGGTTCTCGACCACTGCCGGGCCGGCGCCGTGGCGCACGGGCGGAAATGGGCGGTGATGTACGACCTGTCCGGCCTCGCGAAGGGCCGGATCGACCGCGTGATCGACGACTGGACCGCGCTGATCCGCGAACGGAACATCACGACGGCGCCGGGCTGCATGCGTCATCGCGGCCGCCCGCTCGTCGCGGCGTGGGGCGCGGGATTCAACGACGACAAGAACCGGCCGTCGCTCGACGACTGGCGGAAGCTGGTCGCGTTCCTCAAGTCCGACGCCGGCGGCGGATGCGCGGTGATGCTCGGCGTGCCGTTCGGCTGGCGGACGCTCAACCGCGATTCGCTGCCCGATCCCGGGTGGCATGCGCTGATCCGCAGCGCCGACGTCGTCTCGCCGTGGTCCGTCGGCCGCTACCGCGACCCGGCGCAGGTGGCCAAAACGGTCCAGAGACACTGGGCCGACGACCTCGCGTGGTGCCGGGAGGCGGGGCTGACGTACCTGCCCGTGGCGTTCCCGGGCTTCAGCTGGCAGAACCTGAAGAAGGGGCGGGGCGAGACCGCGGCCCTCGACCAGGTCCCGCGGCGCGGCGGCGCGTTCCTGTGGTCCCAGGCCGTCGCGGCGCAGCGGGCCGGTGCGCGCGGGCTCTACATCGCGATGTTCGACGAACTCGACGAGGGCACCGCGATCTTCAAGTGCTCCGGCAATCCCCCCGTCGGCGCCAGCGCCTTCGTCAAGGTCGGCGACGTCCCCGCGGACCACTACCTCCGCCTCGCCGGCCAGGCCGGCCTCCTCCTCCGCGGCGCCCTCCCCGCGACCGACGCGTTGCCGGCCCGGCGGTAGGCGCTACGGGCTGGCGTCTTTCCGCCGGCCGGGGCATGCTGGGGGGATGAAGATGAGACTCCACGGGTGGATGCTTGCGGCGGCGGGTGCAGCGGTCGTGGCGGCGGGGGCGGGGGAGGCGCCGCGCGATTTGAAGATCAGCGAGAACCGGCGCTTCCTGCAGCGCGCGGACGGCGCGCCGTTCTTCTGGCTGGCGGACACGGCGTGGGAACTGTTCCACCGGCTCGACCGCGCGGAGGCGGAGCGCTATCTCGATGTCAGGACCTCGCAGGGGTTCACCGCGATCCAGGCGGTGGCGCTGGCGGAGTTCGACGGACTGCGCGCGCCGAACGCCTACGGGCACACGCCGCTTGTCGGGGACGACCCCGCGCGGCCGGATGTGAAGGACGGCCCCGCGAACGACTACTGGGACCACGTCGACTTCATCGTGAAGGCCGCGAACGGCCGCGGCCTTGTCGTCGGCTTCCTGCCGACGTGGGGCGACAAGTGGAACAAGAAGTGGGGGCAGGGGCCCGAGATCTTCACGCCGGAGAACGCGCGCGTCTACGGCGCGTGGCTCGGGCGGCGCTACCGCGACGCGGCGCTCGTCTGGATCCTCGGCGGTGACCGGCCGATCGAGAACGACCGCCACCGCGCGATCGTGACCGCCATGGCCGAGGGCCTCGCCGAGGGCGACGGCGGGCGGCACCTGCGGACGTTCCATCCGATGGGCGGGCACGGGTCCGCCGAGTGGTTCCACGACGCCCAGTGGCTCGACTTCCACATGCGGCAGAACGGGCACGGGGCGACGTTCAATCCGACCTACGAGAAGACGCTGGCCGACTACCGGCTGGCGTCTCCGAAACCGGTCATCGACGGCGAGCCGGTCTACGAGGGGCATCCGATCGCGTTCAAGGCGGCGGACCACGGCATCTCGATTGCCGCCGACGTGCGCCGGCCGATCTACTGGGACCTCTTCAGCGGCGCGTGCGGCCACACCTACGGGCACCACTCGGTGTGGCAGATGTGGACGGCGAAGCGCGAGCCGGTGAACAACCCGATCCTGCCGTGGACGGAGGCGATCCTGGAGCCCGGCGCGCGCCAGATGCAGCACGCGCGGCGGCTGATCGAGTCGCGGCCCTTCTTCACGCGCGTCCCCGACGACTCGGTCATCGTTCCGTCCGCCGTGCCGAACCTGGTCCCCGGCGCGGGGCTCAAGCGGTTCGTCGCGACACGCGCCTCCGACGGCGCCTGCGCGATGGTCTACGCCCCCTGCGGCCGGCCGTTCGGCGTGCGGATGGACAAGATCTCCGGCGGCACGGTCCGCGCCTGGTGGTTCAACCCGCGCACCGGCGTCGCGGAGAAGGCCGGCGAGTTCCCGAACAAGGGCGAACGCACCTTCACGCCGCCCGATCCCGGCGAGCAGCTCGATTGGGTTCTCGTCCTCGACGACGCCACCCGCAGCTTCCCGCCGCCGGGGCAGCCTGCGGGGCGCGACGGGTGAGGGGCTGGATACGCTTCGCACGGGATTCCCGATCGGCCGGGCGGGCCGTCCGGCCCACCTCGCCCTCATCATGGAACGGATGGCAGGGCCGGACTCCCGGGCCAGCCGATCGTCAGGCTTCCGTGGCATTCCACCTTCCGCGATGCGCCCGCTGTTCAAGCGTCGGGGATGCTCTCGATCCCCTCCTCTTCCTGGTGTA
>VGWF01000008.1 GCA_016873715.1 Lentisphaerota bacterium | reverse complement strand
GCGGACACGAGTCCCGCCTTCGCCCCGCAGGGCGGGGCTCCGGCGTGGCACGCCAGCCTTCGGCACGATGCGCGTTCCCGGCCGGGCCCCTCGCGGGTTCGGGGCCACCCGGTGCGCGCCGCGGCATCGCCTTCGCCTTGATTCAAGGATCGTTCGGCTGGGATCTCCCTTTCCCGGCGATGGAAGGGGAATCCTGAGGGTCCCGCGCACACGGCTCGGTTTCGACAGGAACAAGATGCGTCTGCCCTGGGTGGGCGAGCAGGGCCGACGCATCTTCCTCGCGGGGCGCGGCGCCGTCCGGTCGGCGGAGCGGAGTCGCGGGTGGACGCCGGAGCCCTTGCGGTTGCGGGGGCGCGACGCGGCAGCGCCCTGGCCTTGATTCGAGGGTCGTTTCGCGTCCCACCGCCGGTCCCGCGAGGACGACAGGCTGGGCGGGGCGGGCAGGTCCTCGCGCGGCTCGCGCGCGAGAAGGTCGGCGACCGGCCCGAAGGTGTCGAGGATGGCGCGGTAGTCGGGATCGTCGCGCGTCGCGAAGACGGCGCGTCCGCAGGTCTCGGCTCCGCCGGCGGCGCGCGCGAGGGGGGCGAGCAGAAACGCGTTGTTCTCCGGGTTCGTGATGCGCGTGAAGAACTCGCGCGGGATCCGTCCGCCCTCGTGGCACGGGGTGCAGCGCCGCGCGGCGACGTCGGCGAGAACGGCGTCGAGCCGTTCCGGGACCACGCGCCGGCATCCGGGGAGGTCGGGGTGGCGCGACTCGGAGGTGCCGTAGTAGGGCACGTTGAGGTCGATCCACGCGAGGATCCGCCGCCGGTCCGTCTCGGCGAGCGCGACACGCGGTCGGCCGCCGTCGTCCGGGTGGCCCGCGAGCATGAGGTCGGCGAGCCGGCTCGCGGGCGAGCCCCAGCGGCGCGGCGCGATCTCGAGGATGTCCGACTCCATGCCGTTGTAGGTCGGGATCCAGCTCGTGTAGCGGCTGGCGCCCATGGAGCGCGGGGCGTGCCCGCCGACCTCCCATCGCTCGGCGCCGGTGCCCTTCCGGGCGAGGTGCTCGTAGGAGACGCAGAAGAAGTCGGTCCGGTCGGCCGAGAGGTCCAGGCCGCCGGCGCGCGCAACCGGGCCGTGGCAGCCGGCGCAGTGGCGGTCGAGCACCGGCTGCACGATCGAGGCGTAGTCGAAGCCGCGCAGGCCCCACTCCGGCTCGCGGAGGGGCTCCGCGGTGCGCCGCGCGGCGAGCGGAAGGCTCGAGCCGGCCGGCGGGTGCGTCGCCGCGTTGCGGTCGGCGTGGCAGCCGATGCAGCTCTGCGACTCGCCGGGCATCAGGTGCGTGAAGGTCCGCATCCGCTGCAGGGCGCGGCCGTGGCGGTCGAGGGCCATGAAGTAGACGGGCAGCCCCGCCGGCGCGCGGAAGTGGGCGGAGCCGTCGGCCTCGACGCGCGCGAAGCCCCAGACCTTCTTCGGCGCGTAGGTCGCGCCGCACGACACGACGGGGAACTGGAAGCCGAAGGCGCGGCGGTTCACGTCGGCCCGGCGGCTCTTCTCGACCTCCTGCACGACCGCGATCTCGGCGATCTCGCCGCGCGCGACGGCCGGCTCGAGGCCCGCGTAGACGTCCTGCACCAGCAGCGTCGCCCATCCCTCCGGGGCCTCCGCGGGCGCGGGCCGCGCAACGGCCGGCGGCGCGGGCCGCGGACGCACCGGCCGGGCCTGGAACCAGCCGGGGCCGCCGTCCGGCGCCCGCACCACCGCGCGGCCGGTCCCCGCGAAGTCGCGCAGCTCGATCGTGCCGCCGTTCGAGCAGAGGAAATGCTCCGCGTCGAGCGGGTAGGGGCTCTCGTACGGCCCCCGCACCTGGTTCCCGCTGCCCTCGCCGACGCGGCCGATGTCGACCTCGGGCGTCAGGTTCCGGATCGCCTCCTGGGCGTTCGCGCCGCGAGCGGGGTCAATCAGGCCCAGCGCGCCGCGGCAGGGACCGTTGTGCGCGGTCATCACGCAGAGGATCCGCCCCGCCGCGCCGGGGACGTCGAACGCCTCCATGAACGTCGCGGGGCTCAGCACGCGGTTGCCGAACACGCCCGCGAGTCCCGTGCCGTCGGGACGGATTGACCAGAGGCTCTGGATCGGGATCGCCGGCCGGTCGACGTACTCCCAGCGGCTGTAGAGGATGCGGCCGTCGGCCATGACCGACGGCGTGAAGTCGTTGAGGTAGTTCGCGGAGAGCCGCGTCAGCCCGCCGCCGTCGCGGTCGCAGCGGTAGAGGATCGGCGTCGAGGTGACCCAGCAGTAGGCGTAGGCCGGCTTGCGGTCGGACAGGAACACGATGTCGCCGCCGGGCAGCCACGACGCGTTGAAGTTGTTCGAGTCGTGGTCCGTGATGCGCCGCAGGCCCGTGCCGTCGATCCCGACGACGAAGAGCTGGAACGGCTCCTCCATCGTCCGCTTCCAGCTGAACAGCACCTCGCGGCCGTCGAACGAGAGATCGATGTCGAGGATGATGCCCTCCGGCGAGGCGACCAGCTCGCGCATCGCGGCGTCCGGGGCGCCCGGCGCGACGACGTACAGTCCGCCGCCCGGCGTCAGGCCCTCCTGGTGGTAGGTGTAGACGTGGCTCGGCTTCACGGCGTGGCGCCGGGCCGCGACCAGCTCGCGGAAACCGAGCGCGCCGCCGCGCAGCTTCTGCGCCAGCGCGTCGGAGAGCGGGACCGGCGGCGGGCGCGGCGGGTTGCCGTCCGGCTCGCAGGGTTCGAAGCGGCCGAGGAGGGCGTCCGGCGCCGGGGCGCCGAAGATCCGGATTTCCGACGCGCCCGGGTTCGGGCCGCCGTAGGAGCCGCGGAAGACCAGCCGCAGGCGGCGCGCGGTTGCGGGGGCGGCCAGGGGGATGCGCTGCGGCCCGTGGCCGGGCTTGAGCTCCGCGTCGGCGACGGCGTTCGTGGCGTCGTCGGCAAAGACGCGGCACGAGCGCCAGTTCTCGTCCGGCAGCCAGCCGGTGCGGCCGTAGTAGACGATCTCCGCGACGGTCTGCGGCTCCGGCCACGCGAAGACCAGTTCCGCCCCCCCGCGATGGCTCGCGCCGTTGACGCACCAGGCGCCGCCGGCGTCGTTGCGCGCGCCGCGGGCCGGGATGACACCGTCCGCCACGCGCGCCGCGGCGTACTGCGCGCTGTACTCGGAGGTGGCGGTGACGGTCGCGAGGGGCGCGAGGTTGCCGGTCACGTCGCCGGCGGACGCCGCCGCGGCGGCCAGGACCAGGAGACTGAGCGCCCGGAACACCATGCGCGCGATTCTAACGGGGCCGCGCCCGCCGCGCGAGCCCGGAGCGGGGCCCGGACCGGAGGGGGGACGGGAGTCGGGAGACGAGATCCGAGGGCCGGTATCCGAGGACCAACGACCGGCATCCGCGATCCGGGGCGTTGCATCCGGATTCCTGGAGGACGCCGCTCCGCCTGTCCTGCGAAGCGTTCCCGCGAAGCAGGGTCGGCGCCGCCGGTTCATTTCGTCCGCGCCGCGGGATCGCGATAGGCGGCGAACCGGTCGAGCCAGGGCCGCATGAGACCGTTCCAGTCGGCGGCGTTGGTCACGCAGACGCCGCTCAGGATCAGCGTGTAGACGCGGCGCCCGTCGCGGACGATCATGAAGTTGCCGACGTCGACGCCGCCGGACACGATCACGCCCAGTTCCGACGCCTCGCCGAAGGAGAACCCCGGGACCGCCCGCGTCTTCAGGTCGTTCAGCCGGTTCCCGATGCCCAGGCCGAGCTTCACCGCGCCCTGCACCATGCGGGCGTCGCGCAGCGACGGCTGGATCGAGAGCGAACCCTGCACGTAGAGGGCGTCGTTCGATTCGACCGCGTCGCTGCCATCGTACTCGTAGTCGACGTCGAACGAGCCGTCCCACGACCGGTCGATCGTGAACGTCTCGTTCGACTCCGGCGCCGCGATCCGCAGGTCGAAGGCCTGCGCGAGATCGGCCGCGCGGGGAAAGAGCGCGCGCTCCGCGTCCGTCACCTGCGGCGGCGCGCGCCGCGGGCAACCGGCCCCCGCGACGGCCGCCGCCAGGAGCACCGCCATCCCGAACCGGGTCCTCACGTTCATGCCGTCATCTCCGGTCTCAGATCCTGAAGCTCCCGGCGCGTTCGCCGAGGGGGAGGTGGTGGGTGACGATCTTGCGGACCATCGGGGGGACGACATCGCCGGCGAGGGTGCGGCGGAGGATGCGGAGGGTCTTCTCGAGTTCGTAGAGGAGGATCCAGTCGGGGATCTGCGCGACGGCGGGGGCGCCGTCGGGGAAGGTCTCGATCCATCCGCGGACGAACGCGGCGGCGGCGGCGCGTTCGTCGCGCGACGGGTCCGCATCGCGGGCGGCCATGGCGAAACGGGTGGCGCCGAGCGCGGCGCACTTGGCCAGGGGGCCGACGGCGATCTGTTCGAGGTCGAGGACGAGGGGCGGCGCCGCGTCGCGGAAGAGCACGTTGGCGGGGTGGTAGTCGAAGTGACCGAGCCCCTCGGGCCCGGCGGGCATGTCGCGCAGCCGCGCCTCCGCCCGGCGGCAGAGGGGGGCGATGCGCGTGTCGAGGCTGTCGCGGATTTCGGCCAGCTCGGCGGCGACCTCGCGGGCCTTGTCGGGGAGGGCGGCGGGATCGAGGCGGAGCAGCCCGGCGCGCAGGTCCGGCCAGGCGGCGAGCGAACCGGCGAGGGGCATGTCGCGGACGAGTCGATGCCGGATTCCGGCGGCGAGGGCGGGGTCGGAGGCGAGCAGGACGCGGCCGGCGGCGTGGAAGGCGCCGAGGGCGCGGCCGGCGTCGCGGAGGTCGGCGTCGCTGCCGGAGAACGGACGGCTGGGGACGAACCGCACGACGCGGCAGAGCCGGCCGCGGTGTTCGAAGACGGGGTCGCCGGAGCGGGTGCGGAGGAGGTCCTCGACGGGGACGCCGAGGGCGAGAAGGCGGGCCTGGGCTTCGAGCACGAGGGTCCACTCGGCGCGGAGGTCCTCGTCGGTCTGGCCGATCCGCCGCGTGTAGCCGGGGAGCTTGGCGCAGTAGGCGCCGCCGCCGGCCTCGACCCTGAAGATGAGGCTGGAGACCAGGGCGACGCGCATCGGCTCGATGGCGGTGACCGGGGCGAGGCCGGGATACTCGCGCTCGAGGGCGCGGGCGAGGCCGGCGGTTTCCTCAGCCGTTGCGGGGAACATCGGGGCGGCTCCAATGGGCGCGGCAGGCGTCGGAGGCACCGGCGTAGAGGCGGTCGAGCGCGGGGTTGACGCCCGCGCAGCCGGCGGCGACGGCGTCGGCCCAGTCAAGATAGTGGAGCGCCTCGGCGGGGCCCCAGCCGGGCGGCGGAGCGGTCTGCAGGCCGCGGACGCTGGAGGTCTTGTCGGCGAGCTTGAGCTGGCGGGCGCGCGGGGACATGCCGGGGGCTCGGTCGATCTCGTCGCGCCGCCGCTCCTCGCGGTCGCCGCCGCGGACCATGTGGGCCTCGTAGACGACGCCGGCCGCCTCGCGGCCGAACTCGTGCTCGAGGGTCTCCCGGGGGATCTGCGTGCGCGCGGGCAGGTCGTGCAGGAGGGCGGCGGTGACGAGGAGCGGGTCGCGGCCGCCGGTGGCTTCGGCCAGGAGGGCGGCGACCTCGAGGACGTGGTTCATGTAGGGCGACGTCTCGTCGCCGCGCCGCCGGTCGGCGCGGAGGGCGCGCGCGGCGTAGTCGGCCGCCCGCAGCGCGAGGGCCCAGCCGGCGGGATCTGTCGCATCTTGTCCCATGGGCACGCGCATGATAGCTTGTCCGGCTCCATGGGTGAATCCTCAACCAAGCGCTTCCTGTTTCTCGTCGACGACGGATGGCGGCACGAGAAGAAGGAGATCCTCCTCTTCCTGCGCCGGACCCTCCGCCTCGAGGTGGTCACGCACGACCCGATGACGGTCAAGGCGCTGGGGGACGACCTCCCGGTGCGGCTGATCCCGCGGATCCCGCTTTCGCGCGGGCCGGTCGCCGCCGCCGCGATCTTCTTCGCGCGCGAGCTGCAGACGAAGCTCGTGCAGCAGCGCAAGGAGGTCCAGTTCCGCGAGGCGTCGCTGCCGATGCGCGCGGTGCTCCTGCTGCGCCGCCTCGCCCATGCGGCGGGCCTCGGGCTCTACAGCTACACCGATGTGTTCCGCTGGCTCTACCGGAACTCGGCGTACCACACGGACCTGCTCAAGGACTTCGACATCCTCGTCTACATGCCGGTCGCGGTGATGGACAAGCGGATCCTCTTCGAGGCGAAGCGCGCGGGGTTGAAACTCGTCAACTGGATCTACAGTTGGGACAACCCGATGAAGGACAACGAGTTTCTCACCGACGCCCACCGCTACCTCGTGTGGAACGAGTCCAATCGCGACGATGTCCACCGCTGGCACGGCGTGCCGGAGGAGCGGATCGAGGTCGTCGGCCCCGCGCAGTTCGACTACATCTTCGAGACGGACTTCCATGCGATTCCCGCCCCGCCCGAGCCCTTCGTGCTCTACGCCTGCGCGGCGGGGACGGACTACCGCCTGCAGCAGGAGGTCGCGCTGATCCTCGAGATCCGGAAGGTCCTGGACCGGATCCGCCCGGGGATGAAGCTCTGCGTGCGGCCCTATCCGTTCCGGAAGACGATCGAGGCCTACGCGCCGCTGCGCGGGGTGAAGGGGATCGAGATGCTCGACTTCGGGACGGTCGAGGAGGGGCGGGTGCTGATCACGGATGCGGTCGTCCGCGAGCGGGTCGTCCAGATCCAGCAGGCGGCGTGCTTCATCAACTTCGGGTCGACGATCGGCCTCGAGGCCGCGTTCACCGACACGCCGATCCTGCAGATGAACTTCAACTACCCGAGCCGGTTCCCGAAGCACCAGGATCTTGCGCTGGCCTTGAGGAACGAGCACCTGCGCTATATCCTGCTGCCGGGATTTCCGAACATCGTGGGGAGCCCGGACGAACTGGAACGGCGGCTCGCGCAGGTCCTCGACGGCGACCGGGAGCCCTTCATGGCCTATTCGCAGAAACTGAGGGAGTTTTCGGATCCGCTCGGGGTGAAGTGCTACAAGGACGTTCTGGGCCGGGCCCTGGCCGGGTTGTGACGCATGACGACAGAAGCCGACATCCGCGACTACTACGACCGGCGCCACCGCGAGCGGGGGCTGGGCGCGTGGCGTCCGCCCGAGGCGTGCCCGCACTTCCTCGACGTCACCGGCGTGCGGCCGGGGGGGCGGATGCTGGACGTCGGCTGCGGCACCGGGTTCCTGCTGAAGGCGGCGGTGGCACGCGGGCTCGATGCGAGCGGCGTGGACATCTCCGGGGAGGCCGTCCGCCTCGCGCGCACGGCGGAGCCGAAGGCTGACATCCGCCTCACCAGCGGCGAGCGGCTGCCGTTCGAGCCGGGTACGTTCGATGTCGTCTTCTGCCTCGGCGCGCTCGAGCATTTCATCGACATGAAGAAGGGCATGATGGAGATGGTGCGCGTCGCGAAGGCGGTCGCCCGCTTCTGCATCGTCGTGCCGAACGTCAACTTCCTCTACTGGACGTTCTCGAAGACCAAGGGGACCGAGCAGCAGGACATCAACGAGCGGCTGCTGTCGATGGAGGAGTGGACGGCGTTCTTCCGCGACTGCGGGCTCGAGCCGGCGGCGATCCTCCAGGACCGGTGGTGGTTCCTCCACCGGGCGCGGATCTTCGCGTCGCCCAACCCGGTGCGGTGGGTGCGCGCGATCCTCTCGAAGCTGAAGTGGCTGATCCTTCCGCTTCGCCGAACCTACCAGTTCATCTTCATCCTCCGCAGGGCATGACCGTTCTCCCCGGCATCGCCGGATGGCCGCCGGTCTGGTCGGCGGGGGGAGCCCCCCGCCGGATCCTCTTCACCAGCGCGCGGGCGGCCCGGCTCGCGTGGGCGCGGCGTCCGCCGTTCCTGCGGTCGGGGGGCGCGCCGCGTCCGCTGCTGTTCGCGGGGCCGTGGGTCGGCGAGTTCGGCTGGGAGCTGATGAACTGGCAGGGCCTCCTCCGCGCGCTGCGGCCGCGCTACGGGCGCATCGTCGTCTGCGCCCGCGAATCGAGCCGCGCGCTCTACGAGGGCGTCGCCGACGGGTTCGTTCCGCACGCGATCCGCGGGCAGGCCAACGCGCACGTCGCGTTCGACGTCCGCAATCCGGAGGAGCTGCGGCGCGTCCTCGACGCCGTTCCGCCGGGGGCCGACCACCTTCGGCCGCTGGCCCACGTCCCGGAGGAGGCGCAGGCGTTCGTCCGCCTCGGCGATCCGGCGCGGGCGGCGGGGCGGGTCGACGTGCTGGTCCACGCGCGCGGCCGCGAGGCGGTGCCGGGGCGGAACTGGTCGGCCGCGAAGTGGACGGAGCTTCTCGCCGCGCTGTCCGCGGCGGGCCTGCGCGTCGGGGCGGTCGGGCTGGCGGCGGACACGCTCGACCTGCCCGGGATCGCGGACTTCCGCGACCGCCCGCTCGGCGCGGTGATGGACCTGATGGCCGCGGCGCGGCTTGTCGTCGGCCCGTCGTCGGGCCCGATGCACCTGGCCTCGCTTTGCGGCGCGCCGCACCTGGTCTGGACCGACCGCCGCACCTACGGCATGGGCCTGACGAGCCGCGAGAAGTACGAGCGGGCGTGGAATCCGCTGCGCACGAGCGTGCGCGTGCTGGACGCGGAGGGCTTCGATCCCGCCGTGCCGGCGGTGGTCGCGGCGGCCCGGGCCATGCTTCGCGGCGGGGAGGGCGCATGATCGCGATGGCGGTCCTCGTGGTGGTTCTGCTGGCGGCCAGCCTGCCGCCGGGTGTCGCGCTGCTGCTGGCCTTCGCCGGCGACGCGGCGGACCGGCGGGGCGACCGGCTCCTGCTCGCCGCCTGGCTCGGCCTGCTGGCGGGGTGGACGGCTCTGCTGGCGGCCTCCCTGTCCGTTCCGCTCGCGCCGCCGGCCTTCGCGGCGTACATCGTCGCGGGCGCCGCCTTCCTCGGATCGGCCCGCGTGAGGGCGGAGACGCGGCGGCTGCTCGGCGGCGCGCCGCGCGCCGCGTGGGCCGCCGCGGCGCTGCTGCTCGCGGCGGCGGCGGGGATCTGCGCGGGGATCATCAACAACCGCGATTCTCTCGGCTACCAGCACGACATGGTCCAGTGGCTCTCCGACACGGGCATCGTGCCCGGGCTGGGGCTGATCGAAACGGGCTTCGGCGTGCTGTCGGCCCCGCTCGCGTTCGCGGCGATCGTCAACCACGGCTGGATGGAGGCGCGGGCGGGCGCGCTGCCGAACGCGCTGGTCCTGGCCCTCGCGCTGCTGCACCTCGGGATCGCCCTTGCGCGGCTGCTGCAGCGCCGCGGGCGGCCGGCGGATGTCCTTGCCGTCGTTGCGCTGCCGCTCGCGCTGGCGATGCCGCTGGCGCTGAAGGTGCCGGCGTCGGTCTCGCCGGACCTTCCGGCCGTGGTGCTCTCGGTCGTCTGCGCGTGGTCGCTGCTCGTGCTGTCGCGTCCGCGCGCGGCGGACGCGGCGCTCATCCCCTTGCTTCTGGCCGCCGGGGCGGTGCTGGGCAAGGTCAGCGCGATGCCGCTGCTGGCGGTGGCCGGCGTGCACTGGCTGACGCGCCGCCCCGGCCCGGGCGCGTGGGGGCGGGCGCTCGTATGCGGCGCGTGCACGGCGGTGCCGTGGATGGCGGGGATGACGCTCGCGACGGGCTGCCCGTTGTACCCGTCGTCGTTCAGCCTCGATCTGCCGTGGTCGGACCCGGAGACGACGCGGCGGATCGCCGAGGGCATCCGCAACTCCGCGATCTGGCACCAGGGGACGGTTCCGGAGGGGATGGCGGGCGTCCGCTATCTCTCGGGCCGGTGGCTGGGCTGGTGGCTGCGGGCCGACCTCTCGAACGTGGCGGGCTTTGCGCTCCTCCTGACGGCGCTGGCGTCGGCCGCGGTCCTTGCGATCCGCCGCCGCCGGCTTCCGGAGGGCGGCGCGTGGGCGCTGGCGGCGGGCCTCGCGGGCATCGCCTACGTCGTCGCCCTGGCGCCGGTGCCGCGCTTCGGGTGGGGCTATCTCGCAACGCCGGCGGGCGTTCTCGCCGCGGCGCTGGCGGGCGCGTGGGCGGGGCCGGCCCTGCCGCGCGCGGCGGCGCGGTCCGCGGCGCTTCTGGCGGCGCTGCTGGTCGCCGTCCCCGCGCTCGTGCTCGGCCGGACGGCGCTGACCGCGAGCGAGCGGCGGGTCGACGCCTGGCTCGCGCGCGAGGCGCCGGCCGCGCGGCGCGTCTACTGGCTGCTCCCGCCGGAGATCCCGCTCATCCGCTACGACGACAAGGCGGGCGCGGCGCTCACCCTGCGCGGGCATCTGCCGCGCGCCGGATGGTTCGAACCCTCGCGCCGGCCGATGTACTATCCGCTCGAGCCGCGCCCCGGCATCCGGTTCCGCGATCCGGCACGGGGCGCAGCGGCGGGATTCGAACTCGAAACGCGGGGAACCCGGTGAAGCCTGTCGACGAGAACGGAGCGGACGGACGGCCGGCGGACGGCGATGCGCCGCGCGCGCCCGGCCGCGGCTGGTGGATCGCGATGGGGGCCCTCCTCCTGGCGGTTGTCGTCTTCTACATGCTGCGGACCCACTTCGCGAAGGCCTACTCCGACCCCGTCGGCTTCGTCGGGATGGCGCTCGGGTGGGCCCAGGGGCATCCGGCGACGGACCGGGCGCCGGTGTACCCGGTGGTTCTCTACTACCTGATGCGGGCCCTGGGCCGCGACTGGGTCTTCCTCTCCAACCTCCCGTTCGTTCTCCTGCTGGTCATCCTGTCCGCGGCGACCGGCTTCCTCGCCGTCCGCCGCGATGCGTCCGCCGGCCTCCACGCGGCGCGGATCGCCGGGCTGGCGACCGCCGTCGTCCTGCTCGTCACGCGCGGCGGGCTGCTGGTCGAGCTGATCAACCCCTTCCGCGAACCCCTCGCGTTCTCGCTGATGCTCGGCGCGGTGGTCCTGCTGGCGGCCGGGTGGGGGCGCCGCGCCGCGGCCTGGACCGCGGCGGGGGCCGGGCTGTGTCTCGGCCTGGCGTCGAGCACCCGCGAGACGATCGTGCTGATGGTGGTCCCGGTCGGGCTGTGGGTCCTGGCGCGGATGTGGATCGAGCGGCGGCCGCGCGCGGGAATCGGGGCGCTCCTCGCCGCGGGGTTTCTCGGGGGTGTTGCCCCGATGATGATGCAGAACCGCGCCCACTCCGGAAGCGTGCTGGTGCCGTCCTATGCCGCGGAGAAGGTGGTCGCGATCGCCAAGCGGCAGGAAATCGAGCAGCTTGCCCCTGCGAAGAAGTGGGACATCCCGATCCCCGGCATGAGCCGCTTCCACTTCCGCCACACCGCGGCGACGACGTTCCGGAAGCTGTACCTCCAGTACGGGCCGCTCGGGCTCCTGCTGCTGGCCGCCGGCGTGGTGCGCGCGGTGCGCCGCCGGAACGATCTCATCCTCGGCCTCTACGCCCCGGCCTTCCTGCTCAACCTGCTCTTCTACTGCTTCTACCGCTACTACAAGCCGCGCTACACGCTCGCGGCCGAGCTCTTCGCCATCCCGATCGCGGCCTACGGCCTCGCGGGTCTTGTCGACGTCGCGGAGGCCGTGATCCGGCGCCTGCGCCCGCCCCTCGTCGGCGCGTGGCGCCATGTCGCCCCCGCCGCGATGGCGGTGGTTCTCGCCACGGTCCTGCTGCCGCTCGCCATCCGGGGCGACGACCGCACCAAGGTCTGGCACCTGGCAAGGATCCGGGAGCACATCCTCCCGCACCTCGACCGCCCCGCCTTCATCATGGGCGAGCGCCACGTCGCCTTCTACCTCGCGTGGATTCTCGACCTGCCCAGCTTCGAATACGGCGTGGAGTTCAACGCGATCCGCCCCGATCCCGAACGGCGGATCCCGGTCGACGACCGGCTCCGCGAGCAGGGCGCCCGCTCGCTCGAGCGGTTCGCGGGGGGCAACTACTACGTCGACGACCCCGTCTTCGCCCTCGGGCGGAACTGGCTGGAACTGACCCCGGTCGTCTCGCTCGACTCCCTGCCCGTTCCGTTCGAGCGGTACGGCCGGCCGATCGGCGGCTGGCTGCACAAGGTCGGCCCGTGGAAGGAGAATCGCCGGACGCTCGACGTCGACCGTGGCGTCCCGGGTCCCGCGATGCTGATGCTCGACATGCGGCGCATCTGGGACTACCCCGGCCGCACCCAGGCCACCCTTCGCTGCGGACCGGACGGCCCCGCCGCGCCGCTGACCAACGGCGTGCAGTTCGTCGAGCTCCCCGGCACGAACGGCGGCCCCGCGCGCCTCGAGCTGGAGTCGGACCGCCCGCTGCCGCCCGCCCCGTTCGCCCTCGTCGTGAAGCCCGGCGACCCCCTGCGCGTGAACTTCGGCATGGCCGGGGCGCACTTCGCGTGGAATCTCACCTGCGGACAGCTCTACCCGAACGCCAGCCTCCCGTCGGACTCGTGCCTGCTCTACGACCGCGGCACGCTGTTCCTGCCCAACTACGCCGGCCCCGATCGCGACGTCTTCGCCTTCCTGCGGGTCGAGTTCATCCAGCAGAGCAGCTACTGGCGCGGGAGTTTCAACACGATGACCGCGGAAACCGCGTCCGGCCGCGCCTCGATCCGCCTGCCGCCCGAGCGGACCGCCGCCGCGCTCGCCGTCAGCCTTGGCCGCGGCGAGGGGAAGCTCCGGATGGTTCCGCTGACGCTCACGACCTCGCTGCCCTCCTACCCGGCCCAGAACAGCGTGCCGCTGTGGTACGAGATCGGCGGGCGCTACGGGTTCGTGAAGATCTACGAGGTCCGCGTCGCGAGCCTTCCGCCCGTCGATGTCTACCCGGTGACGGTCGACCTCGGCGCCGGGGAGGACGCGCCGAGCGTCGGCGAGGGCTTCTTCGGACCGGAGCGCTCCGGATCCGCCACGGCGCGATGGACCGGCGCACGGGCCGAGGTGCGCACCCGGCTTCCGCGGGCGGAGACGGACGTCACCGCCCGGTGGTTCGCGCTGCCGCTCCGGAAGGACATGAAGGATCTCGTGCCGCGGTTCACGGTGAACGGCGAGGCCGTGCCGCCGGACCGCGTCACCGTCGTCCCCGGCGGCCCCGTGTGGGAGTACCGCGTCCGGCTTGCGTCCGGGCAGATCCTCGCGGACGACTGGAACCGGCTCGGGGTCGAGGTGCCGACCTGGAGCCCCGCCCGCGACCTCGGCGCCGCCGACTCGCGCGAGCTCGGCCTGCTCCTGGACCGGATCGAAATCGGACCGGAGTGATCCCGGAAGCGGCCGCTGCGGCCGCGGACGCCGCCCGGGGCACGACGGAGCGTGCCCCTCCAGAACCGGATGCGATGGAGGGCGCCGCTCCGTCGGCGCCACGCTTCCGGGGCGGGTCTACGGGGTGGCGCCGCCGGCCCGCGGCGGGGCGAGTTCGTAGAGCCGGAACCTCGCGCTGCGCGTCTGGAGTACGAATTGCTTCGCCGCGGCGTGCTGCGCCATCACCTGGAATTCGAACGGTGGCGCCTCCCAGGCGAGGGTCGCCTCGGCGGCGCCGGCGAAGGGAAAGACGTCGAGCCCGCGCGCCGTGGAGGTCAGGCACAGCACCCGCCGGCCCTCCGCGGCGAGGCGGCGCGTGAGGTCCGGCAGGATCACCGCGATCGCGGCGCCGTTGTCGCGGCCCGAACCGTCGGCTTGTCCGCCGAGCACGTTGCGTCCGTGGATCAGCGCCAGCGGCGTGCCCCACAGGGGATGGTCGGCGATGACGGCGTCGCGCGGACCGACGCGGTCGGCGACGACCGCGATCGCCGCACCGAGGCCGTTGTACTGCGTGTAGGTCCACGCGCGCCGCGCGGCCTGCGCGGGTTCGGCCAGCAACGCGGCGGCCACGAGGACCGCCGCGCCGCGCGCGGCCGTCCGGCCCCGCGGGGCGTGCCACAGCAGCGTCAGCAGGTGACCCGCCGCGATCGCGACGAAGGGCGCCAGGTAGGGCACGTAGCGGCGCGTCGCCCACGGGTAGAGGTCGACGATCGACTTGCGCAGCACCAGCATCCACGCCACGGCGAAGAGGAAGAGCAGGAGCGGGAACAACGCGGCCGGCCTCATCCGCGGGCGCGCAAGGAGGGCGGCGGCGAGCCCGGCGGCGGCGGCCAGCATCGGCAGCACGCCCGTGAACGGAAGCAGCCGTTGAAGGTTGTCGAGGTCCTTGGGCCCCGTGACGGCGTCGCGTGCGATCCAGGAGACGGCGACGGCGGCCAGGACGACGACCGCGAGGATGTCCAGCGCTCGCGGCGACAGCCCGGCGAGGCGCGCGCGCACGGCCGGCCGCGCCGCGAGAAGGTCCGCCGCGAGCGCCGCCGCGGCCGCCGCCGCGGCGAGGGCCAGGATGACGGAGGCGTCCTGCCAGCCCACGATCGAGCCCGGGGCGAAGACCGAGTTCACGATCCCGCCCGCGGCGGCGGCGGCCAGCAGCGCCAGGTGGCGCCGCTCCAGCGGCCGGCGGTCGTCCTCCGCGGCGGTTCCGAGCGCGTGGCAGAGGACGAGGAAGCCGAAGAACGGAAGGTCGCTCATGCGGTTCGTCACCGCGGCGAAGGCGGCGAGCGCCGCCGCCGCCGTCGCGCCGCCGTCGCGCGGGTCCGCCGTCGCGAATCCCAGGCACGCGCACAGCAGGAGGAGATGGAGCATCTCGGTCGTCGGGAACTGCAGGTGGTAGATCCAGATCGGCTGCGCGGCGAGCAGCAGCGTGGCGAAGACCGCGTGGGACAGGCGCAGGCGGGTCCAGACCATCGCGAAGAAGACGGCGAGAAGGACCATCCCGGCGATCGTGTTGGCGCGCGCCATCGCGGCCAGGCCGCCGGAGCGGTGGACCGCCGCGAAGAAGGACGGCGTCAGGCGGAAGAACTCGAACGCGAACGCGCCGCGGGCCGGGTCCGTCACGACGCCCGGGAACCGCTCGATGCCCGCCAGGCCCCGGCGCAGGAAGACCGCGCGCTCGTCCGCGGTCAGCGACTCGTGGAAGAGCGGGTCCGGCGGCCGGAACGTGCCCGTCCGCGACAGCGCGGCGGCCTCGTTCATGTAGACGCCGGGATCCCAACCCCCGGCGATCCACTCGCCGCGGTTCGGCAGCGCGAGGATCGTCACGATGCCGGCGAGGAACAGCAGGGACACGGGCACCGCGTCGGCGAGTAACGACGCCAGTCGTCCGCGGTGGACCCACGCGCCCGCGGCGAGGCCGGCGGCGACGAGCGCGGCCCGCGCGACCGTCTCGACCGCCGGCGTGAAGACGCCCGCGAGACCGAGCGCCATCGTCAGGAGCGAGACGAGCATCAGCCCCAGCGCCCCGGCCGCCGCGCCCGCGCCGACGCGCCGCTTCCACGCATTCGGCTCGCCGGTCCACGCCGCGGACAGGAGCCAAGCCCAGGCCACGCCGGGGAGGAGCAGCTTCAGTCCGACGGCCAATCCATCCGCGAACGGGGAGATCATGGCGCGCGCCGGGTGTCCCGCACGACGGAGTCGAGGTAGTCGACCATCCACGCCGTGACGTCGATCTTCTCGGCGAGCAGGCGCCGGTGGTTCTCCGCGAACGAGGCGCGGAGGGCGGGGCGGGCGAGGAGGCCGTCCAGCGTGGAGAAGATCCGGTCCCTCTCGTGCCGCTTGAAGTTGAAGACGAGCCCGTAGCGGGCCTCCTCCTCGTCGGTGTAGCCGCGGCCGGTGTCGCTGATGTAGAAGGCCGGCGTGCCGAGCACCGCGGCCTCGCTCGCCATCGTCGCGCTCTCGCCGATCACGAGGTGCGCGAACGCGAGGAAGTGGTGGATGACCTCCGGCGGGCAGGCGAAGCGGTGGGGTTCGAGGTGCGGCGGCAGCGGCTTCTCGCTCGAGATCAGGACCCGTCCGAGCGGCTCGAGGCGGGCCAGCATCGCCTTCACGGCGTCCGACTCGAGGCCCTTCTCGCCGACGTCGTGCGAGGCCTGCCACGAGACGAGCCGCAGCAGGAAGAAGGGCTTGTCCGGGTCGACGCCGTACCGCCGCGGCACCGCCGGGTCGGGCGTGAAGCGGTTCGGGTGGAGATAGGCCAGTTCGTGATAGCCGGGGTAGGTCACGTGGCGGCCGTTCACCGGCGCCTGGTAGCAGGTCGGCGTGCAGACCGAGTGAGCGATCGGGTAGACGACCCGGTTGGTCGTCTTCGCGTTCTCGGTGTCGTAGAAGACCACCGCGGGCCTGCCGATCAGCCGGCCGACCGGCGCGATCGTGACGCCCATGATGCCGGTGAGGATGTCCGGCCGGAACCGGCGGCACTCGCGCCACATCCGCCAGATCCGCAGGGGCAGTTCCGCCGCCAGCCCCGACTTGCGGTCCGGCAGGCGGCTGATCGACGTGTAGGGGATGCGGTAGGCGTCGAGCAGCGCGTTGGCGCACTCCTTCTCGCGGCTGAGCACGCGGACCTCGTCGCCGCGCGCGCGCCATTCGCCGATCGCGCAGCGGAAAACGTGCACATGGGCCGGGTGGAGGACCTCGACGAGAATTCGCATCCGCCAGACGGTAGAGAACGCCCCCGGGGCTGTCTAGCCCGGAGTGCGCGCCTCCGATCCGCGCCTGAACTTGAGCCGCCGGGAATCGGCGATGCGTCGGGAGTCTCCCGCGCGGCGCCGACGGAGCGGCGCCCTCCAGGCCCGTTCCCTCGCAGGCAGGGCTGGAGGGCCGCGCCCCGGCCCGCCGCAGCGTCTTCGCGCGGGCGGCTCCGCCTGTCACTCGACGCGAAGCGGCGCGGGGTCGCGGCCGCAGCCGTGCGCGTCTCGCGCCGGTCTCGTTCGTGGGCTTCCGGCTTGGACGGGGATTCGGGGCCCCCTCGCCGAAGCGACGTTGCCATCCGCGCCCCGGGGCGACACTATGGGGCGCGTGAAGCGGGTACTGGTCATCACCTACTACTGGCCGCCGGTGGTGGGGGCGGGCGTGCAGCGGGTCGCGGGCTTCTGCCGGCATCTGCCGGAGTTCGGCTACGCGCCGACGGTGCTGGCGCCGGAGATCGCGGTCCCGGAGCCCGCGGAAGCGCCGTGCCCGGTCGTCCGCGTCGGCAACCGCTTCGACCCGGCCTCGTGGCTCGCGCGCAAGCCCTCGAAGGCGGCGCCGTCGGTCACGGGCGACGCCCGCTCGGGCCTTCTCGAGATGGTCCGGCTGAACCTCTTCATCCCCGACTCGCGCATCGGCTGGCGCGGCCCGGCGGTGCGCGCGGCGGCCGCGCAGATCGAGCGGGAACGGCCGGACCTCCTCTTCTCCTCCGCGCCGCCCTACACCGTGCATCTCATCGCCCGCGACCTGAAGCGTCGCTTCGGCATCCCGTGGGTCGCCGACTTCCGCGACCCGTGGCTCGAGTGCCACGCCTACAACCGCGTCTGGCGCTCGCCGCCGGCGATCGCGCTCAACCGGGCCATGGAACTCGACGTGCTGCGGACGGCGGACCGCGTCACCTGCGCCATCGAGAGCCAGCAGGCGCTCTTCGCGGGCAAGACGGGGTTCGGCCGCGACCGCATCGTCACCGTCCACAACGGCTACGAGGGCGGGGCGTGGTCCGGCGCCGCGGCGATCGAGCCGTCCCCGCGATTCGTGCTCGCGCACTACGGAACCGTCTACACCGACGGGCTCGACGACTCCGTCCTCGAGGCGATCGCGCGGTGGGTGAACGAGGATCCGGCGCGCGCCGCATCCTTCACGCTGCGCATGGTCGGCACCGTGCCGACGCCGGTCCGCGAGCGGCTCCGTGCGCTGCTGCCGCCGGAGAGCCTGGAGATCTCCGACCCCGTTCCCGCCGCGGAGGTGCGCCGCATGCTCGGCACGCAGCAGGCGCTGCTGCTGCTGGTCAACGGCGGCGACCTGCACCGCTACAGCCATCCGTCGAAGGTCTTCGACTACATGGTCAGCGGCAACCCGATCCTCGCCGCCGGGCCCCGCGACCACGAGGTCATGGGGATCGTCACGCGCCACGCCGCCGACCGGTCCACCGTCGCCGCCCGTCCCGACGAAATCGTCGCCGCGCTCACCGCGCTGCACGACGCCTGGCGCGCCGGCCGCCTGCCCGACCGCCCGCGCCCCTGCCCGGAGTTCGAACGCCGCACCCTCACCCGCCGACTCGCGGACGTCTTCGACGCCGTCCTCGCCCGCCGCGCCACCTCAAATTCGTCGTAGCGATCGTTGCGGTGAATGCAAGGCAACGACGGGGACGCGCGGGGCGGAATCGGAAGGCGATCGGAGGAAGCCCGGGCGTTTCCGCTTCGGGGCAGGGCCCCGTCCTCCATCCGTGACGTCCGTAGGCAGGGGCTCAGAGGAGCATCCGGCGCAGGGCCGGCTCGGGATCCGGGTGCGCGAAACGGAACCCCGCGGCGAGCAGACGGGCGGGGACGACGCGGGCGCCGGAGAGCAGCAGTTCGTCGGCCATTTCGCGGCCGAGCAGCAGGCGCAGCGCGAAGGCGGGCGCGGGAAGGACCGCGGGCCGGCGCAGCACGCGACCGAGCGTCGCGGCGAACTCGCGATTCGTCACGGCGGCGGGCGCGGTGAGATTGACCGGCCCGGCAACGTTGTCCGCGGCGAGGAGGAACCGGACGGCGGCCACCACGTCGTCGAGCGCAATCCAACTCATCACCTGCCGGCCCGATCCGAGCGGGCCGCCGAGGCCGAGCCGGAACGGCGGCAGCATCCTCGCCAGCGCGCCCCCGCCGCGCGCAAGCACGACGCCGAAACGCATCGCCACGGTCCGAATCCCCGCCGCGCGCGCGGGCGCCAGTTCCGCCTCCCAGTCCGCCACGAGGCGGCCGAAGAACGAATCCCCCGCCGGCGCGGATTCGTCCACCGGGGCATCGCCGCGATCGCCGTACCAGCCGATCGCCGAGGCCGCGAGCAGCACGCGCGGCGGCCGCCTCATCCGCAGGAGGCTGGCCACCAGGTTGCGCGTGCCGTCGACGCGGCTCGCGCGGATCGCGATCCTGCGGGCGGGCGTCCACCGTCCCGCGCCGACGTTCTCGCCCGCCAGATGGATCACCGCGTCGACGCCGTCGAGCGCCGAGAGGTCGCACGGCGCCCCCGGATCCCACCGCACCTCACCCTCCCGCGGCGTCCCGCGCACCATTCGAACGATCGCGTGCCCCGCCGCCGCCAGGTCGGCCGAGATCGCCGATCCGATCAGCCCGCCGGATCCCGTAAGAGCCACCTTCATTGCTCTCCGCCCTTCACTATCAGGAACTCCGGCGCCATCCTCCGGAGCCAGTCCAGTTCGTGCTCGAAGTTGGGGGTGAAGAGGCCGCGGCCGACCGAGGCGGCGATCTCGTCGAAGGACCAGAAGCGGCCGTCCGCGACCTCCTCCGGATCGAGCCGGAAGGGGCCTTCGAAGCGCGCAACGAAGGACCTCACGTACTCGGTCTCGCGCGGCGAGCGCCACACGTACTCGTGAGAGAACGCCAGCGGGGCCTCGATGCCCAGCTCCTCGCGCATCTCGCGCCGGGCGCCTTCGACGGGGTCCTCGCCCGGATGCAGGTGGCCGCCGACGGAGGTGTCCCACCGGCCGGGCTGGATGTCCTTGCGCATCGAGCGCTGTTGCAGGAAGAGCTCGCCCGCGCGGTTGAAGACGAAGACATGAACCGCCGGGTGGATCAGCGCGGGATTGGCGTGGCATTCGCGCCGCAGCGCCCGGCCGACCGGCCGGCCGCGTTCGTCGACCACGTCGAAGACCTCGTCACCGGCGTCGCGCAGGGGCGTGTCGTCCATGTCCCTACTATGCCACGGATCGGGCGGGCGCACAGGGCGCGTCCCCGATCCTCGCGATCCCATTCCCTGGAGATGCGAGAGGACGGGCCTGGAGGGCGCCGCTCCGTCGGCGCCGTGTGGCGATCCTCGAAGCGTCGTTCGTTCCGGATCTCCCGCGCGGGGCCGATGGCCGGGTGCGGCGCGGGCACTCCTGTCCATGCGGCGCGTCCAGGACTGCCTGTCCGACGGACGGGGCGGGTTTATCGGGGCGCGGACGGGCGCGGGCCGATGTAGCCGGTGGAGAGGACGACATCGTCGTACCAGACGGTGTTGTCGCGGCGGGCCTGGTGGATGTAGACGCCGATTTCGACGCGCTTGAGCTTCACCGACGCATCGGACCGCCAGCGGATGCCGCGGTAATGGAGGTAGAGCTTGCCGTCGACCCACGCGGCGGCCTCGCCGTCGGGTTGCCCGGGCGAGTTGACGCGGATCATCTGCTCGAGGCAGACCCACCGGTCGCGCGGCGGGACGATCCGTCCGTCCGCGGCCGGCTCGAGCATGTTGCCCCAGAAGTGGCCGTCGCGGTCGCGCTTCATGTCCATCCAGTACGTGTAGAGAAACAGGTAGCCCGGGGAGGGCAGGCGGCCCCAGTCGCGCCACGGCTCGAACCGGCAGCTGAAGTGGTCGTCGCCCTTCGGCCGGATGCCGGCCGCGCCCATCGCGCGCCAGCGGTCCGCGCCGGTGACGCCGGACAGGCCGCCGCCGGTGTGGTTGAGGTTGCCCTGGTCGTAGTCGGCGGCGAAGCGGATATACCGCCGGAAATACACCCGGTCGCGCCCCTCGGGCCCGAACCAGAAACTGGCGCCGGCGCCGGACGATTCCCCGCCGCGCGCCGGCGCGGTGAACCGGATCGCCCCCTCGCCAGAGGCCGCGAGGGCCGGGTCGCGCACGAGCGCGGCATGGCCCTCCTTGAGACCGCGGATTTCGAAGTAGTTCTTCAGCGATTCGGGCGATTCGAAGCCGTCGCGGAAGAAGACCTCCCCGGGCTTCTCCAGCGCGGCGAGAACGGCGGCATCGGCGCGGGTCTCCGCGGTCGCGAGCCGCGGGGCGAACTCATCCTCGGGGGCGGCACCGGCGGCGAGCGCGAGGGCGCCGAGGCCGGGGACCAGGATCGAAGTCGTCATCCGTCGCATGGCGTGTCTCCACGGGCCGGCCGGGCCCGCGCGGAGATTACGCCCGTGCACGCCACGGGGACAAGGCGGCGGACGAACGCCGAACACCGAACATCCAACGCCGGACATCGAACGGCGGATGGCCTGGCACGGCGCGGCTTGCGCGGGAGGTCCGATCGTGACAGAAAGCCGGGATTCCGTGGGGGGATGGAAACCATGCGTACTCGGGCGACGTGGATGCGGTTTGCGAGCTGGATCGCGGCAGGCGCGGCCTGCGGGGGCGGAACGAACCTCGTCAACAACCCCGGCTTCGAGGAGGCCGCGGCAAACGGAAAGCCCCTCGTGTGGGGGCTGCCGGCGGGCTACGTCATCGACACGAACGCTCCGCATTCCGGCGCGGCCTGCCTTCGCTACGGGAACGCCGACCCCGCGCAGTACCGCCTCGCCACCGCGCCGATCCGGCTCGAGCCCGGCGCGCGGTACGAGATCGAGGCCCGCGTGCGGACGGAGGGAGTCGCGGGGGACGAGCGCGGCGCGACCGTCTGCCTCCAGTGGTCCGACGCCGCGGGGACGTTCATCGGCGGCTGCTATCCCCCCGGGCTCCAGGGGACCAGCGGCGGCTGGCGGACCGTGCGCGGCGTGACCGGGATCGTCCCGTCCAACGCGGCGCGCATGAGCGTCAGCTGCTACCTCCGCCGCGGCATGACCGGCACCGCGTGGTGGGACGACGTCGTCGTGCGCCCCTGGTTCCCGCCGCTGATCGGCGCGCTGACGACCGACCACCACCGCCACCACCTGACCGGCGGCGTGGCGCGCGTGCACGTCTCGCTTGCGCTGGACGCGCACCGCGTTGCGGTTTCCGATGCCGCGCCGGTGCTGCGCGTGCTCGACGGGAGGGGGACCGAACTCGCGAGCGTCGCGCCGCGCTCGGTCGACGGCGACTCGGCGGCGTTCGACATCGACTCGACGCCCTGGCCCGCCGGCGCGCTCACGATCGAGGTCTCGGCGCGCGGGGCCGGCGGAACGGAAGCGCGGGCGCGCCTCGCCGCCGTGCGTGCCGGTCCGCCGCCGCCGCGCAAGGCCACCATCGACGGGCGCGGCCGGCTGATCCTCGACGGCGAGCCCTTCTTCCCGCTCGGCATGTACTGGGGCGCCGTGAAGCCCGACGAGATGGCGATCTACGCGAAGTCGCCGTTCAACTGCCTGATGCCCTACGCCGACATCGGCCGGGCCGGCCTCGACCTCGCGCATTCGAACGGGATGCGCGTGATCTACAGCGTCAAGGATCTCTACGCGGGCCACCGCGGCCTGCGCTCGCGCGAGGCGGCCGACGCCGCGGTGCGCACGTCCGTCGGCGCGCTGCGCGACCATCCCGCGATCGCCGCGTGGTACATCAACGACGAGTTCCCGCTGGAGCGTCTCGACGAGCTGTCCGCGCGGCAGCGCCTGATGGAGGAGCTCGATCCGGGCCGGCCGACGTGGTCGGTGCTGTACCAGATCGACGACCTGCGCGCCTACCTGCCGACCGCCGACGTGCTCGGCACCGACCCGTATCCGGTCCCGGCCACGCCGCCGCGAAAGGCGCTCGACTGGGCCCGCAAGTCCGTCCGCGCCACGTTCGACACGCGCGCCGTCTGGATGGTGCCGCAGGTCTTCAACTGGGCCTCGTACAAGAAGACGCCGGAGGAGCGGGCGAGGCAGCGCGCGCCGACGCTCGACGAGATGCGCTCGATGGCGTGGTCGTGCATCGCGGCCGGCGCGGACGGCCTGATCTTCTACTCGTGGTTCGACCTCTGGCGCCTGGACAAGCCCCCCGGCACCGGGGGCCGCGCGGAAACGCGCGATCCGTTCGAGGCCCGCTGGCGCGATGTCACCGCCATGGCCGCGGAGATCCGCGCGTTCATCCCGGTGCTGCTCTCGGACGAGCCCGCGCCCGCCGCAGCCGCGGATGGCTCGCCGGACACGGTCGCGTGGCGCACGTTCCGCCACGGGGGGAAGGTCTGCGCGCTCTGCCTCAACGCGCACGAGAGCGAGGCGGCGGATGTGCGGCTGAAGATCGACGGCGTCTCGCGCATCGCGCGCGTCGTCCAGGGTCCCGCACCGGCGCCCGGCCCGTGGGACGGCCGCCTCTCCCTCCCGCCCCTGGCCGTCACGATCCTCGAGGTCGCGCCATGAAACGCCGTTCCTTCCTCGCCGCCGAGTCCGCGGCGGGCCCGTTGCTCGCCGGGCGCTCGGCCGGGCGTAGCGTCCGGCGCGCCGTGCCGGATCAGACAACCGCGTGGGGCGCGTCGGCGTAGAAGAAGCCGGGATCGCGGCCGTGCGCGACGAGGGCCTCCTCGCGCTGGAAGATCGATCCGCAGCCCTCGGCCATCGCCCGCAGTTGCGCGGCGTCCGCATCGACCGCGGGGCGGAGGGCGAGCGCGGCGTCGATCGAGCGCTCCTGCAGGTCGAGCCACGACGGAGGGAAGCAGGATACGAGGCCGGGAAGCGACAGCGTCCAGCGCAGCGCCATTCCGATCGAGTCGTGATCCTCGAGCGTCCGGTACCACCACTTCCGCACGCGCTCGGCGCCCTGCGGCCACGCGCCCGCGTTGAGGGTCTTGATCGAAAGCACCGCCGCGCCCTGCCGCTGTGCGAGGTCCACGACCTCCCGCGCGAAACCCCGGGTGAACCACTCGACGTAGTTGACGGGGAACATGACGGTGTCGAACGGGAAGGCCTCCATCGCCGCGAGGGCGCCCTTCGTGGTGTGGGCGGAGAAGCCGATCGCGCGGACCTTCCCCTCCTGTTTCGCCTTCAGGACGGTCTCCATCGCGCCGCCGGGGGCGAGGATCGCGGCGATGTCGTCGGGCTTCACGAGGTGATGGAACTGGTAGACATCGAAATGATCCGTCTTGAGCCGCTCCAGCGAGCGTTCCAGTTCCTCCCGGGCGCCGTCGCGGTCGCGCTTCTTGGTCTTGCAGGCAAGGTAATAGCGGTCGCGCGGGACGCCCTGGAGGGTGATGCCCATGCGGATCTCGCAGTTGCCGTTGTCGTAGGCGGGGGCGACGTCGTAGTAGTTCACGCCGCGGTCGAAGGCGCGGTGGAGGGCCTCGGTGCAGCGCGGCTGGTCGTAGTGCTTCAGCGCGAAGCCGGAGAAGCTGACGACCGAGACGTCCCAGCCGGTCCGTCCGAGCCGACGCTTCGGCATCGCCGTCGCCCCGGCGGCGTCCGCGAGCACGCGTTGCGCCCCCAGCATCGCCGCCGCACCGCCCGCCGTCCGCAGAAAACTCCGTCGGTTCATGGTCGCCTCCCGCCGCTGCCGGCGCGTGCCGCACGATAAGCCCGGCCCCGGCGCCGCGCAACCGCCGAAGTCCGGCCCTCCCCCCGGTGGCGTGCGAATCCGTGATCGGGGAGGGTCGCGCTCCGCGCGACCGCTGGCTGCGCCAACCGTGCACCCGGCCGCACGGAGTGCGGCCCTCCCACCTGTCCGTGCTTGGGGAGGGTCGCGCTCCGCGCGACCGTTGGTTGCGCCAACCGCGCACCCGGCCGCACAGAGTGCGGCCCTCCCTCCTGTCCGTGATCCGGGGAGGGTCGCGCTCTGCGCGACCGTTGATTAAGCCAACCGCGCACCCGGCCGCACAGAGTGCGGCCCTCCCACCTGTCCGTGATCGGGGAGGGTCGCGCTCCGCGCGACCGCTGGCTGCGCCAACCGTGCACCCGGCCGCACAGAGTGCGGCCCTCCAACCTGTCCGTGATCCGGGAGGGTCGCGCTCTGCGCGACCGTTGATTAAGCCAACCGCGCACCCGGCCGCACAGAGTGCGGCCCTCCCTCCTGTCCGTGATCCGGGAGGGTCGCGCTCCGCGCGACCGTTGATTAAGCCAACCGCGCACCCGGCCGCACAGAGTGCGGCCCTCCCACCTGTCCGTGCTTGGGGAGGGTCGCGCTCCGCGCGACCGATCTGCGTGGACCGGACAATAGGACGCCCGGCCGTCGCGTCTAACGTCCTGCAAGTGGTCCCGGACGGGACGGGAAGGGTGGGGACATGAACGCACGGACAATCCTGGCGACGGCGGGGATCGCGGCTCTGGCGGCGGGGGGCGCCCCGGCCGCGGAGGCGCCGCGGAAGCCGAACTTCATCCTGATCGTCACCGATGACCAGCGGTGGGACATGATGGGCGTCGTCCAGCGGGAGCAGGGTGACCGGGCGCGCTTCCCGTTCCTGAAGACGCCGAACCTCGACCGGATCGCCGCCGAGGGCGTGCGGTTCCGGAACGCCTTCGTCGTGAACTCGCTCTGTGCGCCGAGCCGCGCGACGTTCCTGACCGGCACCTACGGCCACGCCAACGGCATCGTGAACAACCACACGCCGTTCTCCGCGGAGAACGCGACGTGGTCGACCGGGCTCCGCAAGGCCGGCTACCGGACCGCCTACATCGGGAAGTGGCACATGGGGAGCCAGGTCGAGCGGCCGAACTTCGACTTCGCGGCGAGCTTCATCGGCCAGGGCGTCTACTTCGACTGCAAGTTCTTCGTCGACGGCGTCGAGACGAAGACCGCCGGTTACGTCGACGAGGCGTCCGCCGGCTACGCGATCGACTTCATGAAGAAGAACCGGGACCGTCCCTTCGCGATGATGGTGGGCTTCAAGGCGACGCACGGCCCCTTCACGCCGCCGCCGAATCGGGAGAAGGACTACGACGGCGAAAGCGCGCGGGCGGTCCCGAACCTCGGGAAGACGGCAGTGTACCGGGGCGGCGTCGATGCCGCGAAACTCAAGCCCGGCGAGGCGCCGGCCGTCAAGACGAACACCGGCTACCTCAAATGCATCGCCGGGATCGACGACAACGTCGGCCGCATCCTGAAGGCCCTCGACGACCTCGGCCTCGCGCAGGACACCGTGCTCGTGTTCGCCGGGGACAACGGCTACTACCTCGGCGAACACGGCCTGGGCGATAAGCGCACCGCGTACGAGGAGAGCCTGCGCATCCCGCTGCTCGTCCGCTACCCGCGCGCCGTGGCGGCGGGGCGTACGGTCGACGCGATGGTGCTGAACATCGACATGGCCCCGACCTGGCTCGACCTCGCCGGCGTCGACAAGGCCCCGCCGATGCACGGGAGGAGCTGGCGTCCGCTGCTCGCCGGGGAGGTCCCCGCCGACTGGCGGAAGGCGTGGTTCTACTGCTACTTCTTCGAACGCGGCTTCCAGGCCCCGATGACCACCGCGGTCCGCACCGAGACCGCCAAACTGATCCGCTACCCCGGCCACGACGAGTGGACCGAGATGTTCGACCTCGCCGCCGACCCCTACGAGCTGAACAACCTCTTCGCCGACCCCGCGCACGCGGAGCTGAGGAAGAGGCTCGAGGCCGAGTACGAGACCCAGAAGAAGGCGATCGGGTTCCAGGTTCCCGACTACGCCGATCCGCCCGGCGGCGATGCCGGCGAACGGAAGGCCTCCGCGGCCCGGAAGAACGCGTGGGTCCTCGACTACCGCTTCGACAAGGACGAGGGCGGCAAGGTTGTCGACGCCTCCGGCGCCGGCAGCCACGGCGCCGCGCAGGGCGCGCCGTCGGCGGAGGGGCGCGACGGACGCAAGGCGCGGCGGTTCGACGGGAAGGGGTTCATCGACGTGCCCAAGTCGCCCGCGCTCGATCCGAGCGGCGGGGCGTGGACGGTCGAGGCGACGTTCAAGGCCGGCGCGCCGGACGGCGTCGTCCTCGCGCGCGGCGGCAAGACCAACGGCTACATCCTGTACCTCGCCGGCGGCCGGCCGGTCTTCGCCGTCGCCTCGCACAACGAGCTGTCGTCGGTCGAGGGAAAGGAGCCCCTCGGCGACGGCTGGGTCATGGTGCGCGCGACGATGACGGCGGACCGGCGTCTCCTTCTCGCGGTCGACGGCAAGCCGGCCGGCCACGCGAAACTGAAGGCCTTCATCGCGGACGACCCGAACGACGGCATGCAGATCGGCGGCGACGAGCGTTCGCCGGTGATCGAGAGCCCGAAGCTCCCGCGGTTCACCGGCCTCATCGAATCGGTGCGTGTCTTCAGCGGCGAGGCACCGTAGGATCGCGCGGAACACGGAGGACGCGGACATGACGATCACGATGGGGCGGCGGGACTTCCTTCGGGCGGCTGGGATGGCGGCGGCCGCATGCGCGGCGCCGCGCGGCGCGCGGGCGGCGGAGGGCCTTGCCGGCCGGCGGCCGAACATCGTCCTGATCATGACCGACGACCAGGGCTACGGCGACCTCGCCTGTCACGGCAACCCGATCCTGAAGACGCCGAACCTGGACCGGCTCCACGGCGAGAGTCTCCGGTTCACCGACTTCCACGTCAGCCCCACCTGTGCGCCGACGCGTTGTTCGATCATGACCGGCCGGCACGAGTTCCGCTCCGGCATCACCCATACGATCCTCGAGCGCGAGCGCATGAGCCTGAAGGCGTTCACGCTGCCGCAGGCGCTGAAGGCCGCCGGCTATGCAACCGGGATCTTCGGCAAATGGCACCTCGGCGACGAGGCCCCGTATCAGCCGGAGAAGCGCGGGTTCGACGAGGTCTTCATCCACGGCGCCGGTGGCATCGGGCAGTCCTATCCCGGAAGCTGCGGCGACGCCCCGGGCAACACCTACTTCGATCCCGTCATACGGCACAACGGCCGGTTCGTCCGCACGAAGGGCTTCTGCACCGACGTGTTCTTCGGGCGCGCGGCCTCGTGGATCGAGTCGCGCAAGGGGAAGGGGCCGTTCTTCGCCTACATCACCCCGAACGCGCCTCATTCGCCGTATCACGCCCCCGAGTCCCATCGCGCCCGTTTCGAGGGCAAGGTGCCGAAGAACATCGAGGGCTTCTACGGGATGATCGAGAACATCGACGACAACGTCGGCCGCCTCCGCGCGAAACTCGCGGACCTCGGCGTCGAGCGGGAGACCCTGTTCATCTTCATGACCGACAACGGCAGCGCCGCCGGGTCGCAGATCCACAACGCCGGGATGCGGGGAAACAAGGGCTCGCCGTGGAATGGCGGGACGCGCGTGCCGCTGTTCCTGCACTGGCCCGCGGCCCTGAAGCCGGCCGACTGCGCCCGCCTCGCCGCGCACATCGACCTTTTCCCGACGCTTGCCGCCCTGGCCGGGGCCGAGGTTCCCGCGGCGACCGCCGCCGGATTCGACGGCCGCAGCCTCGTGCCGCTGCTGGCGAACCCGGCCGCCCCGTGGGCGGAGCGGTTCCTGTTCACGCATGTCGGCCGGTGGCCGCGCGGCGACGATCCGAAGGGTTTCAAGATGGCGAACTGCAGCGTGCGCCACGAACACTGGACGCTGGTCTCGGCGCCCGACCGGCCGAAGCCGAAGAAGGCTGCCTCGGCCGCTCCGGTCGCCGCGCCGAAGTGGCAGCTCTTCGATCTCAAGGCCGACCCGGGCGAGACGACGGACGTCTCCGCCGCGCATCCGGACATCGTCGCGAAGATGTCGAAGGCCTACGATGCGTGGTGGGAGAGCGTCCTGCCCGGCATGGAGAACGAGACCGCGCCCCAGCCGGCGGAGAACCCGTTCAAGACGTGGTTCCACCAGCAGTTCGGCCCCGACGCGAGCGCGAAGCCGGACTACCCGCTGCCGGCGGGCTCCTGACGCCCGGCTACTTTGCACCGACGCAGACCAGCTTCGACGCGGTGCGGATGTAGAGGCGGCCGCTGGCGACCGCGATGGAGGCGCGGCAGGGGCCGTCGCCGAGCGACATGGTGGAGAGCACCTTGAACTCGTCGCCCGCGGCCAGCACGACGACCTCGCCGTTCTCGCTGAGGCAGTAGATCCGCCCGTCGGCGCCGGTCGGCGAGGCCCGGAGGATGCTCGTGACCGGCAGCTTCCCGTGCCAGATCTCCGCGCCGGAGGACGGGTCGAGACACCCGATCTCCTTCCGGTCGCCGTCGACGACGTGAAGGCGCCCCCTGTACGGCAGCGGCGTGCAGACGTCCGACGTGATCGTCTCGATGCTCCATGCACGGTGCGTCGCGCTGACATCGCCGCGGCCTCCGTCGCGGATGCCCAGCACGGGGCCTTTCTTCGGACAGCAGGCGAAGACCATGCCGTCAAGCGCGGCGACGGAGGGCACGATGCGGTTGAACCGCTGCGCCTTCGGATTGAGGCCGAAGCAGCGCCAGAGTTCCTCGCCGGTGTCCGGGCGGTGGGCGGTCACGCAATCGCCGCCGACGAGGAGAATCCTGCGCCCGCCCGGGCCGTCGTGCGGGACGGGTGTCGAGTAGGATTCCATCGACTCCTCGACGGCCGGCGTCGCCCGCACGTGCCGCCAGAGATCGCGCCCGGTGTCGGGGTCGACGCACAGCAGGAACGACTGGCGTTCCGGGCGGTCGTCGACGGCGTGCTTGTAGGTCGGCGGGTTGCGCTGGAGGACCTGGACGTAGAGGCGGCCGTCGAGCAGCAGGGGGCTCGAGCCGTAGATCCACATGTAGGCGAAAGTTCCGGACTCCTTCGCGAGGTTGCGCGTCCACAGGACCTTCCCGGCGGTGTCGAGCGCGGCGAGATCGCCGGTCGCGTAGAGCGCGAAGACGCGGCGGCCGTCGGTCACAGGGGAGGGCGAGGCGAGGTTGTTGCGGCCGATGACGAGGTCCCCCCTGCCGAGGGTGCGCGTCCAGCGGTGCGAGCCGTCGCGGGCATCGAGGCTGTGCAGGACGAGGCTTCCGTTGGTCTCGGCGGACGAGGCGAACACGAAGCCGCCCGCGATGACGGGGGTCGATGCGCTCAAGCCCGCGAGCGGGGTGGTCCAGGCGATGCCCTCCGTCGCGCTCCACGATTGCGGCAGGGCGGTCTCGTCGGACGTCCCGTTGTGGAACGGCCCCCGCCACTGCGGCCAGTCGCCCGCGGGGGAGGGCGTGTCGAACGCGAGGGCTGCGGCCAGGACAAGGACGGCGGCGCGTGGGTTCATGCGCGCCTTTCTGCCCGTTTTCCCGGCGCGACGCAATCCCGGGCGCCCAACTTGAAACTTGGAACCTGAAACGTGAAACTGTCGACGGCTGCGGAAGGCGGCCGGGAGACGTTCATGAGCCGTACGATGGGATTCGAAAGCCGCGCGCTGGACCACCTGATGACGTTTCTCGGGATCGAGGCGCTGAGCGGGCAGGAGGGACCGGTGTGCGACGAGATCCGCCGCCGGTTGCTCGCGGCCGGCTGCAAGCCGGCGTGGATCCGCCATGACGATGCCCATCGCCGCCTCAAGGGGACGTTCACCGTCGGGAACCTGATCGTACGGATCCCGGGCACGTTCGCCGCGCCGCGCCGGATGTTCCTCGGCCACATGGACACCGTTCCGTTGTGCCGCGGAGCCGTGCCCGTCCGCTGCGGCGATCGCATCGTCGCGAAGGGCCGCACCGCCGTGCGGGCCGACAACCGGACCGCCGTCGCCGCGATCGTCGCGGCGGCCGAGGTGGTACTGCGCGAGAGGCGTCCGCACCCGCCGTTGACGCTCTTCTTCCCGATCGCCGAGGAGATCGGCCTTTACGGGTCGAAGGCCGTGCGGCCGGCGGATCTCGGCCGGCCGGCGATGGCGTTCAACCTGGACTCGGGCGATCCGAACCAGATCATCACCGGGGCGATCGGGGCGACCCGCTGGGAGGCGGACGTGCGTGGACGGTCCAGCCACGCCGGCATGCACCCGGAGGATGGCGTCTCGGCGATGCTCGCGGCGGCGCGGGCGATCGAGACGGTCGCCTCCAAGGGGTTCTTCGGCGCGATCCGGAAGGGACGGCGCGCGGGCACGGCCAACGTCGGCATCATCCGCGGCGGCGAGGCGACGAACCAGGTCACCGACCATGTCTTCGTCCGCGGCGAGTGCCGGAGTCACGACCCCGACTTCCTCGCGACCGTCACGGCCGCCTACCGGCGCGCCTTCGAGTCGGCCGCCCGGTCCGTGCGCAACGTCCGAGGCGAGCGGGGCGCGGTGGACTTCCGAACCGAGGCCGACTATGCCGCGTTCCGCCTGCCCGACGGCCACCCGGCCGTCCGTTTTGCCTGCCGGGCCGCGCGCGATCAGGGGCTCAAGCCCGTCACGGTGCGGATGAACGGCGGGTTGGATGCGAATCCGCTCACGCAGAAGGGGATTCCCACCGTCACGCTCGGCTGCGGGCAGCACGGGGCGCACAGTGTCGACGAGTTCGTCGACCTCGCCGAGTACCACGCCGGGTGCCGGCTCGTGCTGGACCTGATGACGAGGGCCTAGAACTTGACCTCGGGGGCCTGCGCCGCGCCCGAGACCGCCTCGAAGGGCTTGCGTCGCTCGAAGCCGAAGAGACCGGCCCAGAGGCTGGCCGGGAGGCGGCGGATCGCGGTGTTGTAGGACTGCACGGCCTCGTTGTAGCGGCGGCGCTCGACCGAGATCCGGTTCTCCGTGCCGGCGAGTTCATCCTGCAGCGCGAGGAAGTTCTGGTTCGACTTCAGATCCGGGTACTTCTCCGCCACGACCAGCAGCCGTGCGAGGGCGCTTTCCATCTGTCCGGCGACTTCGACCTTCTGCGCGGTTCCGAGGGCCTGGCCCCACTGGCTGCGGAGGCGGGTGACCTCTTCGAGGATGGACTTCTCCTGCGCGGCGAAGCCCTTGACGGTGTTCACCAGGTTCGGGATCAGGTCGTACCGGCGCTGGAGCACGGTGTCGATGTTCGCCCAGGCGGTGTTGACCGATTCGTCCAGCGTCACGAAGCTGTTCTTCGTCTGGACGGCACATCCGCCGAGGGCCAGCAGCAACCCCAGCACCGCGATCAGGATGATGATTCCCTTGGACATGGCTCCGGTCTCCTCTGCGCGATCCATCGCGCGACTCCAGTATTCCACACGCCGCCGGGGCCGCAAGCGCAATCGCGGGATCGACTCGAGGCGTGGATGGCGCCGGATCGCGCCCGCCGGATCGTGCCCGTCCCCGCCGCAGAACGGGCCTCGGTCCGGTTTGCGCCGCGGCGGTGGATGGGCGTAGACTCCCGCTGGACTGGTCGCGGGATGAACGGCGGTCGCACTTCGGAGGCAGGGCGATGAACGCAGCGAGAATGGCGGTGTGGATCGGGCTTCTCTGCTCGGCGAGCGTGGCCTTGGCTCAGACGGCGAACATCTACATCGACGTGAAGCGCCAGGCAACGAGCAAGGGCGCCTCGACGCGGTACCAGGGCTACTACATGGCCGACAAGGACTATGCGCGCACGGTGGACTTGGCGGTCACCGTCAAGAACATGAACCAGCAGCCGGTGACCTTCGATCTCGAGTACTACTTCATTGCCAAGACGGCGAATGGGAACCTGAAGTGGAGCTACGACGGGGGGACACAGACGCTTGCGCTGGCGAAGGCGGCGCACACGAACATGACCATCACGTCGAAGGAACTGCAGTCCTCCAAGACGGAGAGCTACTACTCCAAGACGGAAACCGGCAGCAAGTACGAGGGCTACATCTTCCGCGCACTGGTCGCCGGCAAGGTGGTTCAGGTCAATGCTTCGTCGCGCCAGCTTGAAACGGCGGCACGGAACGAAAAGGAACTCGAGTCCCTCATCGAGGCCGCCGAGGAGGGCCGAAAGCAGGTCCGCGACTACTCCTCGGGCGCCGTCCCGCGCTAGACAACTGCGGGGGACAGACACCCGCAACCGCTGACCGCGAGGGACAGACACCTGCCGTGACTCCTGGCGTCTGCGGGGGACAGACACCACTCTCCACTCTACTCTCCGGGGACAGACACCCGCAACCGGCACCCGCAACCGCGGATGCCGCCGGGCGCTGATCGAGGGGTTCTTGCGCATCCCGTGGGCCGGATGACCTGTGCTTGATGGCAAAGCGCGGGGGTCGGCAGCGTGGAGTTGTCCATGACCCCGCAACGGAGGCGAGGCCGCCGGGGCCTGGCGGCCGCGGATGTCTTTGCAGCTGGCTCGTCCGGGTGCCGCTTACTCCCGTGCGGCGCGCAGTCGGTTCCAGCAGCAGATCTCGGCGGGGGTGCCAGCGGGAGGAGTGGTTCGAGCCATCCGGTGGCGGGCGACCTCCTCGCCGGTGCGAACCCTCCTCATGATGTCCCGGATGAACAACTCGGAGCCGATCACCAGGCCATCCACCCAGTGCCGCACCCGCCGGCGCGCCGAGAGCGTGAAGGCGATCTCCGGGCCGGCGCTCTTCGCCTGCGCCGGCTCATGTCCCGCGGCCGTCTGCGCCCGCGCCAGATCCTCCGCCGCCAGCCGCTCGAACTCCAACCGAAGCTCCCTCCGCAGCGCCGTCGGATCCAGGGCCATGAGCCGCTCCGGCAACGCCGGGCGCAGCACCTCCACCAGGGCCTCCTCAAACGGATGGCGCCCCGTCTGCACCCATACCCCGTACGAACAGAACCGGTACTCTCCAGGATCGCTCACCATCTTCGCCCGGACCGGGTTGCGCTCGATGTAGGCCCAGCACGCCCACAGCGCCGTCCCCGTCTCGAGAACCGTGTTCTTGAACCGCCCCGCCCACAACGGCCCCTTCCTCCGCACCCGCCGCGACCTGTTGAACCACACCGTGTAGAGCTGCTGGAGATGCCGCATGCACCAACTCACGTCCCGCAACCGCTCCTGCCACTGCCTGCAGAGCCGGCTCCCCGGCATCAGGTTGCGCCGGCCCCGGTGAAACGCCTTGTACCTCTCGATCGTCTCCGCCTCCGAGAGCATCTCCCGGGGCGCCCGCACGAGAAGGTGCCAGTGGTTGGACATGACTTGGTAGGCAACGACCCTCACGGCGTAGAACTCGGCCACCCGCATCAGGATGCGGACAAACCCCTCCTTCTCGGCCCGGCCAAAGGGCCGGTCGTCCGCCGTCCCGACGGCGTGGTTGTAACAGTGGTGCCAGCTGTCCTGCCAGTCCGGCTTCAGTCGCGCATGTCGCATCGCCAGGTCTCCTCCCCGCGGGACCCCAAGCCCCGCCATCCATGAGAAGAAGCCGCGACGACAAAATTCCGGAAGTTGTTCCAACTTTCTTCTCTGTCCCCACGCCCGCCCCACGGCCGCCCCGCCCGCCCGTCCCCACGCCCGCCCGACCTCGTCTCTGTCCCCACCACCCGACCCGCGGCTTTCAGCCCACAACTCCGGCGAGTGTTTCCTTGTCTTGTCATCCGGCACATGACGTGGCACGATTCGATCGATGAAACTGCACCATCAGGGCAATCCCATCTATCCCATCTCCGCGGCGTCCAGCGTGCGGCATCCCGGTGCCAGACCCCGAACCGTATCTCGCTGTCTCGCCGCCGGAGTCCTCCTCCTCGTCACGAGCGCCGTCCCGGCCAGCGCGCGCGTGATTGCGGTGGAGATCTTCTCCCAGGACAAGAAGACAGGAAAGCAACTGGACCAGGCCACCCTCCCGCCGCAGCTCAAGGACCGCATCCCGGCTGGCGATACCTTCGTGGGGCACGACCGCGCCCTGGAGGGCATCCGATCTCTCCAGGACGGCGACGTGCTGATCTTCAACTGCCATGGCAGCCGGTATACGTTCGGCGACGGACAGGATCGCATCCCCTTCCAGAACTTCTGGAAGCACTTCAACCGGAACGGCAAGCCACCCCGCCTCAAAGCGGTTCTGTGGACGGGCTGCATGTGGGATCCCGGGGCCAAGAACGGCGGTGTGGCCCTTCGTCCCACCGAGTTGGATCGATGGCGGCTGGTCCTGAATGCGGATGTCATGTTCTCCCCGAAACACCTCTACGTTCACGTCACGGATCGCGACGAGACCATCTCGATCGGCCATCTGCTGCTGGAGGGGAAGATCGACGAGGCCGTCCGGAGCATCCGCGGAAACGCAAAGATGAAGTTCATCTACGTCATGGAAGGCTCCGGGGGCGACAGGAATCTCGCATCCATCGTGTTCCTGATCGACGCCTCCGGCAGCATGCGGGATGACAACAAGATCGAGAAGGCCAAGAGCACGGCGATCAGCCAGATCCAGCGTCTCGACGCCGGCACCGAGGTCGCGGTCATCACGTTTCACAACTGCAGCGGGGGCATCACGGTCGTGTCGGAGTTCGCGGTGGTCGATGCGGCCAGCAAGACGGCGCTTGCATCCGCCATCGGGAAGATCCAGCCGGGTGGCGACACCAATCTTGCCGAGGCGACGGCCTTCGCCGGCGACTTCATCCGGAAGAAGGGCCGCGGGGCCCATCGAACGCTGATCGTCCTGTCCGACGGGGAGGAGACCTGCAAGGGGGATCCGACCGCCGCGGCGAGGGGGCTGAATCCATGAACAGACCACGGGTTGGGCTGGCGATTCTCGCATCGTGTCTGCTGGTTTCCCCGGCGGTCCCGGGCGCCGATCCGCAGGACGAGGCGTCCGGCGACGGGAAGATCGACCTCGTCACGATCGGGTATGACCTGGGCACGAACACGACAGCCCTGACCATGCTTCAGAACATGGTCAAGGCGGTGGAGGAACGGGGGGCCAAGGGGCGGATGCTGGTGGCGGGGCGCGACGAGAAGGAGTTGGACCTCGCGATGAAGGAGGCGGTGGACCTTGCCTCCACGCGGTCGCCCACCCGCGCGGAGATCGTGCTGGAGACGCCCGTGGTCGAGCCGGGTGAGCGAATCGTCTGCATGCACTCCGAGATCCCGAACGCGTCCAAACAGGCCTGGATAGGCTTCTTCCCGGTGGACGCCGCGGACGACGCCTACATTTCGTACACCTTCCTGAACAACCTGACCAAGCGGGTGTACGACGTTGCCGCGCCGGAACGGCCGGGCGAATACCAGTTCCGCCTCTTCCTCGGCGAGAAAGTCCCGCCGGAGGCCACGAGCGACACCGTCGAAGTCCTCGACTAGACCCTCCCGGCACCGGCGCCGGATCCTCGCGACTTGCGCGGGCAGACCATGGTCGTCCGGGTGATGTGCCAGGGAGCCGCACAGATGAACGCTGTTCCGGGCTGTTCCCTGTCATGTGGATTGAGGTCGACCCCGGCCCTCGCGCGTGCGATCCGAGTCCTCGCACGAACCTGCCTGGGGCTGCCGCTGATCGCCTCCGCCCAGGAGTCGCCGCGTATCCGGTTCGACAGGATGGCGTGGGATTTCGGCCGCATCTCGTGGTCGGACCGCGTCGCCGGGGTGTTCACGGTGACGAACGACGGAGCCGCCGCCCTTCGGATCGATCCCCTGGAATCGACCTGCGGATGCACTTGGTCCGGCCTGAAACGGAATTGCCTGCAGCCGGGCGAGGTCGCCCAACTGGCGTTCACGCTTCACCTGGGCGAGTCCGCGTCGGCGGTGAAACGGTACATCCTGGTCCGTTCCAACGATCCCCGGTCGCCCACGTCCCGGCTGACGGTCAAGGCCGACTACGCGCCGCTCCACGAGATCGCCCCGGGGACCCTGGCCCCGGTCCTCCCCTGGGGCCTCTCGGCCACGAGCCTCTGCACCGCCATCCGTCGCACGGACGGGCGGCCCCTGTCCCCCCTGGTCTTCAAGACCACCCGGCCCTGGATCACGGCCTGGATGGAGCCCGGCCCCGGCGCCAATGATTCCACCGGGAGGATCTTCGTAGCGGTCCAGCGGGACGGCGCCCCGCGTCGCTTCCACGAGCAGGTTCACGTCCTCGCGCCCGGCGGAGGGGACGGCCACATCAGGGACATCTACCTGTACGGCCGGATTCTCGGGGAGGTCAGCGTGACCCCCGAGGCCCTGTACTGGAACGTACGACGTCCGGACCCGGGCGGGACGGATCGGGCTGACGCGCCCCCCGCCCGGCGGGTGGCCATCGTCCCGGCATCGGGAGGCGGCCTCGCGATCCGGAATCCAACGAGCACCGTGGACGGCATCCATCTCGACCTGACCTCGTCGGACGGCGGCGCACGCCACGAACTGACCGCGACCCTGTCTCGCGTGCCGGAACGGACCGTGAGCGGCCTCATCTCCTTCGGAACATCATCGACCAGCCAGCCGAGAATCGACCTTCCGGTGATCATCAACGTTCACGGCCCCTGAGGAACCCCGCCCCCGGACCGTCCCCCTTCCTGCCGCGGTCGCGCTGAACTCCCGGCTTTCGCACGAGGGCCGGAACCTGTATCAAAGACGGCGAACGCGATGTGTCCGGTTCGTCCGGCGCACGGGAGGATCTCGAAATGATGGAAACGATCGATACGCGCCTTTCGACGGGGATCCGGTCGCTGGACCATGTTCTGAAGGGAATCAACGCCGGCGACAACATCGTGTGGGAGATCGAGGCGATCGAGGACTACGCAGAGCTCGTCCGGCCCTACGTCGATGCCGCCCGTCGGAACGGACACCGGATGATCTACTTCCGGTTCGCCAGCCACCCCCCGCTGCTCCAGCCCTCCGAGGGTGTCGAGATCCACGAATTCCAGCCGGAGGAGGGCTTCGAGCCGTTCCTAGACAAGATTCACGATGTCATCCGGCGCGCCGGTCGGGGCGCCCACTACGTCTTCGACTGCCTCTCCGAACTCGCCGCCGACTGGTACTCGGACCAGATGCTCGGCAACTTCTTCATGCTTACCTGTCCCTACCTTTACGACCTGGAGACCATCACCTACTTCGCCCTCTTTCGAGGCCACCACTCGGCCCACGCCGTCAAGCCGATCCTCGACACGACGCAGTTGTTCCTCGAGGTGCTCCGACATGACGGCCGCCACTACATCCGCCCCGTCAAGGTGCAGCACCGCTACTCGTCGACGATGAACATGCTGCACGCGTGGGATCGCGACGACGTCCGCCTCGTAACGTCGAGCGCGATGATCTCGGAGATCCTCACCACCGGCCGGACGCCGGGGCTCCACACGGACCGGCTCATCGGCCCCTGGCACCGGGCCTTCCTCGAGGCCCACGCCGAGCGCGACGCGATCCGCGACGGGCGCGTCCCCCCCCAGCGAGCGGCCGAGATCTTCGACCGCCTCTCGCGCATGGTCGTCTCGCGCGACGAGCGCCTGCAGCCGTTCGTCCGCCGCCATCTGCGGCTCGACGACTTCCTCGAGATCCGCGAGCGCATGGTCGGCACCGGCCTCATCGGCGGCAAGGCCGTCGGCATGCTGCTCGCCCGCGCCATGCTCCGGAACTCCGGTCCGCGCCTTGCAGGGCTCCTCGAGGCGCACGATTCGTTCTATGTCGGATCCGACGTGTTCTGCACCTACCTCGTCCGGAACGGCATCTGGTGGCTGCGCCAGAAGCAACGCGACCCCGAGACCTACCTCGAGGGCGCGGAGCAGGCCCGTCGCCGCATCCTGACCGGCACCTTCCCCGAGTACCTGGTCGAGCAGTTCGGCAAGGTGCTCGACTACTACGGGCAGTCGCCCTTCATCGTCCGCTCCAGCTCGCTTCTCGAGGACAACTTCGGCAACGCCTTCGCCGGGAAGTACGAGAGCGTCTTCTGCGCCAACCAGGGTCCCCGCGAACGCCGCATGGAGGACCTCCTTGCGGCGATCCGCACCGTGTACGCCAGTTCCATGGGCGAGAAGGCCCTCCGCTACCGTGCCGAGCGCGGCCTGCTCGAGGGCGACGAGCAGATGGCCCTGCTCGTCATGCGCGTCTCGGGCTCCCTGTACCGCCGGGCTTTCTACCCGCCCGTCGCCGGCGTCGGCTTCTCCTACAACCCCTACGTCTGGAACTCCGACATCGACCCGAAGGCGGGCGTCGTGCGCCTCGTGTTCGGCCTCGGCACCCGCGCCGTGAACCGCTCCGACGACGACTACACGCGGCTCGTCGCCCTCAACGCCCCGATGCGCCGGCCCGAGTCCAACTTCGACGAAGTCTGCGAAACCGCCCAACGCAAGATGGACTACATCGACCTGGAGGCCAACCGCCTCCTCTCCGGACACTTCCTGGACGTCGTCCCCGACGCAACGGACCTCCCGATGGACCTCTTCGTCTCCGAGGACCGCTGCACCTCACCCGACCAACCCGGCGCCCGCGCCCTGACCTTCGAGCGCCTTCTCTCCGGGACGCCGTTCGTCGACGACATGCGCGCCATCCTCTCCACGCTGCAGGAGTCCTACCAACACCCGGTCGACATCGAGTTCACGGTCAATTTCCTCCCCGACGAGAGCTACCGCATCAACCTCGTCCAGTGCCGCCCCCTGCAGGTCCGCGGACATGACGACATCACCCCGCCGCCGGTCGACGTCCCCCCGGAGCGACGAATCATCGAGGCGCGCGGCGCGGTCGTCGGCCACAGCCGGGTCACCCGCATCGACCGTTTCATCTACATCGTCCCGTCCCTCTACGGCGCCCTTCCCCTCCACGAGCGCCACGAGGTGGCGCGCGTCCTCGGACGCCTCAACCGCGCCGCGACGCGCACCCCGCCGGGCGTGATCCTCCTGATCGGCCCCGGACGCTGGGGCACCAGCAGCCCGGAACTCGGGATCCCGGTCGCCTTCTCGGACATCAGCCGCGCCGCCGTCATCTGCGAGATCGTCACGATGCGCAAGGACCTGATCCCCGACGTCTCCCTCGGCACGCACTTCCTCAACGAACTCGTCGAAATGGACATGCTCTACCTCGCCCTGTTCCCCGACCGGGGCCAGAACCACCTCGACGAAGCCCTCTTCCTCCGGAGCCCCAACCGCCTCATCGAGATCGTCCCCGACGCCGGGCGCTGGGAGGATATGATCCGCGTCGTCGACGCTGTCGATGCCGTCCCCGCCGGCGAGGTCGTCCAGCTGACCGCCGACGCCATGGAGCAACGCGTCGTCTGCCACCGCGGACCCGCCCCGTCCCCCGCGGGGACCGGCGGCTGAACGCACACCGACAGCGTCCGATCCTTGGACATCCGCCTGCGGCAGCCTTCCAGACCTTGGAAGAACACCGCGAGCCGGCCGCCGGCCCGCAGCCGCTTGCGAAAACGACCCCGAACGGTACCTTCCGGGCACTCATGGGCCCACGTTCGACGATCCTCGCGGCGACGCTGGCGGCCCTCGCGGCGACGGCCCAGGACCGCCCGGCTCCCGGACGAGGTTCCCCGGGGCCGGTGGGTGTCGCCGTCGCGGCCGGGGCCTTCGAGGTCCTCCCCGGCCGGCTCCGCGGCGGCGGCCGGATGGGCCTCGGCCTGCAGGACCTCGCGGCCGTCGCGATCCTCCGCTCCGGAGGCTGGCCGGCGGCGGGCTTGGCGGTCAAGGTCGACCGGATCGCCTTCGACTTCGACGACGGCACATCGTTCGGCGGCGGCGAACCGTGGGGCGACGTGACCATCCTCTCGCTGTCTGTCCCCGTCTCGATGCCGGCTCTCGGCGGGGACCTGCGCGCGGCGCCCTCGCTGCGATGGGCGCGCGAAGACGGCGCCCGGGCGGGTTCCTCGCAGATCGTCGGCGGAATCCTGTCCTACACGACCGACGCGACGACCGGCCTCACGATCGGGCTCGGCGCCGCCCTGTTCGCGGGGATGGAGGATGCCTGGGGCTTCCCCTTCGTCGCGGTCCGCTGGCAGATCGACGAAGCCCTGCGCCTGGGCAACCCCTCCCCGCTCGGTCCCGCGACCCCGGCGGGTCTCGAACTCGCGTGGCGATTCGCATCGGCGTGGGAGGTGGGCGGCGGAGCGTGCTATCGCACCGAGCGGTTCCGCCTGGCCGACGCAGGTCCGGCGCCGGAGGGCATCGGCGCATGGACCGGCATGCCGGCCTGGGTCCGACTGAACCGCCGTCTCGGACCGGCCCAGGTCAGCCTGTTCGCGGGCGCGGTGTTCGCCGGGCGGGTGCAGGTGGACGACCGCGACGGAGCACGATTGGAAACGGACCGGATCGACCCCGCGCCGATGATCGGCCTCGCGGCGAGCGTCCGGTTCTGAGCCTCAGGCCTTCGCGGGGACAACGTACGGCGCGCGGTACTCGCGGGACAGGAAGGCATTCGCCGCCGCGCCGGTCTCGCCGGTGAAGGTCTCCTTCGCCGCGTCGAACGCGAGCATGGGGCCGAGGACGACCTTGTCCTTCGAGAGATCCACCCCGTTGGCGGCGGCGTGCTCGCCGAAACGATCGAACGCATCGAGCGCGCCCGGGAGGCCCTGCATCAACTCGCGGACCTCGCCGGGGCGACGATCGGCGCCGAGCCGGTAGGAGATGTTGGCCAGGTGCGGCAGGGCGCTCGAGAAGTGACCGCACTCGATCGGCGCGGTGATGGTCTTCGTGTCGCGGCTGCGCACGGCCTCGATGAAATGGAGGCCGTGGTCGCCGGTGCCGCTGGCCGGGAACTGCCGGACCTTCCCGCCGTCGTTGTCGTAGATCCAGCCGCCGCCCTGCCCGCCCGCGTAGTAGCCCTTCTCGCACTCCACGACGATGCCCACGCGCACGCCGCGGTAGTGGTCCATCGTCTCCATGCCGGACTTCGCGGGCAGCCCGCGCACCTCGAAGACCACCGGCGCCTCGGCGAAATCGTAGAACGCGATCTGCGTGTTCGGCGTCGTCGCGTCGTCGTCGTACCCGTAGCGGCCTCCGGCGCACATCACGCGCGGGGCGGGCGGCACGTTGCCGAGGAACCAGCGGCACAGGTCCAGTTCGTGGATGCCCTGGTTGCCGATGTCGCCGTTGCCCGTTTCCCAGACCCAATGCCAGTCGTAGTGGAGCTTCGCGCGCATCAGCGGCCCCTTCGGGGCGGGGCCGCACCAGAGGTCGTAGTCGATCTCCGGCGGGACCGGCTGCGGTCCGGCCACCCTGCCGATCGAGGCCCGCCGCTTGTAGCAGAAGCCGCGCACGACCCGGATCTTCCCGAGCTGCCCGGAACGCACATACTCGACGGCCGCGCGGATGCCCTCGTTCGACCGGTTCTGCGTCCCGGCCATCACGATGCGGCCGGTCTTCGCCGCGACCTCGACCAGCCGCCGCCCCTCCGAGATGTTGTGGGAGACCGGCTTCTCCACATAGACATCCTTGCCCGCCTGGCATGCCCAGATCGCCGCCAGCGAGTGCCAGTGGTTCGGCGTCGCGATGCAGACCGCATCGACGTCGGAGCTCTCGTACAGCTTCCGGAGATCCGTATAGACCGCCAGGTCCTGCCCGAGCTTCTTCGCCTCGTCGCGCTCGCGCGCCAGAAGCGACCGGTCCGGGTCGCACACCGCCGCGATGCGCACGCCCGGCAGCTTGCGGAAATCGTTGATGTGGGCGTTGCCCTTGCTGTTCAGACCCAGGACGGCGAGACGGATGTCGGAGTTGGCGCCCGGCGCCTGCGCCCGGATGGAGGCCGGCAGGGAGAGCGCGCCGGCGGCGACGGCGGAACGATGAAGGAACTCGCGGCGCCCGATCGCTGCCCGCAGCCCGGCGTGACTCGAAGTCTGCATGATGAGGCAGCATACCACCGCGCCCACCGGCGGTGCAAGCGCCCGATGAGCCGCCCGATGCGCGTCGCCCCGTGATCGAGAGCGGCATGGCCTGCCCCGATTCGCCCCGACCGGACTCTCTAACGCTGTCCGCGACAAAAAGGCGCCCGTTTGTCGACACCCCGGAAGACGCTGTCGAAGGCGCTCGACGGGTACGGGTTGGGCGCCGCCGATTTGTTTGCAAATGCCTCCATCCCGCGTACCATTGCCGGACGGAGGAACGTCCATGCCCTTTGGAAGCGAGAAGGCGACGCTCAAGCTGACGGGGGAGCACAACCGCAGGATGGTGTTCCAACTGCTCCGCCGGCACCGGCAGTTGTCGCGGCAGCAGATCTCGGACTCGACGGATCTGCACCGGTCGACGCTTTCGAAGATCATGTCCGAGTTCCTCGATCGGCGGCTCGTGCGGGAGGTGGGCCGGATCGAGCCGCCGGTCCGTCGCGTCGGCAAGCGCCAGATCCTGCTCGAGATCCGCGGCGACGTCGGCTGGACGCTGGGCGTCGGCATCAACATCGATTGGGCGCGCATGGTGGCGGTCGACGCGGCGGGCCGGCTGATCGGCGAGACCCGGCTCAATCTCGGCCGCGACATCTCCCAGGTGGGCGCGCAACTCAAGGCGCACGCGGACGGCTGGCTGGCCGATGCGCAGCGCCCGGCGGGCCGGTTCCACGGGATCGGGGTCGCCGTTCCGGGCATCACGGACGCCGAGCGCGGCGTGCTGATCTACTCCGACCATTTCCGCATCCGCAACCACCCGCTCGCGGAGTCGCTCGCGACGGCCTTCGGGGCGCCCGCATCGATCGACAACGACGCCCGCCTGGAAGCCACCGCGCACATGAACCAGCCGGGCGATGACGTTGCCGGAGACTTCGTCTTCCTCTACATCAACCACCGCCCGTCGGACGGCGGCTTCGTCTTCACCGATTTCGGATCGGCCATCGTGCTCGATGGACAGATCCACCGCGGCGCCCATCGCGGCGCGGGCGAGTTGTGGGGACGGCTCCGCCCGCCGCCTCCGCCGGCGCTCACCGAGTCCGACCTCGGGCTGATCGAGGCTCCCGACGGGGCGCTCAACGAACGGCTGGAGGCGGTCGCCGACGCCCTCGCGCCCTACGTGGCGACGCTGGCGGGCTACATGGACCCCCATTGCGTCGTGCTCGGCGGGGCCCTGGACTGGCACAACCGCGCCCTGCTCGCCCACATCCAGGCCCGCGTCAACGAGCAGATCCAGCCCTGGTACGCCGAACGGCAGATCCGCGTCGAGGGCGCCCGCGTGCCCGGCCCCGGCGCAGCCTACGGCGCCGCGCTCATGGCCTTCGACCGCATCGCGATCTCGGATCTCGACAACCGGTCCGCACGGAAGGCCGCCTCGTGAGCTTCGCGGACTACCTCCGCAGCTTCCAGACGCGGGACCGGCTGGCGGGGACCCTTGGCATCCGCCTCGAGGCCGAGGACGGCGACCGCCTCGTCGCGCGCGTGACGCTCGACTCGCGCCATTTCAACGGCGCCGACTGCGCCCACGGCGGCGTGGTCTTCGCTCTGGCCGACATCGCCTTCGGCGCCGCCGCCAACGCGGATGGCGTGCTCTCGCTGGGCGTCGCGACGCAGATCACGAACTACAAGGCCGTGCCGTCGGGCACCCTGCATGCCCGTCCCCGCCTGCTGTCGCAGACCCGCCGGCTCGCCCACTACCTCGTCGAGGTCACGGATGATTCCGGCGACCTCGTCGCCTCGTTCCACGGCACCGCCTACCGGAAGAAGGAATCGCCCAGCCCCTACGTCCGGCAAGGGATCGTGAGGGGACAGAGAGCTCCGATCGACCCGGGATCGCGAGGGGACAGAGAACTCTGATCGGCGCGGGATCGTGTGGGGACAGAGAACTCCGATCGGCCGGATTCATCATGCGCAATATTATGGAATAGATCCGGTTGCATAAGAGCGAATGGATGGACGCACCGGCACCGGCGTCCTGTCCCTGCACGCCTGGTCAACGTCCCTGTCCCCGCCTGTCCCAGTCCCAGGTACGTCCCGGCCGATGCATCTCTGTCCCCAGTCCCCGGCCGGTGCATCTCTGTCCGGCCGGTGCATCTCTGTCCCCTATCCCCGTCCCCGGATCGTGTGGGGACAGAGAACTCCGATCGGCCGGATTCATCATGCGCAATATGATGGAATAGAACCGGTTGAATAAGAGCGAACGGATGGACGCACCGGCACCGGCGTCCTGTCCCTGCCCGCTTGGTCAATTTCTCTGTCCCCGCCTGTCCCGGCCGCCTGTCCCTCGGCCGATGCATCTCTGTCCCCCCCCTGTCCCCCGCCCCCGGGCCCCGGCAGGCTCAGGCCGGGCCGGAGGCCAGGAGCGCTCCGAGCGCGGCGGCCGCCCGTGCAGCGTACGCGGCGGCGCGTTCGCGCTTTCCACGGGGCGGATCGGCCAGCGGCGGCAGGATGCCGAGGCTGGCCTTCACCGGCTGAAAGTACGCGGGGTCCGCGCCGGTGATGGCCGCGACGAGCGCCCCGGTCATCGTCTCCGCCGGCCAGACAAGCGGCGGCGCGCCGCTCGCGATGCGGGCGGCATTGCATCCCGCAATGAGGCCGGTGGCGATATTGCCCAGGTAGCCCTCGACGCCGGTGAGCTGCCCCGCCAGGAAGACATCCGGCCGCGCCCGCATCTGCAGCGTCGGCTCCAGGATGCGCGGCGCATTGACGAACGTGTTGCGGTGCATCTCGCCGTGGCGCGCGAACGTGGCGCGCGCAAGGCCGGGGATCATCCGGAAGACACGGTCCTGCTCGGCATGGCGCAGGTTCGTCTGGAAGCCGACGAGGTTGTAGCGCTCCCCCGCCGCATCCTCGCGCCGCAGTTGGAGCACGGCGTGCGGGCGGCGGCCGGTGCGCGGATCGCGCAGGCCCACGGGCCGCATGGGGCCGAACGCCAGCGACTCGCGGCCGCGCGAAGCCAGCACCTCGATCGGCAGGCAGCCCTCGAAGTAGGTCCCCTCGCCCGCGCGTACGCCGCCGTCGATGGCCTGCTCGAATCCCTTGAGCGGAATCCGCTCCGCCGCGAGCAGGGCGTCGATGAACGCCTCGTACTCCCCGCTCGTGAAGGGACAGTTGATGTAGTCGCCCTCCTCCGTCGCGCCGCGATCGTAGCGCGAGGCCTGGAAGGCGACCGTGCGGTCGATCGAGTCGCCGTCCACGACCGGTGCGATCGCGTCGAAGAAGTAGAGGTGACGCTCGCCGGTCAGTTCCGCAAGCGACGCGGCCAGCGCGGGCGACGTGAGCGGGCCGGTCGCCACGACGCACGGACCCTCCGGAATGCGCACGGCCTCCCCACGGACGAGTTCGATCCCGGGGTGACTCCCGACCGCCGCGGTCACCGCCGCGGCAAAGCGGTCGCGGTCGACCGCCAGCGCCCCGCCGGCGGCGACGGCGCAGTCGGAGGCGCACCGCAGCAGCAGCGAGTCCATGCGGCGGAGTTCGGCCATCAGGATGCCCGGCGCGCGGTCGGGCAGGGCGGAGCCGAGCGAGTTGGAGCATACGAGTTCCGCGAGCCGGTCCGTCCGGTGCGCCCCGGTGGTGCGCACGGGCCGCATCTCGACCAGCCGCACGCGGAGCCCACGCTCCGCGGCCTGCCAGGCGGCCTCCGACCCCGCCAGCCCGCCGCCGAGGACCGTCAGGTCGGGCGTCCGCGACGCGGGCACATCGGACGGGGCATCCATGGCCGTGGGGCGGTCCCTACCGGGACTCTTCCCGGGCCTTCCGCCGCCGGTGGATCCACACGTACACCGCGATCAACACCGCGCAGCCGGCGATCGCGGCGATCGTCGCCTCGCGCGAGTACTTGTGGATCAGCTCCTGGTTCTGCCCGGCCACGTAGCCGATCCACGCGAGGATGGTGACCCAGATCCCCGCCCCGAGGCCGGTGTAGAACAGGAACCTCGCCATGTTCATGCGGACCAGTCCCGCCGGCAGCGAGATGTACTGCCGCACGACGGGGATCAGCCGCGCCGTGAACGTCCCGATCTCGCCGTGCCGCTGGAAGAACCGCTCGCCCTTCTCGAACTTCTGCTCGTCGATGAAGAGGTACTTTCCCCATTTCAGGAGCAGCGGCCGTCCGAGCCAGAGCGCAAGGTAGTAATTGAACAGAGCGCCGAGCCAGCTCCCGATGATGCCCATGGCGACCGCGAGCCAGAGGTTCATCTTCCCCTCGTGCGCGAGGTAGCCAGCCGGGATCATGATGACCTCGCTCGGGAACGGGAAGCACGAGCTCTCGAGGAACATGCCGAGCACGATGCCGGTATAGCCCAGCTTGTCGACCACGCCCACGACCCAGTTGATGATGGCTTCCATTCCACACCCCGGATTTGATTCGCCGCGAGAAGGGGCGCTATTATGCGGACTTCGCGTTGCGATGAAAGACCAAAACCCCATGAACACCCGCGCCGTCGCGGCAGACATCCTCGCACGGTGGATGGAGGACGGCTCGTTTCCCGACCGGATGCTCGATCGCGTGGAGACCGACCGCGCGTTCGTCATGGAACTCGTGTACGGCGCCGTGCGACGCCACGCGACGCTGGAGTGGATCGTCGGCCGGCTGACCGCCACGCCCCCGCCCCCGCCGGTGCGCGCCGTCCTGCACGCCGGCCTGCACCAACTGCTCTTCATGGACCGCGTCGATGCCTTCGCGGCGGTCCACGAAACGGTCGAGGCGGCGCGGCAGCTCGGTCTCGGCTGGGCCGCGCGGATGGTCAACGCGGTCCTCCGCCGCGCCCAGCGCGAACGGGACGAACTGCAGCTCGGCCTCCGCCAAGCCGCGCCCGCGGTCCGCCTCTCGCACCCGGCCGGGCTCCTGGAACGGTGGGAGCGCGAGTTCGGACAGGCCCGCGCCCACCGGCTGTGCGAATGGAACAACGACAGGCCGGACGTCTGCCTTCGCATGCGCCCCGGCGCCCCGCCCGCCGCCGAGTACATCCACCGGCTCCACGCGAAGGGCATCGAGGCCACGCCCCACCCGTTTGCGCCCGACCGCTTCCTCCGCATCGGCCACGGCGTGCGGGTGCCGGACCTGCCGGGATTCGGCGACGGCTGGTTCTACGTGCAGGATCCCTCGACGACGATCGCGCCGGACCTCCTCGCCCCGCAGCCGGGCGAGGCCGTTCTCGACGCCTGCGCCGCGCCGGGTGGCAAGGCCGTGATCCTCGCCGAACACCTCGGCAGCCGCGGGGCCCTCACCGCCCTCGATCCGCACGAGGACCGCCTCGCACGCCTGCGCGAGAACCTCGCGCGCCTCGGACTGCCGTGGGTCCGGGTCGTCCGCGCCGATGCGACCACCGTGGACGCCGCGGCCCTCCGCGCCGCCGGACCGGACGCCCCGACCGCCTTTGACGCCATCCTGCTCGACGTCCCCTGCTCCAACACCGGCGTCATCCGTCGCCGCCCGGACGCCCGCTGGGCCTTCAGCCCGCAGCGGCTCCAGCGGCTCGGCCGCGTGCAGGCAGCGCTGCTCGACCGCGCCGCGACGTTGCTGCGCCCCGGCGGACGCGTCGTCTACAGCACCTGCAGCCTCGAGCGGGAGGAGAACCGCAACGCCGTGGGGGCCTTCCTGGCCCGCACCCCGGGCTTCGCGTTGCTCACCGAGCGGCTCCTCCTTCCGCCCGAGACCTCGACCGACGGCGCCTACGCCGCGCTTCTCACCGCACCCGCGGCTTGAGATTCCCGCGCCCCGGCATACACTGGCGGCGTGGAACGCCCCGCCGGCAAAGACCGCGTGCTCGTCGAGGACGCGCTCAAACTCCTGATCGAGGATGAACAGGAGGGTCGCCCCTCGTCCGCGTCGGCGCTGGCCGGCGGCCTCGGCCTGACCCGGGAGGCGACCGACGGCGTGCTCCACTCCCTTCGCGGGGCCGGCCTCCTGGCCCCCGACGGCGATCCGCCCCGCCTGACCGGCGACGGACGCGACTACGCCCTGCAGGTGCTCCGGGCGCACCGTCTCTTCGAAGCCTACCTCGCGCAGCGGACCGGCCTCGGCGAGGCCGCATGGCATGCGCGCGCCCACGTCGCCGAGCACCGGATGACCCCGGAGCAGGTCGAGTCGATCGCCGACGAACTCGGTCACCCGCCCTACGACCCGCACGGCGACCCGATCCCGACCCGCCGCGGCGAACTCCCTCCCCGGCGCGGACGACCGCTCTCCGAACGGCCCGCCGGATGGGCCGGACGCATCGTCCACGTCGAGGACGAACCCCCCGAGATCTACCGGCGGCTCGTCCGCGACGGCTTCGCCCCCGACGTCCGCCTCCGCATCGAAGAGGCCGGGGAAACGTCCTTCCGCGTACGGATCGACGGCCGCAGCGTCGATCTCCCGCGCGACGCCGCTCGCCAGGTCGCGGCCGACGACCTCGCCGCCGGCGAGCGGTTCGACGAGACCATCACCCGCCTCTCGGATCTCGCCCCCGGAGAGCGCGCCGCCGTGGCGGGCATGTCGCCGCTGATCCGGGGCCTCGCCCGGAGCCGCCTGCTGGACCTCGGCGTCGTACCGGGCACCGTGATCGAGATCGACTTTGCCAGCCCCGCGGGCGACCCCGTCGCCTACCGCATCCGCGGCGCCTCCATCGCGCTGCGACGGGAACAGTCCGACCGCATCCTCGTCCGCCGCGTCTCCGGGGAGGCCGCATGAGCGCGCACGCCCCGGAGGCCTGTGCGGGCTGTCCCCTCGGGAAGGCGCGGCTTGAGAAGCTCGGCGTCGCCACGGGCGCCGCGGATCACGTCGTCGCCCTCGCCGGCAACCCCAACACCGGCAAGACCACCGTCTTCAACCTGCTGACCGGCCTCCGGCAGCACACCGGCAACTGGCCCGGGAAGACGATCGCGCGCGCCGAGGGCGGCTTCGTCTACGCGGGCGCCCGCTACAAGATCGTCGACCTGCCCGGAACCTACTCGCTTCTCTCGGCAACGCCCGACGAGGAGGTCGCGCGCGACTTCATCCTTTTCGGCCGGCCGTCGGTCACCGTCATCGTCGTGGACGCCGCCCGGCTCGAGCGCAACCTCAACCTCGCGCTGCAGGTCATGCAGATCACCGACCGCGCCGTGCTGTGCGTGAACCTGATCGACGAGGCCCGCGCGCACGGCATCGAGGTGGACGTCCGCGGCCTCTCGCGCGATCTCGGCATCCCCGTCGTCGCCACCGCGGCGCGGCAGGGCGAGGGCATCGACGACCTCCTCCGCGAGATGCACGCGGTCGCAACCGGCGCCTTCGCGGGCCGCCCGCGCCGGCTCGCGTTCGACGTGCCCGGCCTCGCGGACTCCGTCCGGCGCCTCGACCGCGCCATCGAGCGGTCGTTCCCCGGCGTGCCCAACCGCGAGTGGATCGCCCTGCGGCTCCTCGAGGGCGACCGGAAGGTCATCGAGGCCGTGCGCGACGGCAGCCTCGGCGAACTGGCGGCCGACCATGCCGCCACGGGGGCCGGCTGACGCCCATGGACGATCCCGCCCAGACCCGCGAGGACCTCCTGCGCGCCGCCGAGCAACTGCGCTGGGATCTGCCCCAGGACTTCCGCGACCGGTGGGTCGAGAACGTCTACGGCGAATCCGCACGCCTCGCCGCGCGCCGCGTCGCGAAGACCGGCGCCTCGACGCGGCTCGCCTGGGAACGGCGGCTGGACCGGTTCCTGACGAGCCGCTGGACCGGCTACCCGACCATGGTCCTGATGCTCGGGGTCGTGCTCTGGCTGACCATCGAGGGCGCGAACGTGCCGTCCGCCCTCCTTGCCTCGTTGCTCGTGGAGCACGGCCATCCCTGGCTGCGCTCGCTGGCGGAGGCCGCCTCGCTGCCGGGGTGGCTGTCCGGCCCGCTCATCGACGGCCTCTACCTCACCACGGCCTGGGTCGTCAGCGTGATGCTGCCCCCGATGGCGATCTTCTTCCCGCTCTTCACGATCCTCGAGGACTTCGGCTACCTGCCGCGGGTCGCGTTCAACCTCGACCACTGGTTCCGCCGCGTCGGCGCGCATGGCAAGCAGGCCCTCACGATGAGCATGGGCTGGGGCTGCAACGCGGCCGGCGTCGTCGCGACCCGCGTCATCGACTCCCCCCGCGAACGCCTCATCGCGATCGTGACGAACAACTTCTCGTTGTGCAACGGCCGGTGGCCGACGCAGATCCTGATCGCGACCGTCTTCCTCGGCTCCCTCGCGCCGCCGGCCCTGGCGGGCCTCGTGGCCTCGACCTCCGTGCTCGGCGTCGCCCTGCTCGGCGTGGGGCTGATGTTCCTCTCGTCGTGGATGCTCTCGCGCACCGTGCTGCGCGGCGAAACCTCCACGTTCAGCCTCGAACTGCCGCCCTACCGGCCGCCGAACATCCTGCGGACGCTCTACACGTCCCTCATCGACCGGACCGCGATCGTGCTGTGGCGCGCGATCGTCTTCGCCGCCCCGGCGGGGCTGGTCCTGTGGCTCATCTGCAACGTCCGCATCGGCGAGGCCACCATCGCCGGCCACATGATCCACGGCCTCGACCCGGTCGGGTGGTTCCTCGGCCTGAACGGCGTGATCCTCGTCGCGTACCTCGTCGCGATCCCGGCGAACGAGATCGTGATCCCCACGGTGCTGATGCTCACGGTGCTGGCCACCGGCGCGACCGGCGTCGGCGAGCAGGGCGCCGGGGTGATGTTCGAGATCGACGACCAGGGGGCCCTGGGAACGCTGCTGCGCGGCGCGGGTTGGACGCCGCTCACCGGGCTGTGCCTGATGCTCTTCAGCCTCTGCCACAACCCCTGTTCGACGACGATCTACACGATCTACAAGGAAACCCGCAGCGCGAAGTGGACGGCCGTCGCCACGCTGCTGCCGGTCGCCTTCGGCGTGATCCTCTGCGGCGCGGTCGCGATCGTCTGGCGCGCCGTCGCGTCCGGACCGCCGTGACCCGAGCCCCGCCGGCCTCAGCCCGGCTTCAGACCCATCGCCTTCAGGATCCTCGTCGCAGGGCAGAAGCCCGTGAACGCCGACTGGACCAGGTTCAGGCCCACGAAGGCCGTGAACAGGAGCCAGTACTCACTGTGGACCCGGCTCAGAACCAGGCTCACCAGGATGAACAGGCCGGCCATGACGCGGACGCCGTTGTTGATGGACATGGGATCTCCACGGGGTTCTGGTGCCAGGGTTCAGATGTCAGGAGCGGACGGGTTTTCAGGCCTCACGGCGGGCTCACCGGGACAGGTCCAGGAAGGCCGCCTGCTCGGAGGCGACGGGGCCCGCCATGATGCGGGCGATCGTGCCGCCGAAGAAGCGGCCCATCAGCCCCGCGTTCATCGAGCCGATCTTCACGCCTCCGGCGGTCTCGTAGACGGCGATCGTGCAGGGCATCAGGACCGAGGCGACGCGCGCCCGGTCGTCCTGCAGGATCGCCGACGCGTGCCGCGCCTGGCAGATGTTGATCAGGCGGACCGGCCGCCCGGCATCGCCCCCGTGCTTCTTCACGCTCTCGTCCAGCGGCATCACGGAGGAGACGACCCACCCTCCCGCGACCACCTTGTTCGTGATCGCGGCCACGGTTTCGTTCAGCCCGAAGGGGCTCGCCTGCTCGCGAAGCATCAAGCCCGGCGCCGCCACCACGACCACCACCGCCACCGCCAGGGCCCCGGTCACCAGTCCGATCAGAAACGATCTCATCGTCTTCCCTCCCTCTCCCGGTTATCGCGGCGACGTCGCGACCATGACGCCGATGACGCCCCACCAGATCATCGCGATCCACGGGTTGCCCGTCAGGGGACAGGTCCCCGTCCGGCAGCCCACGAACTTGTAGACGGCAAACCCCACCGCCGCGCCGAGGACGGCGCCCAGGACGGGTCTCAACATCGACAGGGTCATCTCACACCTCCCACGGGATCGTTCCGGTTCACAGCCTCTCCTCCCCCGGCCACAGGAAGGCGCGGACGCCTTCGCCGGCGCACAGGCCCCCGTTGCGGAACCCGGAACCGGCGCGGACCGAGCGCCGCGCGACCCGTCTCGCGGCCTCGGGGGCGACCAGGACGGGCATCGTCATGGCGTCTCCTTCGCGGGTTCGGGCGCCGGCGCGGCGGCCTTCCCGCCATAGAGAAGGTTGTAGGTGGCCGGGATCACGAACAGCGTGAACGCGGTCGAGATGAAGAGCCCGAAGATCAGCGACCAGGCCAGTCCGCTGAAGATCGGGTCCAGCGTGATCGGCCAGGCGCCGAGCATCGTCGTGCCGGCCGTCAGCACGATCGGACGCAGGCGCACCGCGCCGGACTCGAGGATCGCCTCGCGCAGCGGGCGGCCGCGCTCGACGGTGGTCCGGATGAAGTCGATCAGGATGATCCCGTTGCGGACCACGATGCCCGCGAGCGCGATCATGCCGATCATCGCCGTCGCGGTGAAGAACACGGGGTTCGCGAAGCCCCCGACCGGCTGGTTCACGATCGCGTTGAGCAGGCTGAAGCCGGGCATGATGCCGATCAGCGTCATCGGGATCGACATCATCACCACGAGCGGCAGCATGTAGGACTTCGTCTCGTAGACGAGCAGGACGTAGATCGCCAGCAGCGCGGCGGCGAAGGCCATGCCGAGGTCGCGGAACACGTCGAGCGTGATCTTCCACTCGCCCTCGCCCTTCCAGTCGATCGTGACGCCGGCGGGCGGCGGGTTGTCCTTGAAGTGCTTCTGCAGCGCCAGAACGGCGTACGCGGGACCGCGGCCGGCGACCTCGGCGTTGACGTAGACGACGCGCTCCTGGTTCTTGTGGAAGATCGTCTTCTCGGCCAGCGACTCGCGGAACCTGCCCAACTCGCCGATCTGTACGAGCCGGCCCGCCTGGCCCTTCACCGCGAGGGACCGCAGGCGCTCGACGTCCGTCCGGGCCTCGCGCGGCAGCCGCAGCACCACCGGCAGTTCGTTCTGCTCCGCGGGCCGGTGCACCACGCCCGCGGGCATGCCGCCGAGCGCGATCTGGAGCGTCTGGGCGACGACCTCGGTCGAGACGCCGTTGAGCGCGGCCTTCTCGCGGTCGACCTCGAAGAAGAGACGCTGCTGGTCGGCCTCGACCCAGTCGTCGACGTCGACCACGCCCGGCTCCTCCGCCATGCGCGCCTTCACGGTCTGCGCCACGGCGATGAGGTCGGCGTAGGGGGTGTCGTCGCGCCCGTAGATCTCCGCCACCAGCGAGGCCAGCACGGGCGGGCCCGGCGGCATCTCGACGAGCTTGAGATTCGCGCCCGTCCGCTTCGCGATCTCCGCGAAGTCGTTCCGCAGGCGCAGCACCAGCGCGTGGCTGTCCATCTCGCGCTTCGACCGGTGCAGCAGGCCGACCCGGATATCCGCGACGTTCGGCCCCTGGCGCAGGTAGTAGTGGCGGACGAGCCCGTTGAAATCCATCGGGGACGCCCCGCCGACGACGGTCGTGAAGTCGCGGACCTCGGGGACCGTCCGCAGGTACTGCTCCACCTCGCGCGTGGCGGCGTCGGTCGCCTCCAGGGTCGCGCTCTCGGGCATGTCGACGACCACCTGGAACTCGTTCTTGTTGTCGAACGGCAGCATCTTGAGCGGGACGACGGCCAGCGCCATCCAGACGGCCGCTCCGAAAAGCACCGCCATGACGAGCAGCAGGAACCGCGACGCCGAGCGGCTGTGGACGAACGGGCGCATGAGCCGCGAGTAGACCCGGTAGGTCGCGGTGGACGAGACGTCGTCATCCTCGCCGCCGTGCGCGCCCCCGAGCCCCCTCCCCGCCAGCATCTTCTTCGAGATCCACGGGGTGACGGTGAACGAGACGAGCAGCGAGCTCAACATCGCCAGCGGCACGTTGAGCGCCATCGGCCGCATGTAGGGACCCATCATGCCGGTGATGAAGAACATCGGCAGGAACGCGACGATCACCGAGAGCGTCGCCAGGATCACCGGCGGCATGACCTCGCCCATCGCGTTCTGGATGGCCTGGTCCGGCGGGAGCCGCCGCCGCAGCAGGTGGCGGTAGATGTTCTCGACCGCGACGATCGGATCGTCGACCAGCAGGCCCAGCGCCAGGATCAGCGCGAAGAGCGTGACGCGGTTGATCGTGTAGCCGGCCAGCAGGTTGACCATCAGCGTCAGGGCGTAGGTGATGGGCACCGCGAGCGCGACGATGATGCCGACGCGCCAGTTCATCGCCAGCGCGATCAGCGCGATCACGGTGATGATGGCCTCGCCAAGCGACTTGACGAGGTCGTTGACTTTCTCGTTGGCGGTCTCGCCGTAGTCGCGGGTCACGCGCACGCGGACATCGTCGGGGATCATCGTGCCGCGGAGATCCTCGAGGGTCCTCTCGACGTCGCGCGACACCCAGACCGCGTTGCTGCCCTTCTTCTTCGCGACCGCGACCGTGACGGCCCCGTACTCGCGCCCGCCCTCGCCGCCCGCGCCGGCGTCGGCGGGGCCGAAGCCGATGCGCGAGTAGACGGCCGGCTCGTCGGGCCCGTCGAGCACCTCGGCGACATCGCGCAGGTAGACCGGGCGGTCGCCGTGGACGCCGACCATGAGGTTGCGGACCTCGTCCGCGTCGCGCAGGAACGGACCGACCTCGACGACGATCTCGCGGTTGCCGCGCGCCAGCGAGCCCGCGCCGGCCTGGCTGTTCGACACCTTCAGCGCGCCGGCGATCTCCAGCGGCGAGAGGTTGTGCGCCGAGAGCCGCTCGGGATCCAGCAGCACGCGCACCGCGCGGGGCTCGCCGCCGTGGAGCGTGATGCGGGCGCTGTTGTGGACGTGCTGCAGCTTGCCGGCGACCTCCTCGGCGACGCGGTAGAGCTCGTGGGTGCCGTAGCGGTCGCTGTAGAGCGCCGCCGTCACGATCGGCACGTCGTCGATCTCGATCGGCTTGACCACCCAGCCGGCGATGCCGGGCGTGGTCCGGTCGATGTTCTGGAAGATCTTGTTGTAGAGCTTGATCAGGCTCGCCTCGCGGTCCTGGCCCACGTAGAAGCGGACCGTGACGACGGCCTGGCCCGGTCGCGACATCGAGTAGACGTACTCGACGCCGTCGATCTGGTAGAGCAGCCGCTCGAGCCGCGACGCCACTCGGCGCTCGACCTCCTCGGCGCTGCCGCCGGGATACGAGACCATCACGTCGGCCAGCGGCACGACGATCTGCGGCTCCTCCTCGCGCGGGGTCATCACCAGCGCGACCGCCCCCGCGGCGAGGCTGATCACGATCAGGAGGACCGAGAGCTGCCCCTGCAGGAAGCTGCGGATGATGCCCGAGAACTTCGCCCCTTGCTCCGCCATGGCCTAGCCCTCCCGCCCCGCAACCGCGGCGAGGACCGTTTCGCCATCGTCGAGGCCCGACAGGATCTCGACCTGGCCTGCGGCATGGGCGCCGGTCTTCACGAGCCGGCGCACCGCGCGGCCGTCGCGGACCACGCGCACCATCTCGAGCTGTCCGACTCGCATCACCGACGACTCCGGCACGCGGATCACCTCGACCTTCCCGGCCGGCGCCACGAGCCGCCCGAACGCGCCGGGCCGCAGGCCCGAGGGATCCTCCAGCAGGACCTTCACCTTCTGCGTGCGGCTCTGGGGGTCGATCTCCGACACGATCTCCGTGATGCGCCCCCTCCGCGCGCGGTCGGGATCGGTCAGCGTGACGCCGACCTCGAGCCCGGCCGACAGCGAGCCGGCGAGGCGCATCGGCACCGGCGCCTCCAGGCGCATGCGCGAGGGATCGTAGACGGCCAGCAGCACCTGCCCCGGCGAGGCGAGGTCGCCCTCCTCCACGCGGCGGTCCGTCACGACGCCGTCGATCGGCGCGACGATCCGCGCGTAGGTCATCATGACCCTCGCCCGCTCGACCTGCGCCTTCGCCGCGTCGCGCCCCGTTTCCGCCGCAAGCCGCTGCTGTTCGGTCGCCGCCTTCGCCTCGAAGAGACCCTTCGTGCGGTTGAACTCGGCCTCGGCCATCCGGAGCTGCGCCTCGGCGGCCGCGAGCTGCTCGCCGATCTCTCGGTCGTCGAGCCGGACGAGTTCCTGCCCGGTCTTCACCGCGGTCCCGGCGGACACGAGCACCCTCTTCACGTGCGCGGGGATCTTCGCGCTCAGCGTGATCCGGGTCTCGGACTCCACCGTGCCCGGGACCTCGATGGTCGAGTCGATCGCGGCCCGGCGGACGACGATCGTGGCGGCGCCCTGCGCCACCGGCTCGCCCTGCTCGACCGCCACCGTGCCCGGCGGCACCTTTTCGGTGCAGCCGCCCGACGAGTAGACCATCAACCCCGCCATGCCGACGGCCCCGGCCAGCGGCTTCCACGCCATCTTCAAGACGTTCTTCATGCTCATGCTCCGTTCCTCCCCCGCCCCCCGTTCACTCCGCCGCGCCCGCCGGCGCCAGCTCGCCCTTCGCCCGCCCGATGTTCGAGAGGGCCGTCAGGTAGTCGTACAGCGCGGCCACGCGCCGGCTGCGGATCGCCGCCAGCCCGAGTTCCGCGTTCAGCAGCTCCGGAATGTCGGCGGCGCCCTGCTCGTAGCGCGCCTTGGTGATGCGGAGGGCCTCCTGGGCGCTCTCCACGCTCTTCGCGGTGACGGTCCAGCGCTCGCGCGCCTCGCGCGCCTGCAGGAAGGCTTGGCGCTGGTCCAGCTTCACCCCGTCCGCGGCGCGACGGGCATCCGCCTCGGCGGCGGCGAGGTTCGCCCCGGCCTCCCGGATGGCGGCGGAGCGCCGGAAGCCGTCGAAGATGTCCCACTCGGCCACCAGGCCGGCGTAGTAGCTGTCCTCGGAGTCCGAGAAGTCCTCGCTGTCCCAGTCGACCTCGCCGAACGCGCTGACGGTGGGACGCCGGTCGGCCCGCGCCCGCGCGAGCGCGCTGCGTTGCGCGGCCACCGCAAGGTCCGCCGCGCGGACCGACGGGTGGCGGTTCGCCGCCCCGGCAACGGGGGCCGGGGGAAGGTCGGGCACGGTCTCCGGCGGCTTCGCATCCAGGCCCGACTCCGGCACGAGGTCGCGGCCGATCGCGGTGTTGAGGGCCGCGACCGCGAGGCCGACGCCGTTCCGGGCGCGGATCAGGTCCTCCTGCGCCTGGGCGAGGCGGACCTCGAGGCTCAGCACGTCGCTCCTCACCGCGGCGCCCTTGTCCATGCGCTCCCGCGCGACGCGCAGGCTCTCCTCGAGCGAGCGGACCTGCTCCTCCTGCACCGCGACGAACGACTGCGCCTGGAGAACCGTGTAGAAGCCGCGCGTCACCTCGTGGACGAGGTCGTTCCTCACGACGGCCAGCATCTCCGACCGGGCCCCGGCGGCCGACACCGCGGCGCGGCGGTCGTTCGCGCGCCGGCCGAAATCCAGCAGCCGCATCTTCGCCCCGACGCCGAGGCGGGCGTTGGCGGTGTCGTCCGGATGGTTCGGGTCGAACGCGGGGTCCTGCATGTTCAACGCCCGCTGGTTCAGGGACATCATGAACGCCTGCGGCGGGTTGTCCGTCCGCGCGTAGCTTCCCGAGAGCGTCACCACGGGCCAGACCGCCGACTCGGCCTGCCGGATCGCGGCGCGGGCGGCCTCGGCCCGCATCTCCGCGGCGGCGGCCTGCGGACTCGTCTCGAGCGCCGCGCGGATGCACTCCTCCAGCGAGGGGCCCGCGAGGGCGGCGGACGACCAGGCCGTCAGGCCCGCAAGAACGATTCCTCGTGTCTTCATGCTGCGGCTCCTCCCTTGCAGATGCAGTCCAGGACCCTGACCGAACGCGGGTCCGCGATCCGGTAGAGAACCTCCCTCCGGTCGCGTTCCGCCCCCACCAACCCGACACGCCTCATTTGATTGAGCAGCTGCGACGTCGCCGCAGGCGCCAGCCCGACGAGCCCCGCCACCTCGTGAACCGGCACGCCGTCCCGGGCCCGGAGAATCTCCAGGATCTTCAAACGGTGCGGATGCGCCAGCAGCTTGAGGACCTGCGCCACTCGCGCCAGCTCCTCCAACGGAATTCCCGGGCAACCGCGGGTACGATCGGTGTTCATGGAATCACTATATCATGATATCATGATATATCAATATCGCGATCCTGTTTTTTTGAGGCCTCTGTCCCGTGAAACCGAGAAGAACGCCGCCGGATCGACCTCAGCGACGCAGCCACCAACCGGACGTCGCGCAGATGATGCAGATCCCCGCCAGCGACACCGTGATGGCGATGATCAGGTTCGACCACCCCACCGCCCCCGAATCCATGGCGTTGAGGCGAAGCAGATACGCCGCACCGCCCCCGACGGCCGCGATCAGAACCGCGAGCCACCAGAGCCACGCCGTCAGACTGTGGGGACGCCGATGCATTTCCATGGGTGCATACTACTCGTCCGCACCTTCACGGCAAGCTCCATGCTTGCCCCATCGCACCCCGCGGCCCGGCGGATCCCCTCCTTCCCGCGTGACTTCCCCGGGGAGTCGTGGCATCTTGAAAGTGCAGGCGCGGGCCGGAAGCCCGGTCTCGCCGCGGGAATCTGCGCCATGAAGCAAGACGCCGACCGTACCGGGGTTCGTCGGGGGTTCACCTTGGTCGAGATGCTGGTGGTCATCGCGATCATTGCGATCCTCCTGACGATGCTGGTTCCCATGCTCGGGCCGGCCATGGAACGCGCCCGGCAGACGCGGTGCGGCAGCAACATGTCGGAGTGCTTCAAGGTCATCCTGCAGTATGCCAACGACAACTCGGGCCGGCTTCCGCCCGGCTATGCGGTCAATCCGTCGCAGCTGGTGTCGAATCCGACGAACGGGCTCCCGATGTTCGTCGAGCGCCTGAACCTCCAGGGGACCACGTGGTACTGCCCCTCCCTGGTCCGGCAGCAGCCCAGGGACCGAGGCGTCCAGAAGTGGGTCTACCCGGTCCGCAGCAAGGCCAGCGCGAGCCCCTTCAACATCGGTTACCTGTACCTCGGCGCGCCGGAGGGCGACGTGACCAAGTTCCTGGTGCCGATCGTCAGTTCCAGCGCGGACCTCAGCACCAGCGTCGCAATGCTGGCGGACATCTGCCAAGCCCCCTCGACGGAACCGACCGGAATGACCGTGCCGTCCGGCAAGTGGACGCTGTTCCCCCACGCCGGCGTCGGCAAGGAGCAGGTGTCCAAGGTCTGCCTCGGTGACGGCGGCGTGGTGACCCGGGGGAAGGACGAGTTGAAACGGTCCTTCTCGGCCGCCATCGGCACCTACTACTGGTGACGCGGAACCGCCTCGCGCGATCCCGCGCGGCCCCGATCAGGGCGCGGGCTTCCAGCCGACGAAGATGTCCCGGAACGCGCCCGCGTCGGGAGCGTCGGGCGTCGAGGCCTTCGGCCCCTTCTCGAAGACGATGCCGGCGATCTGCGGACCCGCCCCGTTCCACCAGGTCGATTCCGCGCGCAGCTTGTCCCCGCCATCCGCGACCGGCTTGCCCGCGGCGTCGGTGCCGTCCCACTTCGCCGAGATCTTGCCCCATTCGGTCAGCGTCGGCCCCGTGACCCCGTCGACCATCGTCCCGCCCGACGCGGCTTTCCACGCCTCGAGCCGCCTGTTCTGCTTGAGCCCGCGCACGAGGAGCGTCTTGACGAACGCGCCCTGGGCGTCCTCGATCCAGACCGCGGCCACGTGCTTCGGCGCGAACGCCTTCTTCTCGCCCTCGATCCTGGTCTCGAATTCCATCGTCCCGGCGGTCGATGCCGCCCTCGCCCCGCAGAGGCCCGTCCACGCCGCCACGGCAACCGCCAGCCCGATCGTCCGCGTCATCGTCAGTCTCCCGTAGGTCACGGCCTTCCCGTGTCCCTGTGCCGATAATGGGTCCCGCACCGTTTGTCAATGCGGACCGGCTTCAGGGCCAGGGCAGACGCATCTTGTTCCTGTCGAAACCGAGCCGTGTGCTCGGGATCCTCCGGATTCCCCTTCCATCGCCGGGAAAGGGAGATCCCAGCCGAACGATCCTTGAATCAAGGCGAAGGCGATGCCGCGGCGCGCACCGGGTGGCCCCGAGCCTGCGAGGGGCCCGGCCGGGAACGCGGCAGACCGCCCCGGATGCAAGGCGACGAAGGGGGCGCTGGACTCGTGTCCGCGCCCCCTTCGGCAACGCCGCAGGCGGGGCGGGATCCCGCGCGATCCGGCCGGCCTGGTGCGCGTCGCACCCCCGCAACCGCAAGGGCTCCTGCGTCCACCAGCCACTCCGCGCCCCGCCGACCGAAAGGTGCCACTCCCTCGAGGAAGATGCGTCTGCCCTGGCTTCAGGGCGAGCCGGCTTCATCCCGCCGCAACGACCGCTTCGTGCAGGGCTTCGACAAGCCCCCGCAGCGCATCCTCGGCGATGACCAGCGGGGGCATCAGGTACACGACATCGCCGAGCGGGCGCGACAGGATGCGGCGCTCGTGCAGCCGGCGGCGGACCCTCCGGGCCCGCGGCTCGCCGCCGGTCCCCGGCGGGTCCGGCCGCAGTTCGACCGCGCCGATGAGGCCGAGCGTGCGGACCTCCGCCACCTGCGGCAGGCGGGCGAGCGGCGCCATCCACTCCGCGAGCTTCGCGCCGATCACCGCGGCGCGCGCGGGAATGCCCTCCTCCTCGTAGACGTCCATCGCCGCCAGCGCCGCGGCCGCCGCAATCGGGTTCCCGGCGAACGTGTGCCCGTGGTAGAAGGTCCGGTCCGCCGGCGTGTCGGCGAAGGTCGAGTGGATCCCGTCGCGAACGATCGCCGCGCTGATCGGGAGGTACCCGGCCGCCAGGGCCTTCCCGACGCAGACGATGTCCGGCGCGATGCCCGCCTGCTCGAACGCGAACCAGGTGCCCGTCCGCCCGAAGCCCGTCGCGATCTCGTCCGCGATGAGCAGCGCGCCCTCCGCGCGACAGAGGCCGGCGAGCGAGCGCAGGAAGGCGGGGCTGTGCATCCTCATGCCGGCTGCGCCCTGGCACAGCGGCTCGACGATCAGCGCCGCGACGCGCCCGCCGTGCGCGGCGAAGACGCCGCGCGCGGCCTCGATGCAGGCGGCCTCGTCCGCAGGGGACGCCGGGACGGGCACCTGGGCCGCGGGC